>DYFB01000063.1 GCA_020725405.1 Symbiobacterium sp. | reverse complement strand
GGCCCGCGTCACAGCCCGCATCCAGACCCTCACCGACAACCCCCGGCCACCAGGCTGCGAGAAGCTCTCCGGCCAACAACGCTATCGGCTACGCCAAGCAGACTACCGAATTCTCTACGAGGTGGACGACTCCCGACAATCCGTCACCGTCGTGAAGGTCGGGCACCGTCACGAGGTCTACCGCTAGCCCCAATCAGGTAGAGTCGAGCCCGGGCGCCGTGGCGGTAGGTCGGGCCTATCCGTTGCCTCCCCGTTTCCGTCGGGGTGCCTCAATATCCCGACCATGACTCGGTTTCCCGGGCCCGCTCATCGAAGCGGACGTGCGGTTCTCCCGCATCCGGCTCTCGGACTGGTTTCACGTCAAGGCATGCAGGCGCGACACCAGCCGGCTGCTCTGCTGAGCGGCCCGGTCCCTTGCCCAGGGACTTTGGGTCATCACCCTTGGCCTTGACGTAGAGCTTCCACCGAAGCCTCTGGATTCAATGGAGTTCCTAGGCTCGCGCCAATCTCCTCTCCTCGACCCCTTCAGAAGCACCCAGAACCAGGGCCCCTTCCCTCGACCGGCATTACCCGGCTTCCTTGGTACTATGGACCCCTCCGACGCCCACCTCGGCCCGCCCCCTGCGAGGCGGTTGAGGGTCAGCGACTCCCTCACCCCGGTGGTGTCTGTGCTAATGGGGCTGTTGCCGAGCTCGTACAGAAACTCGGAAACCTAGCCCGAATCCCGAGTTGACGGGGTGAGGGCTGGAGTTTCAAGGCAAGTGGCTTTACAGCTTCTCCCTGGAGGAGCGGGTTCCGCCGGATCACCTCTTGCGGTCGGTGCCTATTACTGGCACATGTCCGCGTACACTGTCCAGACCTACCTGAGCGACCCACTCATAAAAGGGTTCGAACTTCGGGCGGCTACTTGGGCTTGGTGGTCGTGTCCCGCCACCTAACCAGCGGCTCCAGCGAACGCTGAGTAGGCGTGGCACACTGGCCGAGGTCGCGTGCCGGCGCCGCTGAGCCGCCATGTGTTGGCCCGACAGCCGGCTTGGCAGGAAGTCGCCTTCGCCCGCTGAATAGTGGTATCCCCACACCCTCCGCCGGGAACCCGGCCACCTAGAGCCCGCCCACAGATCAGGGCACCTGGCCCATCGGGAGGCGCACGGCCATGACTGTCCATAAGGTTCTTGCCGACATCGTGGACGCGCTGAGCACAAACCGTCAGGAGCACGAGGCTATGCGAGCGGAGATGGTCACGAAGCAGGATCTGGCTGCCGAGAGCGCCGCCATTCGTGCGGAGATGAAGAGCGAGTTTGGCACCGTTGACAACCGACTCCGGCAGCTTGGGCTTGAGTTTGAGGCGTTTCGCCACGAGACCAAGATCACCCTCGACATGCTCTCTGAACTGATGGCTAGGACGGGCCGGCATGAGAAGAGTATCGCTCTCTTAGACCGCAGGCTGGGCCGGGTGGAGCATCATCTGAAGATCAAGCCTCTACCAAACGCAGGCGATCAGTAAGTCTACATCTTAGCAGTGCTGCCGGTCGGCACAGGCAGAGTGCTGGCTGGGCCAACCAGCGGCTGTGAGCGGACGCAGCCTGGCTCGGCGTATCTCACGGTGGCCCTCTACCGGCGCCGCTCAGCGGAGCTCAGCCTCGGTTCAAACCTCAGGCTGTGTTTATCCCGCCGGTGAGCACCGTCTATCTACATAGTCCCATCCCGTGGGCACCCAGGGATCCGTCCCGCGTCTCCGCTGAGGTTGCCCGCACGCTCGATGTCTTCCGGGCGCTCGCCGCCGACCGCGACGACATGGTCGTCAAGGCCTTATCGTGGGGCCCTCCGCGAATTGCGTCGCTATGACCGCGAAGCGGTGGAGAGCGTCCTGGCCGGATACCACGCCACCTTGGCCGCACGCGTGAACTGCAAGGTGCGGCACAAGCTCTAGACAGGTCTCAGGAACCCTCGAAGGCCGCGTTGAGGTTCCGCAGGAACTCGTCCGCCGTAGTCCGCCCGTCGACGCGGTAGACGTAGGTCTGCCCGGGCCCGTTTAGCCGTGTTCCGGCAAGGTAGATGTAGCGGTAGCCCGCCTGTAGGAGCAGACTCTCCAGCTCGGGGCTCGACCTCCCAAAGGGGAGGGCGAAGTCGATGGGCTCCACCCCGAGGCGCCTGAGTTCCAGGGACATCAGTTCGATGTCGGCCCAGACGCGGGCGAGGTATTCCTCCTGGGTCTCGTATCGCTCTTCCCAACCGAGCCACTGCGGGCATGTAGTGAAGTAGGCAGGCTCACCATCGGGGCCGGAGGGGATAAGCCGGTGGCCGTCATGAGTGTGGCCGCCGAAGCCCCATAGCCCGGACTCGATCATGGCTCTAGCCTGCGCCACGGTGAGGTGGGGAGCCGCGGGTTCAGGGCGCGGGTAGGGTGAGAACCACTTGGTGACAGGGAACATCACCGCCGGGCAGTTCAGGGCCTCAAGGACCGGGTGTCCGTAGAGGTAGACCCCTTCGTAACCGTCATCGAAGGTGAGAAGAACGGGTCGTGGGGGAAGCCTCTTCCGGCCCTCCATGTAGGAGTGGAAATCGTTTAGCGAGATGAACGTATAACCGGCCTCCCGGGCCCGGACGATCATGTTCTCCAGGGCAGCGGCCGAGACCACATAGGGACTCGTTGGCTTCTCCTGAGAAGAAACGTCATGCAGGACCACAACAGCCACGCCCGGGGCGGTTCCGCCTGAGGCGGTCAGACCGTAGATCACCGCCCCGCCCAGGAGGGCTACCGCCACAATGAGCGAGGCAGCCTTGAACACAGGGTCTCTCTCCCTTCCCCTAGGCGCGCGGGCTGATCATTTCCCTAAGTGCATCGGCTAACCTCACAAGATCTCTCTGAGTCTTACAGGTGCCCATTTCCTTTCTCCCATGGCCTCTTCTCAAAGACCGCTCAATCATTCCCCCGGCCCAACGAACTGTCCTTCCAAGGCGCGGAGGAGTAGCGCACTTTCGGTAATCCGACACAGCAATACCGGTCAGCGGTACTCTCCGGTGCGCGCAAGCTCGGAGTGGGGTAGCCCTTTGGCTCCGGGTAGCCTCAGGCCGCCGGGTGGCCCTAAGTCCCGGGGCGACTGGGCGAAGGCTCTCCCCATCGGCAGCAGACTTCAGTCAAGTGCCACTGGCCGCGGCGCTTCTCCTAGCGAGGCCTCCCCGCACCCGGGGTATCCCCCTTCCCTCGCGCCCTTCACCCATCCACAGGACACAAGACCCGTCGGCTACTCGATCGATTGCCGCTTGACTTCGTGATCGGTTCTCTCTACTGGCTCGGGGATTGGGGGTTCGCCACCCGGGAGGCGGACTCTTCGACATCATTGGCCACCCGGACAACATCGCCTACTTCGACCGCCGCCCGGAGGAAGCGGCCTTGGAGGAGATCGAGGCGGGATTTCTTGAGCGGGTCCGAGCCACCGGCGTGGTCCTGGCGGCCGGCGACGTCGTCTGCGTTGTGACTCTGCCTCACGCTATCGCCGGGCGAGGAAGGCCTGGAGAATGACGGTGGCCGCGCCGCGGTCGACAAGTCCCCTGGTCCGCCGCTTAGCCCGGCTGACCCCAGCCTCGACCAGGGTTCTCTCGGCCGTCACCGAGGAGAAGCGTTCGTCCAAAGTCATCACCGGGAGCCCGCCGCGGCGCTCAAGTTCGGCCGCGAACTTCTCGGCCTCCTCGGCGGCGGGTCCCCGCGAGCCGTCCAGGTTGAGCGGCAGGCCGACCACGACGGCGGCCACCTCCTTCTCGCGGCAGACCTCGAGAACCAGGGCGACCGGGTCCCGGTCCCGCCGGAGCGACGGAAGGCCCTGGGCGGTGAGGCCCAGGGGATCGCTGACCGCGAGACCGATGCGCCGGGTTCCGAGGTCGACGGCCAGCACGCGGCCGGGGTCGGACTCCCCGCCGGGACAGCGGCCCTTCGCCTCTTCCGCTGCCGGCCCCTGTCCCCCGGCCTTCCCCTGTCCCCCGGCCTTCCCCTGACCCCCGGCCTCCCCCTGTCCCCCGGCCTTCCCCTGACCCCTAACCTTCCCCTGTCCCGCTCCCACCCCTTCCTCCTCCTTCTAGACGACTTTGATGCAGAAGTCGCGGCAGGCCGCCGCGCAGTAGCCGCAGAGGACGCACCTGGCCATGTCCACTCTCACCCGGAGCCTCGGCCCGCGCTCAGGCGGCCCCCCGTTCCCCTCTCCGGGGCCAGGGGTTCTCAGCAGCCCCTCCGCCGGTACCAGCTCCAGAGCCCCGTGGCGGCAGGCCCCCACGCACTCCCCGCAGCCCCCGCAGTGCTCTTCGATGAAAAGGAACCGGCGTCTCCCGGCCACGGCCCGGGCGAGTTCAGCCGACGGCCGCTCCCCGCGAAGGAGAGCCAGGTCGTAAAGGAGCTCCTCGCGGCTCTTGACCCCCACGGCCACGGCGTGGACGTGCTCCAGACTCCGGACGAAGGCGAAGGCCTCTTCGGCCGCCGCTCCCAGGTGGCCGCCGCCGAGGACCTTCATGGCGTAGATACCCTTCCCCGCCCGGCCGGCCTTCTCCAGAGCGGTTAGCATGTCCTGGAGGGTCCCGCCCAGGAGCCCGAGGCCGCGGTGATTGACGAGCGGGTGGATGACGTCGATCTCCTCCATCTCGGCGGCCGCAGCCACGACCTCGGGCGCGTGGGTGGAGACCCCCACCGCCCCCACCACCCCGGCCTCCCTGGCCTCGACCAGACAGCGCAGGGCGGCGGCATGCCCGGCCAGCGTGAGGCGGCTCTCCTGCTCATGGAGAAGAAAGATGTCGATGCGCTCGCGCCCGGTCTCATCCAGGGCCCGGCGCAGGCTGTCGCGCATCCCGCCGTAGGTGTAGGCGTAGGCCTTCGAGGCCACT
The DNA here is from genome assembly GCA_020725405.1 of Symbiobacterium sp. GTDB lineage: Bacteria > Bacillota > Sulfobacillia > UBA995 > UBA9673 > DYFB01. Next base: position 3,797 of record DYFB01000063.1, on the reverse strand, counting down.
ACGGCCGGCGGCCCGAGGGCCTGGCGCACCAGCCAGTAGGTCTCGTAGAGCTCGGCCGTATCGAAGAAGGTGACCCCGGCCTCCAGAGCCTCCTCGACGAGACGCACCGCCTCGCCGCGGGGAAGGTTCGACTGAAGCCGGCTCAGCGGCAGGAGCCCCAGGCAGAACCGGGAGACCACCGGCCCTCGCCGTCCCAGCTTCACCGCCTCCACGGCCTCTCCGACCATAGGCTGGGCTCCCCCTCTGCTCATGCCGGCCCGACCCCGGCCGCTAGTACACCCGCTGGGTGCGCCCGCCGCCGAGGAGCACGTAGACGGTGGCTCCGGCCAGGAAGCCGCCGATGTGCGCCCACCAGGCCACGACCTGCCCGGCCGCCTCGAAGGTGAAGAGGCCCATGAGGAGCTGGTAGGCGAACCAGAGCACGAGGAAGACCACGGCCGGGATGCGGGCCAGGGTGACGAAGAGGCCCAGGAAGACGAGGGAGGTGACCCGGGCCCGGGGGAAGGCGATGAAGTAGGCCCCGAGGACGCCGGCGACGGCTCCGCTCGCTCCGATGACGGGAACATCGGAGGCCGGCATGGCCAGGGCGTGGGTGATGTTGGCCACGACCCCGGCCAGAAGGTAGAAGCCGAGGAACCTGAGCTTCCCCAAGCGGTCCTCGACGTTATCGCCGAAAACCCAGAGAAAGAGCATGTTACCGACGATGTGCACCGGACTCGCGTGGATGAAGGTCGAGGTCACGAGGGTCAGGACGGCCGGGGCGGCCGCGCCTCCGAGGTCCGGAACACCGAACGGGGCCGGCGGCGGACTCCCGCCCGGCCCGAAGAGGGCCGCGGGGATGAAGCCCCACCGGGCGGCCAGAGCGGCGAGCTGCCTCTCGGTGAGAGACAGCTCGTAGAGAAACACGAGGACGTTCGCCGCGATGATGAGGACGGTCACCAGCGGGAACCGCCTGGACCTGACGCTATCCCGGAGGGGTATCACTCTCGGACCCTAGGCCTCCTTATCTAGGTAGCTCCGGACGAGTTCCTCCAGGAGTTCGTCGCGCTCCAGCTTGCGGATGAGGCTCCGGGCCGTCTTGTGGCTCGTGATGTAGGCCGGGTCTCCGGAGAGGAGGTAGCCGACGATCTGGTAGATGGGGTTGTAGCCCTTCTCCTGGAGGGCCTCGTAGACCTGGAGCAGAACGTCCCGGGCCTTCGGAACCTCATCCGGCCCGACCCGGAACATCCTTGTCTTTTCCTGCTCGGTAGGCACGGGCCAGCACCCCCTGGGAAGGACTAGGTCGAGGTATTCTGCCCGCCGCCACCTATCTCCTCCAGGGCTTTCCGCAAGAGGACTCGGCCGCGGTCGAGGGCCTCGGGGAGCCTGGCCGGGTCGCGTCCGCCGGCCTGGGCCATGTCCGGCCGGCCGCCGCCGCCCCCGCCGGCGACCCGGGCCACGTCGCCGATAATCTTCCCCACGTGGATTCCCTTATCCACCAGGGCTTTCGCCGCCATGGCCACAAGGCTCACCCGCTCGCCGTCCTCGGTCGGGGACGCCAGGAGGACGACCCCGCCCGGGCCGAGTCGGTCACGGACGTGGTCCCCGGCCTGGCGCAGGTTCTCCATGGACATCGGCGGCAGGAGGCCGACGACGAAGCGGTAGGGGCCGGCCGTCTCGGCCCCGTCGACGAGGGCCTGGGCCGACTCCTGCGCCGCTCTGGCCGTCTGGCGCTCCATCTCCTTCTCCTGCCGGCGGATCTGCTCGGTGAGCCGCCGGGCCCGCTCGGGGACCTCCTCCGGGTCGCAGTGCAGGACCGCGGCCGTCTCCCCGAGGGCGGCCTCGGTCCGGCGCGCCCTCTCGAGGGCGCCCAGACCGGTGACGGCCTCCACCCGGCGGAGACCGGCGCCAATGCCGCTCTCCGAGAGTATCCGGAACTGGCCGACCTCCCCGGTGAAGGAGACGTGCGTCCCGCCGCACAGCTCCCGGCTTATCCCGTCTATCTCCACGACCCGGACCTCGTCTCCGTACTTCTCCCCGAAGAGGGCGATGGCTCCGGCAGAGACCGCCTCCCGGTAGGGCCTGACGGCGGCCCGGACGGAACGGCAGGCCATGACCGCCTGGTTCACGAGGTCCTCGACGCGCTCGAGCTCCTCGCGGGAGGGCGAGCCGAAGTGCGAGTAGTCGAACCGGAGCCGGTCGGGCGCAACGAGGGACCCCGCCTGGGCGGCGTGCTCCCCCAGGACCGTCCGCAGGGCGTGGTGGAGAAGGTGGGTGGCCGTGTGGCTCCTGGCCGTGGCCGACCGCGCCGCCCGGTCGACGACAGCCTCCACCGTCTCTCCCGGGACAAGGCGCCCTTCCAAAACCCGTGCGGTCACGACGATCTTGCCGTCGGGCAGGCGGAAGGACCGCAGGACCTCGGCCCGTCCGAGGCGCCCCTCGACAGAGCCGGTGTCGGAGACCTGACCGCCGGACTCGGGGTAGAAGGGGACCTCGGTGAGGAGGACGTGGATCTCCCCGTCTTCCGGAACGGCCTCGCCGACGAGGCGGCCGCCCCCGGCCAGGGCCAGGATGGTCACCCGGACCTCGAGATTGTCGTAGCCCACGAAGAGATTGGAGGGCCTCCCGGCGAAGAGCTCGACCAGGGCCGCCGCCTCGTCTCCCGGGACGCCGGCCGTCTCCCGAGCCTCGCGGGCCCGACGCCGCTGCTCCTCCATGGCCCGCTCGAACCCCTCCCGATCCACCGTCAGGCCGCGCTCGGCGGCCATGTCTTCGGTGAGGTCGATGGGAAAGCCGAAGGTGTCATAGAGCAGGAAGGCGTCGCGACCGGGCAGGACCTTGCCGCGCCCGTCACCGCCGGGGCCTCCGGGCGCGGCGGCCGCCACCGCGAGAAGCTCCTCCGCCCGGCGGGTTCCCTCGGTCAGGGTCTCGAGGAAGCGAGCCTCCTCGGCCTCGATGACCCTCCGGACGTGGTCCTCCTTATCGATGAGCTCAGGGTAGGCCTCGCCCATCATCGAGGTCACCAGCGGGACCAGGTCGTGCAGGAAAGGACGGTCGAAGCCGAGGACGCGTCCGAAGCGGGCCGCCCGCCGGAGGATACGCCGGAGCACGTAGCCGCGCCCCTCGTTGGAGGGGAGGACCCCGTCGGCGATGATAAAGACGCAGGACCGGATGTGGTCGGCGATGACCCGGAAGGGGAACCCCTCCGGCCCGCGGCGGTACGGGCGTCCGGTGCGGTCCTCAAGGTATCCGATATAGGGCCGGAGGAGGTCGGTCTCGAAGTTCGACGGCACGTCCTGGAGGACCGAGGCGATGCGCTCGAGGCCCATCCCTGTGTCCACGCAGGGCTTCGGGAGGGGCCTCATCGTCCCGCCACTGTCCCGGTCGTACTGCATGAAGACGAGGTTCCAGAGCTCGAGCCAGCGGTCACAGTCGCAGCGGCCCACGGCACACTCCGGCCCGTCGGCGCAGGCGTACTCGGGGCCGCGGTCGTAGACTATCTCCGAGCAAGGTCCGCACGGCCCGGTGTCGCCCATGGACCAGAAGTTGTCCTTCTCCCCGAGCCGGACCACCCGCTCCGGTCCGAGACCGATCTTCTCCCGCCAGATGGCGTAGGCCTCATCATCGTCCCGGTAAATCGTCGCTGTCAGGCGGCCGGGATCGAGACCGAAGCCGCGGGTAAGGAGGTCCCAGGCGAAGCGGATGGCCTCCACCTTGAAGTAGTCGCCGAACGAGAAGTTCCCTAGCATCTCGAAGAAGGTGTGGTGGCGGGCCGTCCGGCCCACCTGATCGAGGTCGTTGTGTTTGCCGCCGGCCCG
>DYFB01000062.1 GCA_020725405.1 Symbiobacterium sp. | reverse complement strand
TGCACCTGCTAGAACGCACCACCTTTCACGGCACACGCGAACGGTTTGTGGCTGAGCGGCGCCGGCACGAGGTTATGGTGCGGACGCGAGACCCGGCCATCTGCTTCCAAGGTAGTTCAGGATACTTAGCACGGGCTGGCTGGGATAGCTGTCCGGGCCTCCCGCACGACGACGGTCACGGCCACGTCACCTGGAGGCCCTCCCGGGCCACGGCGATGGGCCGGGGAAGGACCCGACCCGCCTCCGCCTGGATATCCTCCGGACTGCGCCCCGGCGGGTAGTGGGTGAGCACTGTTTTCTCGGCCGACGTCGCCGCCCCGAGCCGCACGGCCTCACCGACGGTCAGGTGCCCGGTGACCGGGGCGAGAGCGGCCTGCCGGTCGGTCAAAGTCGCCTCGGCCAGGAGCACCCGGCAGATTCCGACGCGCTGCGGGAGCCCGTCGTCCCACTCCGTGTCGGCCGTGTAGAAGAGCATGGACCCCACCGCCGGGGCCCGGGCCGGGGTCAGGACGACCCCGTAGGTCTCAACCGGGTGCTTCACCGGCACGAAGGTCAGGGTCAGCCCGCCGACGGTCACCGAGGTGTCCGGGTCGATGGCCCTGGCCAGCATGGCCTCCTTGTAGGTCATGAGATCGAAGAGAGCAGCGGGTTCGCGCGGGCACCACACGGGCACGGGGCCCGTCAGTAGGCCGGAGCGGGCCGCAACGTCGAGAGCGTAGCGGAGGACCAGGGCGTCGGAGCAGTGGTCGAAGTGAAGGTGGCTGAGGACGACGGCATCGAGGTCGGTATAGCTGCAGTAGTCCTCGAGCCGCGAGAGGACCCCGCTCCCGCATTCGAGGAGGAGGCGGGTTCCGAAGCCTTCGATAAGATAGCCGGGACACGCCGTCCCCCGACCCGGGTAGGGGGAGTGGAAACCGAGGACTGTCAGGGTGAGGATGGCCCGGTCCCGGGCACCGGACTCGGCGGCGGCGCGGGAGCGGAGGGGCGACGGACCCCCGGCGCCCTCCGCGCGGCCGGAGGTCTTCGGCTCGTTCATGGAAGCTGCCTCCCGCAGCCGGCCCGCGCCTTCTCCGCACCGTCGGCACGCCGGCCGGAACTCAAGCTTCTACGGGCCTACCGGCCATTCCTCCGGGACCACGGAGAGGAAGGTGCGGGAACGGGCGCCGGAGGAATGCCTCCGCCCCGCGGCGAATCCTGCCGGGCTGGGAAACAGCCGGAAATGGAGGTGCGAACGCGAAATGGGTAGCAAGGTCAACAGAAAGAAGGGCGGTAGGGGACAGGCGGCTTACCCCCCGCGGCAGGGCCGCGCAGTCCTCGTCCTCACGGCCTGCCTCATCCCCGTCCTGCTCGTCGGCTTCTCCCTTTACGCCAAGGACCTCACCATGTCGGCCTGGAACGCGGTTGCCAAGTACCAGAGCCCCTATCTCGCGGAGATACCCCCGGTGACGCCGACCGGCACGGCGGCCACCGGCGGAGTCCTGCTCATCATCGTCGACGGCCTGCGGCTCGACGCCTCACGGGAGGTCTGCGCCACGTTCAACGAGATGCGGGCGAAGGGAGCCGACTTCACGGCCGTGGCCGGGCAGCCCTCGCTCTCCGACCCCGCGGCGGCAGTGATCCCGAGCGGCACGGTCCAGGAGATCCACGGGGTGACGACCAACTGGTACGAAGGTCTCCTCGCGGTCGACCATCTCTTCCACTCCGCCCGCCGGTCCGGGAGGTCGACGGCCGTCGTGGCCGGGAAGGGGTGGATAGACCTATACGGTGAAGCCATCGACGACATGCACTGCTTCGACGACTCGGCCGACGACTACGACAGCCAGGTCTTCGCGCAGGCCATGGCCATCCTCACCGGTGAGGCTCCTCTCCCCGACCTGATGATCGTCCACTTCGGCGGGGTGGACCACTACGGTCACTCTCACGGCGGCGCGAGCCAGGATTACCGCAACGTGGCCCAGCGCATCGACGGCTACATCGCCGAGATGCTGGCCGCCTACGACCTTGACAAGCGCACCGTCATCCTGACCTCGGATCACGGGCACATCGACACAGGGGGCCACGGCGGGTGGGAGCCGGAGGTCCTCAACGTCCCCCTCGTCCTCGCCGGTAAAGCCGTGAAGGTCGGGGCCCAGGGCGCGGCCAACCAGTGGGACATCGCCCCGACCATCTGCGCCCTCTTGGGGATGAGTATGCCGACCCACACCGTCGGGACCATCCTGGACGACGCTCTGACCCTGCCGCCTGACACCCTGGCCCGGGCTTTCATCGATCTCGCCCGGACGCGCCATACCTTCACCCGCGAGTACGTGGCCGCCGTGGCCGGCGCGCTGCCAGCGAGCCAGGCCATGGCCCAGGCCGCGGCCAAGGTCACCGGGGGCGCCGACCTGGCCGACCAGGCCTGGGTGAACCTCGTCGGCGGCGACCCGGAACTGGCCGTCAGCGCCGCGAAGCAGGCCCTCGGCCTTCTCGACCAGGGGCGGGACGAGGTCCGGTCGCTCCGCCTGGCGGCCGAGAGGGCCTCCCGCCGGGGCCCGGCCCTGCTCTTCGTCCTCCTGCCCCTGGTGCCCCTCGTTCTGCTTGCGCGGAACAGGTGGTTCTCGCTCGCCGCCGGCGGCGCCGTCCTGTACTTCGTCTTCTACAATGTCGTTTTCTTCGTCGTCCACGGGTTCCGCTTCTCGCTGTCGATTTTCAACGAGGAGGGTCTCATCAAGCAGTTCTTCAACGACCGGATGCTCGAGGCCGCCCTCACGGTCCTCGTCGTCGCGGTGATCGTGGGCCTTATCGCCGGGCGGCGCCGGAGCTACGATGGTCCTGAGCTGGCCCAGGCGGCGGCTGCGATGTCCTACCTCGTGACCTACGTCCTCTCCCTGCAGGTGGTCTTCTTCTACTACCTGTACGGGGTGAGCTTCGACTGGTTCCTGCCGGACCTTCTCCTCGGCTTCAAGTTCTACCTGGACCTCCTGCAAGTCGTACCGACCGGGTTCGCCTCGGTCCTGGTGGTCCCGCTCGTTCTGGCCTTCGCCAAGCTGAGCTCGGCGCTGGCTGGCCGCCGCCAGGCCGCCCCGCCGGCCTAGACCGGGAACCGCATCCGGCCTCGGCCGCTCGCCGGGCGACGCGACCGACGGACTGAAGGTCAAGAGGCCGGCCCCGCCAAGGGGCCGGCCTCGATTCTCCAGCGTGTCCTCGTTTCCTCCCATGTCCCACGCTCGCCGGGCGGGTCGAGCCGCCCGCCCCGCTTCAGCCTGCCCGGCCTGCCGTCCCCGGCTTCACTCCGGGGCGCGGCTCGCGCGCGGGGCCGCGGTCTCGGCCCGGTGCCGCCGCCCGAGCCAGACGTAGGCCGCGACGGCCACGGCGGCGATGACCAGACTCGCCGCCTGGGTCAGACTCAGCCAAGGGTAGAACCGGTGGCCGTCATCGCGGAAGAACTCGACCACATAGCGCCCGACGAGGTAGGCCCCGACGAAGAGGACGAAGAGCTGTCCAGGGGCCCTGGCCCGCTTCTTCTGCCACCAGAGCAGGAAGCCGAAGACAAGAAAATACGCGAACGACTCGTAGAGCTGGGTCGGGTGCCGCAGACCGGGAGCGAAGCGGGTGAAGACCCCGAGGATGCCCGACGTTGGAACCCCGTAGCAGCAGCCGTTGAGAAAGCAGCCGATCCGGCCGACGGCGGCGGCCAGGGCGAGCCCGGGAGCCACGGCGTCGGCGATGGGTGCAAGTCTCAGACCGCGGCGTCGGGTGAACCACACGGCGGCGAGAAAGCCTCCGAGGATGGCCCCGTAGAAGGACACACCGCCCTCCCAGGTTGCCAGGATGGTCCAGAGGGGGCGTCCGGCGTAGTCGTCCCAGTTCAGGGCGACGTAGAGGAGGCGCGAACCGAGAAGTCCCGCGAGAAAGAGCAGGAGGGCCATGTCAACGAAGAGCCAAGGGTCGACCCCGTGCCGTCTGGCGTTGAGGAAGGCCGTCAGGACGGCCAGGGCGAAGGCCAGAGAGAGCATCAGCCCGTAGGAGTAGATGGTTATGGGACCGATCTCGAAAACAACCGGATGCAATTGCCCGCCTCCTCGTCCAGGCTAGGCTCGAATCTGGGTCGGCGACGACATTGTCCAGATGACAGTTAAGCTTACCATGAAATGAGCAATTGTGTTGACCCACCGCGGGGCGCCCGGCCCGGAAAGTGATTCCTGCGGCCCCTAGTGCAACCCGACCACCCCAGCAACCAGGGGGAAGACGGTCCCGAGAATCCAGGCCAGGGAGAGCGCCTTGAAGACCGCCGCCGCCACCCAGTTCCCGTGCTCATTGTAGATGGCCGTCCCGGCGAGGTCGAGAAGGACGAGGAGCTGGATGAGGAGCGGGATCATGACGACGAGGCCCTGGGGCGAGCGTGGGAGGAGGAGGGCCGCGTACCAGCTGACGCCGATGATGAGCTTCCCGATGACCGTGACGAACAGGCCCCAGGTGAGGCCGGTGCGGTCGTGGACCGTACCCCGGATCATCTCGTCGACCGCCGCGAAGGGCAGGAAGAGGAGAGCCAGAACGCCGATCTGGCCCCAGCGCGCCTGGGGTGGGATGAGGTTCGTCGTCGATAGGGTGGCGAACCAGCCCACGAGCCCCGCGGCCAGGACGAAGAGGAAGAGGCCGAGCAGGGCCGAGCGCACGGGTCCGCCTCGACTCGAAGGGGCCACGAGGGGTCCCACCCTGAGCAGGCGGCCGAGAGAGGCGAGGAACGGGGCGAGGGTCAGGGTGAAGATGAGGAGGTACAAGGCGAGGTAGTCGACCAGGTGCTGGCGGGGGAACGTGAACCAGCCGAAGTAGCCGGGAATGAGCGTCGACGGCACGACGGCCACGGCGAAGAGCAGCGGGATGACGCGGGTCCCGGCGAAGAGCTGGGTAGCCTTGTCCTTGGCCCGGCGTTCCTCCTCGGTCAGGGCCGGCGGGTCGCCGTACCGCGACGGGGGCGGCGCTTCAGCCGGGCGCCCGGCCGCCTTGCGCGCGTCCTCGACCACCGCCCGGGCGTCCGGTCGGCGGGGAGCGTGGCCGATGAGCCCGGCGGCCGCCCCCGCGAGGTAGAAGACGCCGAGCCAGAGCACAACAGCCCCGAGCAGCCCGAAGTTCCGCTCGGCCCCCTCCCGTTCCAGCCGCGGAAGCCCGCGCTCGGGAGTCCCGGCGGCGGCATAGAGCCACCGCAGAACCCTTTTCACGGTTTCGACGTTGTTGGCGACCGAGACGTGGGTCGTGCCCCCAACCGGGCCCGCCGACCGGGCCGTCCCGTCGGCGAAGTCGCCGTAGACCCGGCCGAGCTCGGGGGCCTCGAGCCCCGTGCCCGACCGGAGGATCCCGAGGGCGGCCTCCCGCACTCCCGGTATCTCGCCCTCGCCGTGGAGGGCGAGGTAGTTGGGCGGCTCGGTGAGGGTCACCTCCGCCAGGATGGGTGAGAGCGCGACTACAGCCGAGATGGGGAGCTCGGGACTGGCCAGGGCTCCTCGCGTGACGACGATCGTCCCGAGAGAGTGCCCGACGAGGAAAAGACGGTCCCCGGCCAGCCGGCCGCCGTGCTGGAGGTCGCGGAGCAGGGCTCGGAACCAGTCTATAAGGCCGGCTGGGTCGAGAGGGACCCGCGAGTGGGCGTGCCCGGGAAGATCAACCAGGTAAACCTCGAAGCCACCCCGGGCCAGGCTGTAGCCGAGCTCGCGCATGAACTCCTTGGAAGCCGCGAAGCCGTGGACCACGACGACCGTTCCGAGGGGCGCGGCCTCGCCGTCGCCGCCGCCCTCACCGCCCTCACCGGCCCCGCCACCCGGGCCCCCCGCTCCCCCCGCCGGAGGCCGGAGGTAAAGGACCGGTGTCTCGCCCGCTGGCCCGAGGAAGAGGCCGACCGAGGGCACGTCAGCCCGCGAACTGCCGATGCTCAGAACGGACAGGATGTAGAGGAACACGCCGACGACCACGAGGAACCGGGCGATGGCCCCGAGGGTGTGGTCGCCGATGCGCTTCGACCGGAGAGGCTGCAACGTCTTCTCTCCTCCCGCGCCAAGGCCCGAGCCTCTGCGGCGCCCGTGCTAAAACCTTCCACCACCCGCCCCGGGGTATTCGACACGGTCCGGGGCATCCCTCCGGCCGGCGTCCGTGTCGCTCCCGCTCCGCGCCTCGATCGGAGGGGTGTCCGGCAGGAGACGCCCGGGCCACCCAGAATTGCCGCATAACTCTGAACTGGAGGGATTTCAGGTGAAGCGACTCCGGCGCGTCTTGACCGTCGTCCTGGTCGTGGTGGTCGTCCTGGCCGCGGGCGGGCTCGGGTACGCCATCCGCCTGGCCAGGGCCGGGCTTCCGGCCTACAGCGCAGCCGTCGTCCTGCCCAGGCTCGAGGCGGAGGTCCGCATCTACCGGGATGCCGATGGAGTCCCGCACATTTTCGCGACGACCTTACCCGACCTCTTTTTCGCCCAGGGCTACGCCCAAGCCCAGGACCGCCTGTGGCAGATGGACCTGTCGCGGCGGGCCGTGCAGGGGCGCCTGGCCGAGATATTCGGGGCGGGCTACGTCGATTCCGACCACTTCCTCCGGACGATAGGGTTCTACCGGGCGGCCGAGGCCTCGCTGGCCGTCTACCCGCCGGAGGTGACCGCCATCGCCCAGGCCTTCGCCGACGGCGTCAACGCCTACATCGGCCAGGCCGGGGGCAGGCTCCCCATCGAGTTCACCATCCTGGGCTACACCCCGGAACCCTGGACGGTCACCGATTCGGCGGCCATCGGCAAGTACATGTCCTGGGTCCTCGGCGGGAACATGCAGGCCGAGCTCTTTTACCTCGCCCTGACCGAGAAGCTCGGCCCCGAGGCCGCAGCGAGCCTCTTCCCCGTCTACCCCGACGACGGCCCCATCACCACGGTCTCGCCGTTCGGAGGCTGGGCCGGGACCGGGGACGGCGCGGTCGGCCCGGCCGCCGGCGCCCCGGCGGCGACCGCGGCCGGCTCTACCTGGAGCGGGGACGCTCTCGGCCGTGAGGATGGTTCGTCCGAGCGGAGCATCGCGGCCGTTCTCCGTCTCCTCAACGTCATCGAGGTGGCCACTCTCGGCCTGGGTGAGGCCGGTCCGGCGGGCCTGGGCTCGAACAACTGGGTCGTCGCCGGACAGCACACGGCGACCGGCAAGCCGCTCCTCGCCAACGACATGCACCTCGAGATAAAGGCCCCGTCCATCTGGTACCAGAACCACCTCTTCTGCCCCGGTGAGCTCAACGTGACCGGGGTCATTTTCCCCGGGGTCCCGGGCGTCATCGTCGGCCACAACGAGCGCGTGGCCTGGGGCGTGACCAACGTCGGCCCCGACGTCCAGGACCTCTACATCGAGCGCCCCCACCCCGATAACCCGTACCTGTTCGAGTACGACGGCCAGTGGGAGCAGGCCCGGGTCTACCGGGAGGAAATCCGGGTAAAGGGACAGACCGACCCGGTCATCCGCGAGGTCGTCGTCACCCGCCACGGACCGATCGTCTCGGACGTGGTCGGCGGCGAAGAGGGTCTCCCCGTGGCCCTGGCCCTGAGGTGGACGGCCCTCGAGCCGAGCTGCGAGCTCGCCGCGCTCATCGGCTTCAACAGGGCGGCGGACTGGGACGAGTTCCGGCAGGCCCTGGAGATGTTCAGGTCCCCGGCCCAGAACTTCGTCTTCGCCGACGTCGATGGGAACATCGCCTACCGGGCGAACGGGCTCATTCCCATCCGGAAGGCGGGTAACGGCCTCCTCCCGGTCCCCGGCTGGACGAGCGACTACGAGTGGACCGGCTTCATCCCCTGGGACGAGCTGCCGAGCCTGGTCAACCCGGCCGCGGGCGTCATCGTCACGGCCAACAACCGCGTGCCGGCCCCCGGATACCGCTACTTCCTCTCGAGCGCCTGGTCCCCGCCCTACCGCGCGGCCAGCATCTGGGAGGAGCTGCGCGGCCGGAGCGGGCTCACGGCTCAGGACATGATGGCCATCCAGCTCGATATGAAGAACCTGCAGGCCTCGAGACTCCTCCCGGCCATCAGGGCGGCCCTCGCCCCGGAAGGCGAGGCCGGCGCCGCGGGCGCCGCCGGTGCCGCCGGCCCCGCCGGAGCGGCCTTCACGGCGACCGAGGCGGCGGCTCTGGAAATCCTCCTCGCGTGGGCCTCCGACAACCCGCAGGACCTCGCCTCGAGCCCGGGCCCCTCCATCTTCCACGTCTTCTACCACGAGGCCCTCAGGGCGACGTTCGCCGACGAGCTCGGCGAGGAGCTCTTCCGGCAGTTCCTCAAGTCGGGCTCCCCAATTAACACCTTCGACAGCCTGCTCCTGTCCGGCGAGTCGGTCTGGTTCGACGACGTGACGACCCCGGAGGTCGTGGAAGGGCCGGCCGACGTCCTGGTCCGGGCTTTCCGGGCGGCCGTGGCCAGGCTCGGAGAGACCCTGGGAGGCCAGCCCTCCTCGTGGGAGTGGGGTAAGCTCCACACCATCACTTTCGACCACCCGATGGGCGGCGTGTCCTTCCTCCGGCCGCTCGTCAACCGCGGCCCCTACCCCATCGGCGGTAGCGCGGTCACCGCGGCGGCCATGAGCTACAGGGCCGGGGACCCGCCCTACGAGGTCCAGTCGTCGGCCCCGTGGCGGTTCGTCGCCGATCTCGCCGACCTCAACCAGTGCTACGATATCATGGCCATCGGCGTCTCCGGCCAGCCCCTGAGCCGGCACTACGCCGACCAGATGGACCGGTGGCTGGCGGGCGAGTACAGGCTCATGCTCTTCGACCCGGAGGACATCCGGGCCCTGGACGGTCTGAGGGTGACCGTCCTCATCCCGGGCGGCTAGAAACCGCCTTGCGGGGGAGATTCGTCCGGGGGAGGAGGTCGAGACCCGAGAGGAGGCGGACCGGTGGCGGTCTTGCTGGTCGCGGCCCTGCTGGTCGCCGTCTATACGGGAAACTACGCGCTCGACACCTGGCGGGCCGGGAACCGCTTCGGAGGGGCCGTCCTCTTCCTTCTGGCCGCGGCGTCGGCCGCCCTTCCGGCCTGGGTGGCCGTCCGCCTCTGAGTCACTCGTGCGACACCGGAGCTTGGAAGGAGAGGTTCGGCCTGATGGAGGTGATCTCGGCCCGGACCGTGACGTCCGCCTCCCGGAAGGCCCCGTGCCAGTCGAAATTCGCCCACTCGGGCCAGCTCCGGAAGGTGCGGCGGGCGGCGAGCCCCAGGTTGAAGGGGTCTCCCCCCACTTCGGTCTTAGCCTTATTGATCGCCGCGGTCATCCGCCTCTCGAGCTCGGCCTCGAGGAGGGCTTTTAGAGCCGGGTAGTTCGTCGCGTCGACAACCTGAGCCGGGCCCGCGACATCCTCGATGCTCGCGGCGAGCCTCACCGCGATCTCGACGGAGAACTCGTCGCCCTGGCGTCTGACACGACATCTCGAGCGATCCCGGGCGACCTCGAAGACGACCGGGGTCTCCTCGGTCTCCGGTCCCCTGACCGTGACGAGACCCCGCCGGAACCGCCCCTGGACCAGCAGAAAACCCATCGTCTCGACCGGGTCGAGCTTGGCTACCATCCTGTCGTTGCGGAACAGGGCCGTCCCGGACACTGCCGCCCGCCGTTCGGGCGGGGGAGCGGCGGCCTCGCCCCCTCCTCCAGCACCTCCGCCGCCCCCGCTCTGTCCGCCTCCCGCACCTTGTCCGCCGCCTCCTCCGGCGCCGGCCCCGGGCGGCACGGGAAAGGGAGGTTTGGGTTCGAGCCGCAGGAGGGGGAGGGCGATTTCGAGGTTCGGCCCCACGTTGGCCAGATCGAGGTCATGGACCCGCACCAGGGGGACTTCTCCGAAGAAGGTGAAGCCCGAGCTAACGAGCCCGGCCAGGTAGTCCGTGGGTGACCGGGCGAGGTCGGGCCTTACCGAGAGCAGCATCTCCTCGGCCGTGGTCCCGTCGGCTACAGCCACGAGCAGGCTGCGCCGGAAGTCAGTGTTCCGGTGGAGGAGGTCGATGACGGGGGCGAGGCCCTCACGGGCGAGGTCCTCCCCGATGATCAGGATGCGGGTGTGGGTGTAATCGATGGTCCGGGCGGTCAGGCGGTTCAGGATCCGGTTCGCGTCGAAGAAGGCCGTCCCTTCGGCCGTCGCGCTGATGGCCACCGGCTGCGCTGAGCTGCCGCCTGCGCCCCCTTCCGCACTCCCGGGACCGGCGAGGGCCGCCGGGATTGGGACGAGAACGGTGACCCGGAGAAGCCCGGGTGCCGACCCGCGGTCGATCCCTACAGCCCCGGCGAAGGCGAACTCGACGAGCTCGCGGGAGTCCCAGCAGCCGCTGACGGAGACGGAGACGACAATGAGCAGGAGGGCCCGAAAGATGATCGCCGCTTCACGCCTCCTCACTGGTCGTCCGGGTCTCCTCTCTTCCCCCGGGCGACGGCCAGCCCCCAGAGGCCCAGCGGCAGGGCGAAAGCCACCACCCACCCCCAGTAGCGGACGTAGCCGAAATCGAGGGCGACCGCCTCGGCCAGCCCGCCCGGGACGAGCGCGGCGGCGGCGGCGATAGAGGTGAGCGGGGCGACAAGAGGGCGGTGGTCGGGGAGCCTGAGGGTCTCGGCCAGAAGCGTGGTGACGGCCCAGAGAAGCACGCTCAGCCCGACGGCCGCGGCGAAGGTCCATAGGAAGGCGAAGGCCGCGTCCGCTCTGGTCACCAGGCGACCTCCCCCCAGCGTGCGGGCCAGGGAGAGGGCCGGAAAGCTGAAACGCTCGCTCTGGGCGACATCGAAGCTGCCCGTAAAGATGATCTGCGTCCCGGTGAGAAGGACGGCCGCGAGCCCGACCGCCCACACCCCGGCCGGTATGGCCTCCGATCTTTCCCTCAAGTACGGGAACAGAACGGGAAGGACCAGGAGTTCGGCGTAGAGAGAGCTGCGCACCAGAGCCCTCACGGCGACGACCGAGAGCCCCGGTCCCGGAAGGGGATGAAGCCGCCTCAGGTCGACGTCTTGGAGCTCCCCACCCGCGATGAAAAGGAAGACGAGAAGGAGCCAGGGTGAGAGGAAGACGGCGAGTCTGGCGATGCTCTCTAGGCCGGCGTAGGCCGTATAGCCGAGGAGAAGGACGAAGGTCAGGACTATGACTTCAACGGGGGTTCTCGGCAGGATGCCGATGACCAGGGATTCGGCGAACTGCCGGAGGGAGAGGGCCAGGATGACCAGGAGAAGCCCGACGGCCGACAGACCGAAGACCTTGCCCAGAACAAGGCCCCCGGCCTCGTCGGCGGCCTG
>DYFB01000061.1 GCA_020725405.1 Symbiobacterium sp. | reverse complement strand
GGCCCGCGCCCGGCAGCCGCGGCAGACGGGGCCGTACTCGCACCGGCCGCATTTCCCGCCGCGCCGCCCGGGGTCCCGCAGGGCCGCGAAGAGCTCGGACGAGACGTAGATGTCGCTGAGGGGTCTCTGTCGGACGCTACCGGCCGAGAGGCGAAGGTAGCCGCAGGGCCTGACGTCCCCCGTGCGCGAGACGAAGACGAACCCGTCACCGGCCAGGCAGCCGCCGGGGGCCCGGGGCGCCCCGCCACGGCCGTGGCCGTGACGCCGCGCGCCGCGGTCGCCGGGGCCCGACGGCGCACCCGGGCGGCCTCTGGTGCGGTCCAAGGGGTCCCCGCCGTCGGCCCCGCCCGCCAGGCGGCGCCAGACGCGGGCGTAGTGCGGGCCGCAGGTCACCTTGACCTCGACGGGGGCGGTGAAGGACTTCCGGGCCACCCAGTGGAGGATTCGCTCGTATTCGGCGGCCGACACGCCGGGCTCGGCCGTCCCGCGGCCGGTGGGGACGAGCATGAAGACGTCCCAGGCCACGGCTCCGAGCTCGACGGCCTTCTCGAGCATCTCGGGGAGGAGGCCGGCGTTCCTCCGGGTCACGGTGGTGTTGATCTGGACGGGGAGCCCCTGGGCCCTCGCCTCGGCCAGCCCCGCGGCGGCCCGGTCGAAGGCTCCGGGCACGCCCCGGAAGACGTCATGGCTCTCCGGTCCGGGGCCGTCGAGGCTTACCGAGAGCCGGCGGACCCCGGCCTCCCGGAGGTGCGTCACCGCGGCTTGGTCGAGAAGAGTCCCGTTCGTGGCCAGGACGGTGTGGAGGCCGGCGGCCGTGCTGTGGGCGGCGATCTCGAAGACGTCCGGCCGGAGGAGAGGCTCCCCGCCGCTGATGATGAAGATCACCGGCCGGGAGGCGCCGGGCCGGGGCATGGCGGCGATATCGTTGACGAGCGCCTTGACCTCGCCCGTCGACAGTTCGTCCGGGTCAGGTTCGGTCCGGGCCTCGGCCCGGCAGTGGGCGCAGGCCAGGTTGCAGGCGGCTGTCGTCTCCCAGGCCGCAAGCCTCAGGGTCACGGGTCCACCTCCCGGCGGCCCGCCCCGGCCGGCACCCGGGCCGCGGCCACGGCGGCCAGGGCCCGGTCGGCGGCCTCAAGCGTCTCCTCAAGCTCGGCCGGGCCGTGGGCGAGCGAGACGAACATGGCCTCAAAGGGCGACGGCGGCAGGTAGATGCCCCGCTCGAGCATGGCCCGGAAGAAGACGCGGTAGGCCTCCCGGTCGGAGGTCCGGGCGCCCTCGTAGTCGGACACGGGCCCGGGGGTGAAGAACGGCGTCAGAAGGGAGCCGGCCCGGTTCACCGTCAAGGCGACGCCGTGGGTCCGGGCCCGCTCGAGAAGTCCGCTCTCGAGGGTCCGGCCCTTGGCCTCAAGGGTTTCGTAAACCCCGGGTTCGGCCAGGGACTCGAGAGTGGCCAGCCCCGCTGTGACGGCCAGAGGGTTCCCGGAGAGGGTCCCGGCCTGGTAGACGGGACCGAGCGGGCTGACCATCTCCATGATCTCCCGTCGGCCGCCGTAGGCTCCGACGGGGAGGCCGCCGCCGATGATCTTGCCGAGACAGGTGAGGTCCGGCCGCAGGCCGTAGAGGGTCTGGGCCCCGCCGTAGGCCAGCCGGAACCCGGTGATGACCTCGTCGAAGACGGCGAGGGCCCCGGCCTCCCGGCAGAGGGACAGGATGGACTCCAGGAACCCCGGGGCGGGCGGGACGACGCCCATGTTCCCGGCCACCGGCTCGACGATGACCGCGGCTATGCTCGGGCCTTCGGCCTCGAAGAGGCTGCGGAGGGCGGGGACGTCGTTGTAGGGGCAGGTGAGGGTCGCGGCCGTGCTCTCGGGCGGGACTCCGGGGCTGTCGGGGAGGCCGAGCGTGGCCGGCCCGGAGCCGGCCTGGACCAGGAAGGGGTCGGCGTGCCCGTGATAGCAGCCGGTAAACTTGACTATCTTCACCCTTCCGGTGTAGGCCCGGGCGACCCGGACGGCACTCATCGTCGCCTCGGTACCCGAGTTGACCAGACGGACGAGTTCGACGCTGGGGAAAGCCTCGGTGATGCGTCTGGCCATCTCGGTTTCGCGAGCGGTGGCGGCCCCGAAGGTCGTGCCCCGGAGGAGGGCCCGGCGGAGGGCTCGGACCACGCGCGGGTGGGCGTGGCCGAGGATGAGCGGACCCCACGAGCAGACGTAATCGATATAGCGGCGGCCGTCGGCGTCGTACAGGTAAGGTCCCTTTCCCCGCTCGATGAACACGGGTGTTCCGCCCACTGCGGAGAAGGAGCGGACGGGGCTGTTGACCCCGCCGGGCATGTACCGTCTGGCTTCAGCGAAGAGCCGCTCCGAGCGGTCTCCTTTGTCTTGACGGCCTGGCCTGCGGCTTCGGGTCACGGTCGCACCCCCGGCTGACAGCGATTCGAGAGAGGGGGCCGGCCAGGGCCGCACCCCCTTGCGAGGTTACGTAATCCCACCCGGCAATCCTGCTGGGACCAATCCCCAACCGCTTCCCGGCATCCGGCTACAGCCTACCCCGGCCCGGACGGGCCGCGCGTTGACCGAGGTCAACCTCGGAGCCGGCCGCCGCGTGACCGCTCCCTCGCCCTTGCCGGGCCGCCCGCCGCCGCTCCAGCTCCCACTGCATGGCCCACACGGCGAGGGGTCTCATATAGCCGGTGGCCCGGTAGACGCCGTCGACGTCGATGGCCTCCGGGGTCTGGAACCAGAGCGGGTAGTCGCGGTAGACGGAGAGGTATACGCCGCGGGCGGTGGCGAAGGCTTCCTCGTCGAGGCCTTCCTGCAGGAGGGCCGCGGCGAGGCTGAAGGTCGTGCCCGTCCAGACCTCGGCCGACTGCATGCAGGTCCGGTCGGGGCGCCCGTCGGGCCGGACACCGTTGAGCGCCCCCCGCTCACCGCCGGCAAGACCCCTGACGTTGAGGTCGTAGACCTTGAGAAGGGCCGACCGGGCCTTATCCGGAGGGACCACGCCCCGCAGCCCGCAGGCCCGGGCGAACCAGTGGCCGGCGAGCTGGTCGGCCATGACGCTGTCGTGGTGCGGGCTCCCGCTCGCGTCGTAATCGTAGTACTCGCCGTTCCAGAGCTTCTTGTCGTAGGCTCCCTCGGCCCGGGCCAGGAGAGCCTGGTACTCGGTGACGCGGTCCTCCCGGCCGAGCTCGGAGGCTATGGCCGCGGCCGCCGACAGGCAGGCGAGCCAGAGACCTCCGGAGTAGGCGCTCGGACCGCTGGCCGACCAGACGTCGTAGGTCTGGTCCGGGAAGCCCTCATTCTCTATGAGCCCGTCGCCGTCCCGGTCGAAGCGGTATAGGTAGCTCACGGCCGCCTGGACCGCTTCCCAGACCTCCGCGAGGAAGGCCCGGTCGCCGGTCAGGACGTAGTCGCGGTAGACGGTGAGGACGAACTTTGCGTTGAGGTCCTTCCATCTCGAGACGTCCTGAGCGTTGTAGGCGTTGAGGCGCCTCCAGGGGTCCTCGAGGGGCGAGCCCAGGTCGTGGGGGACGACCCCCTTAACCTTACGCGGAGCCCGGACCCCGGAGTGGAGGAAAGAGACGGTCTCCGGGTGCTCCACGTTCAGGGAGCGGGCGAAGTCCCGCTGGAGGCTGAGTTCGAGCCGGGGCCAGAGCGAGGCCAGGGCGAACGAGGCCGAGAAGTGGACGTCGTAGGTGTTGTACATCAGGTATTCGTGGCTCTCGAGGTAGGCGAAGTGCCCGATGACGCACTCGGGCAGGAAGCCGCGGTCCGGACGGCCCCCCGCCCGCCCGCCGGGCGGGGGGCCGGGGTCGGCGAGCCCGGCCGTCCAGACCGTGCCGCCGTCCACGAGGTAGTAGGTCTCGTTGAAGAGGGTCGACTTGTACCAGTCGGGGAGGGCCGGGTCGTCGAGGACGGGCTTCTGCCAGGCTTCTATGGCGGCCTCCCAGGCGGGGTGCTTCACGATGGCGTCACGGGCGATGAGCGGGGCGGCGAGCCCCTCCCGGCCGTAGAACCGCGTGTACCGCCGGTACCAGGCCGTCCCCGAATCGAAGCGGGCCAGGGGCATGTCCCAGGCCAGGCTGAAGACGAGCTCCCGCGTCTCCCCGGGCGGGATGCGGACCCGGGCGGCCACCGCGGCGCCGATGGCCTCCCCCCCGGCCGAAGGGACGGGGTGACGGGGGTCCGGGCCTTCGTCGTCGAGTCGCCCGTCGGCGGCGAAGTCCCGCCAGAGGTCAGCGGCGCCGCCGCCTCGGAGGCTCAGGCGCGTGCGGCGGGTGGCCTCGACGCCCCGGCCGGCCCGGACGGCGATGGCGAAGGAGAGTGGGTCTTCGTAGAGCGGGCCCGGGGCACCGGGGCCCGCGGGCCGTCCCCGGCGGCGGTCGGCGTGACGGAGCTCGACCCCGACGATGTCGTCGCCGCCGTCGGCGGCGAAGGCCCGCGTGGGGTGGTTGGTGTGGCCGCCGTGGGTGTCTCCAGGGCCGCCGGTGCCGTTCTGGAAGCTGAACATGAGGGAGACGTCGGCCGCGGTCGGGCCGGTGTTCCGGACCGTCCAGACGAAGACGCCGACAGGGTAGCTCGCCTCCACGTAGTTGTGAGGGATGACCGGCGAGATCTGGCGGCAGACGAGGGTCATCTCCGGGAGGGGATCCTCGTAGACCGTCCAGGCGCGCGGGAAGAGGGCGTGATAGGTGGCTTTGGAGGGCTCCAGGTCCCAGCTCCAGCCGGCTAGGCTTCTGGGAAGGGGCTCCGGCTGGGGGGCCAGGACGAGGGCCCGCGGGGACTGGCCGTCGCGCCGGACCCAGAGGGAGAACTGGTCGACCGGGACGGTCCGGTACTCGGGAAAGCCCGGGCGGAGCTGCCAGCGGGTGAAGTGGCCCCGCCACCCCCGCGTGATGCTCCCGCCGCCGAGACCCCCGATGGGCACCCCCATCACGGGCTCCGCCCGGCGGCCGGGCCGGAAAAGAACCGTCTCCCGCCCGAAGAGGCGCGCCCGAAGCATGTGCGCTCCGAGGCGGACGAGAACGGGGAACATCGTCAGGACGAGGCGCGGGGTCACCCGCACCGGTGAGCCGGTGAGCGGCGTCCGGGTCTGGTCGAGTCGTCGCCTCCAGGCGCTCCGGGGAATTCCGGCGGTGGGGTCAGTGGTGACGGTCATGGGGCCCTCGTCCTTCGGTTCAGGGTGCTCTGCTCCGGGGCCGCTGGCGCCCCGGTCTTCCGGCCCTCCTTCTTTGCCGTCAGGCGGCTGATCCCTACCTCGCTACCCGGCGGCCGTGGCCTCGACCTCGACCTCCCTCCGGAAGCGGGCGAAGACGTCGGGCGGGCAGGTGCCGAGACCTTCGGTGACCGCGTTGGCCGCGCCGGCGGCGACCATGTCCCGGACGAGGCCGGCCCGCTCCTCCTCCGGGAGGGCGGCGAAGCCGAGGTCCGGCCAGGCGCCGGTGTCGAGCCGCCCGGACGCCAGCCACCGGGCCAGCCGGACGACCAGGGCCGCGGTGGCCGCGTCGCCCGAGCCTACCGGCTGGACGACCCTGAGGCCGGCGGGCGGACGCGCGCGCCACACCGCCCGGCCGTCCGAAGCGAGAAGGCCCTCCACCCCCCGGGTGACCACAGCCAGGGTCACCCCGCCGGCGACCAGCCGCGCCAGGCCGGCCACGAGCGCGGCCTCGTCCTTGCCTTCACCGCCGGGGGGCGTTTCCCCGTCGCCCGGCCGGGTGAGCTCCAGGAGCTCCTCGCGGTTGATCTTCACCGCCCAGGGACCGGCCTCAGCGCCGACCCGGAGGGGCTCGCCGCTCGCGTCCAGGACGCACGGGATCCGTCTCGCGGCGGCGAGACCAATGAGCCGGGCGTAGAGGTCGGGCGGGGCCCCCGGAGGCAGGCTCCCGGACAGGGCGACAACCGCCGGCCTGGCGGGGGCGGAAGGCCCCGGGCTCCTCGGGACGATAACCCCGGAGCCGAGGAGGGAGTCGAAGTGAGCGGCGAAGGCCCGGACCTCGCCCTCGCCGACGGGAGGTCCGGGCTCGCGTATCTCTGTCACCCGCCCGGAAACCGGATCGATGATCGTCGGGCAGGTCCGGGTCTCGCCAGCCGCTAGGCGGTGGAAGGCCGGGACGATGCCGCGCCGGGCGAGCTCGCGCTCGACGAAGTCGCCGGCCGAGCCGGCCAGGAAGCCGGTGGCGGCCACAGGCGCTCCAAGGTCGTCGGTCATGCGGGCGACGTTACAGCCCTTGCCCCCGGCCTCGAGCCAGACCCGCTCGACCCGGCAGATGCGGCCGGTCTCGAAGCCGGGGATGCGCCAGACCCGGTCCACGGAGGGGTTGGGGGTCACGGCCAGGACCAGGGGCAGGCACAGACCCGTCTCGCTCACCGGCGACCCACCTCCCCGCCGTCCCCGGCCGCCGGCCGTTCAAGGGGGGCGAGAACCAGGCTCGCCGCGCCGACCGCTCCGGCGTCCTCCCCCAGGGCGGCCGGGAAGACGCCCCGGAGGAAGGCGAGGTTCGGAGGGAAGGCCCTCTCGGCGACGGCCCGCTCGACAACGGGGGAGAGGAGGTCCCAGGCCCCGGCCACCCCGCCGCCGACGATGACGGCCTCGGGGTTGAACAGGTTGACGGCTGTGGCGATACCCGTCCCGAGGTGGTCGGCCGCCTCCTCGATGATCCGGCGGGCCACGGCGTCGCCGGTCCGGGCGGCCTCGGTCACGTCCCGGGCGGTGATGTCCCCGGTCGTCGCGCGGACCTCCGCTAGGACGGTAGGCTCCCCGCGCTCGACGACCAGGCGGGCCTCCCGCCGGATGGCCGTCCCGGAGGCCAGGGCCTCAAGGCAGCCGCGACGTCCGCAGCCGCAGAGAGGCGCGCCAGGTCCGATTTTCATCGGGATGTGCCCTATCTCGCCGGCGCTGTGACCCGGTCCGGGCCAGAGACGGCCGTCGAGGACTACGCCCGAGCCGATACCGGTCCCGACGGTGAGAGTGATGAAGGTGCGGTAGGATTTAGCCGCCCCGACCCAGCCCTCTCCCAGGGTGGCGACCCGCACGTCGTTGTCGACGAGGACGGGGAGGTCGAAGGCCTGTCGGAAGTAGGCGGCCACCTCGACGTCGCGCCAGCCGAGGTTGGGGGAGAAGAGGCAGACTCCCCGTACGGCATCCACGGGCCCGGCGACGCCGGCTCCGAGACCGGCCACGCAGAGGTCGGGCGGGGCCGCGGCGAGGAGCCCGGCCGCCTCCTCACGCATGGCCTCGAGGACGGTCTCGGGCCCCTGGCCCCGGGGCGTCGCCCGACGCCGCCGGGCCAGGACCCGCCCGGTCTCGTCCACGAGAAGCCCGGTCAGGGTGGAGCCGCCGAGGTCGAGACCGATGGCCGCCCGCGCCCGGCTGCGGCTAATCACGGGCCATCTCCCGCTTCAGCTCGACTATGACCGGCACGGGGGTCGGGTCAAGGCCCCGGATGAGGGCCACGTAGCACGACAGGAAGTCCCCGTAAAGGCACAGGGACAGGGCCCGGGCGAGAGGTGAGGTCCCCTCGGCCCAGACCTCGACCACGCCATCGAGGCGCCCGGCCAGGATGTCGCGGGTCACGTCAAGGCGCCGCTTCATTTTGGGCGACTCGGCGGCCGCGTCACGCAGGAGGCAGGCGAAGAGGTGCTCCCGGACCGCCTCGGGCGCGTCCCAACCGACGACCTCGTCGTGGTGGGCCTCGGGAACGGTGTACCAGTGGGCCAGGGTCTTCCCGTTCTCGGCGAGCTGGTTCTTCCACCGCCGGGCGACGCCAGCGGTGGCCCCCGCCCCGCCGTAGACGAGGAGAAGACGGTCGCTCACGCGGCGGGCGAGGTCAAGAGGGGTAAGGGGAGAGGGGTGACCGCCGGGGGCCCGGCCGGGCGAGCCCGGGGACAGCGGGAGCGTGTCGGGTCTCCAGGCGGCGGCCAGGCGCCCGCACAGCTCGGCCGCCTCGGCGAGCTCGCCGGCGAAGCTCCTCGTGGTCAGGCCGGCTCCGTCCAGAAGACCTAGCAGGGCGGCCAGGATGCCCGGGAAGACGGCCCGGGCCTGCATCCCGGTCGGGAGGTCGATGAGCGGTCGACGGCTCCCGCGGGCCGCCGCGGTGAGTGGTCCCCCGCCGCTTATGACGACGAGCCCGGCCCTGGCTCCGTCCGGGAGGGCCTCGACGGCGGCGAGGGTTTCCTCCGTCTGACCTGAGTGGCTGACAGCGACGATGAGGCTCCGGCCGCGCCCGGGCCGGTCGGCCGGCCCTGCGGCGGCGGTAACGTGGACCGGGAGGTCGTAGCCCTGACTCACAGTGAACGGGACGAGAAGCCGGTCGCGGGTCAGGGCCGAGGTGACGTAGGCCGCGGCGGCCGAGCCGCCGCCGGTGCCGAGGACGAGGACGTCGGAGATGATCTCGCCCGCCCTCTGAGCGAACCCGGCGTTGACGGCCGCTCCGGCCTCGCGCCCAGGGCCGTAGAGGGCCTCGAGCTGGCGCGGGTAATCGGCGAGCCAGCCCAGCATGTCGGAGCGGTCCAGACTGGTGTCGAGCGTGTCGACCATCTCTCGACCTCCCTCGCGGGCGTTATCCCGCCCGGGGTCCTAGTCGGCGTGAGCGGTGGTCTCGTCCAGGAGACCTCGGAGCGGTCGAAATGGAGAGTGAGCTCCGTCCCGTCGGGGCCGGCCGGCACCTCGTAGAGGAGGATCTCGCCCCAGACCTTGACGGACCGGGAAGCCGGGGCGAGGTCCGGCTCGGCGCGGGACAGCCGGAAACCGACCGGCACGGCCACCCAGAGCCTGACCGTCTCCAAACCGCCCGGAGTCACCCGGACGGAGAGGCGGCGGCCGCCGTCCTCGCGGCGCTCAAGGACGTACGGGGGGCCCTGGACGAGGTGCCGGTCGCAGCCGACGACCATCGGCACGTTCCGCCGGTGCTCAACCAGGCCGAGGACCGCGCAGCCGTGACCCGGAAGGCCGGGGAGGGTGACGACGCCGACGTCCTCGGTGACGCGCCCGACGTAAGCCCCGCGCCAGAAGTCAAAGACGTGCCAGGCGAGCTCGCTTTCGGTCTCGTCCGGTTCGGGCGGGCCGAGCCCGGTCGCCCGGAGAACGCGGGCAAGGTCGACGCGGCGCTCTTCGCCCTCCGCCTCACCCAACCAGTTGAAGAGAGCGACGGTCAGGGTCCGCCCCCCGGGGGCGGCGTCGGCTTTGGGCCGGCCGTCTCCCTCGGGCGGAGGTCCGCCCGCAGGCGGCACCACCACCGCTGAGGGGAGGTCTTCGCCCAAGGGGTCCACCGGGCGGCAGGCCCGGTTCGAGGGCGGGAGGAGCCGCCTGACGATGTCCAGGCGCTCCTCCGAGAGCCCGCTGAGCCCGTCGCTCAGGAAGAGCGAGCCTCCCGAGCAGGCCAGGCCCGTGGCCAGGGTGCGGACCTCGTCGAGGGAGAGCAGGGTGTCGCGGTCCCGGACAAGGAGGCAGTCCGGGTCGTTCGTGAAGACCCGGCCGTGGGTGAAGGCCCGGGCGAAGACGTTCCTGAGGGAGTGCAGGGCCGCCGGGAAAGAAGGGTCGGCGTCGAGCGGCGGGGGCGGGGTCCAATATGGGGCGACGTCGGGGCCGATGCGCATAGCGTCCACCAGGCCGACGGCCGGCAGGAGGGGCGAGCCGCAGGCGAGGATGTAGGCCTCGGGGACTTCCTCGCGGACTATCTCCAGGGCCCGCCGGAAGGCCCCGGCGCGAGTCACCCGGGAATCCCGGCGGCGGCCGGGCAGGGCGGCGCAGTAGATGAAGTCGAGCTTGAGGTAGCGGTAGCCCCAGTCTCGGACCACGGTCCGGAAGAGGCGGCGGAGGTGGGTCTCGACCTCGGGGTGGGTGACGTCGAGCCCGTAGAACGGCCCGCCCCAGTTGACCCCGGCCTGGACCGGGCGGCCGTCGTCGTCGCGCAGGAGCCAGTCGGGGTGGTCGTCATGGGCGGGGGTCCCGGCCATCACCGTGAAGGGCGCGAGCCACAGGCCGGGCTCGAAGCCGGTCTCGCGGATGCGCCCGGCGAGCCACTTCATGCCGCGCGGGAAGCGCGGGTTGGTCTCGAGCCAGCGGCCGACGGCCGCCTGATACCCGTCGTCTATCTGGAAGACCCGGAGGGGAAGTCCCGGTCCGAGGCGGGCCAGTCGGTCGAGGTTCTCGAGGACGACCTCCTCGCTGAGGCCGTGGAAGTAATGGTACCAGGAGCACCAGCCCGTGGGAGGGTCCGGCGGGCGCGGGTCCGGCGGGCGCGGGTCGGGCGGGC
>DYFB01000060.1 GCA_020725405.1 Symbiobacterium sp. | reverse complement strand
GACCAGGTGGGCGTGGCCACCGGCGTGGCCGTGACCGACGCCGGCGGGGACGTCATGCCGATAGAGGTCTCGGTCATGCCGGGGAAGGGGAACCTCATCCTCACCGGGAAGCTCGGCGAGGTCATGCGGGAGTCGGCCCAGGCCGCCCTCAGCTACATCCGGTCCCGCTCGCGGGTCCTGCGCCTGCCCGACAACTTCCATGAACGGTGCGACCTCCACGTCCACATCCCCGAAGGGGCCCTGCCCAAAGAGGGACCGTCGGCCGGCATCACCATCGCCACGGCCCTGGTCTCGGCCATCTGCGGTCACCCCGTCCGGCGCGACGTGGCCATGACCGGGGAGATAACCTTGCGCGGCCGGGTCCTGCCGGTCGGCGGGGTCAAGGAGAAGGTCCTCGGCGCCCACCGGGCCGGCGTGACGACGGTTATCCTCCCGCGGGAGAACGAGAAGGATCTCGAGGAGCTGCCGCCGGCGGTCAAGCGCAAGCTCGAATTCACCTTCGTCGAGCACATGGACGAGGTCCTCGGAACGGCCCTTGTCGGCGGTCTCGAAGTCCTCTTCGCCGACGGTGAGCCGCCTCTCGCCGGAAGCCCGCCCGATGACGAGGGGGGCGAAGACGGGGAGGGCGAAGACGGGGAGGGTGAGGAGCTCGGGGAGGGCCTCGTTCCCCGAGACCTTCCGGCTCCCCGGGACATCCAGACCCCGCCCGAACCTCCGGTCTGACGCCGGGAAAGGCCCGGTTTGACCCCCCGAACCCCAGTCGGACGCGCGAACCCGGCCTAACCCGAGAGGTGACCCGAGGGGGCTTTCGGCCGCTCGGGCAGCTCGGCGATGACCATTCCCGCCAGGATCCCCAGACACCCCAGGAGCGGCAGGGGACCGAGCCGCTCGCCCAGGAGAAGCCAGCCGAAGGCCGCGGCGAAGACCGGTTCCGTGGCGAAAATGAGGGCCGTGTGGGTGGCCGGCGTGTGGCGCTGGGCGGCGGTCTGGACGAAAAAGGCTCCGGCCGTCGCCAGGAGGCCGGTCAGGACGATGGCTCCGATCACCGGCCAGGGAAGGACCCAGCCGCCCCCCGGACCCACCGGTAGGAGAGCTGCCGGGCCGCCCCGGGCGAGCTGGACGGCGGCGGCGGCAAGGTAGACCGCGGCCGCCACGCCGACCTGAAGGGCGGCCAGAGCCCCGGCAGCCCGGTAGCTCGCCGCCCGCGTCGACGAGTAGCGGCCGAGGGCCGTGATGTGCAGGGCGAAGAAGACCGCGCAGGCGAGGACCAGCGCGTCGCCGAGGAGGGCTGAGGCCCCTTCGGCGGCCGCGCCCGCGACGATCCCCGCTCCAGGGTTTCCCGCTGCCGGCCCGGCTTCCGGGGAGAGGAAGAGGAGCCCCAGGCCGCCGAGAGCCAGGCCCACCCCCGCAGCCGTCCGCCACGGCAGACTCTCCCGGAGGACAAGGCCGGTCAGGACGGGCACGAAAACCACCGACAGCCCGGTGATGAACCCGGCCCGGGAAGCCTGGGTGAACATCAGCCCGGCGGTCTGGAAGCTGTAGCCCCCCCACAGGAAGAGTCCCGTTACGAGCCCGGGACCGGCGAGCCCCCGCCAGCCGGCGACGATGTCCCGTCCGAACACGCCGGCCAGGACGGCGAAGGCCAGGGCGAAGCGCAGGGCGAGGAAGGTCAGGGCCGGGACCTGGGCCACGGCCTCCTTGACGACGACGAACGTGCTCCCCCAGATGAGACAGACCAGGAGGAGGGCGCCGTCGGCGAGCAGCCGCCTCCGCCGGGCCGCGCCGGCGTCCCGGGCGGGGGCGGAGACGTCGTCCGGAGCAGGGAACCAGGCGGATGCGCCGGCGGCCGGGTCATGGGCCGGGCTTACCGATGGCGAGGCTCCGAGCGGTGATCGGGTCGGCGGCACCGCGCTCGGCTTGTTCAGGGGAACCCCTCCTTCGGCCTAGTGGCGGCTGCCATCGGGGCGGTTGCCGCCGGGGCGGCTGCCATCGGGGCGGCGGCCGTCGGGGCGGTTACCGCCGGGGCGGCTGCCATCGCGATGGCTGTCATCGGTGGGCTTGGCTTCGCCTCGGAGCGTCCCGCACCTTCCGATGAGACAGGACCCGGCCTCGCCGTCGGGAATGCAGATAGAAGCAGCTCTTGACACGGGAGGTGGCGGCGTTGCTCCTGCCGTTCGCGGGCAAGACCCCCAAGGTGGCCGCCGGGGCGTACGTGGCCCCCACGGCGGCTCTCATCGGCGACGTCGAGGTCGAGGAGGGAGCGAGCGTCTGGTTCGGGGCCGTCCTGCGGGGGGACCTCGGCCGCATCCGCGTCGGACCCGGGGCGTCGGTCCAGGATAACGTAGTCGTCCACACCCTGCCCGGGGGTGAGACGGTCATCGGGGAGGGGGCCACCGTCGCCCATGGGGCCATCCTCCACAACTGCGCCGTCGGCCGGAACGCGGTCGTCGGGATGAACTGCGTCGTCCTCGACCACGCCGTGCTGGGCGAGGAAGCCATGCTGGCCGCGGGCAGCGTTCTCCGGGAGAGGGCGCGTGTTCCCGAGCGGCACCTCGCGGCCGGCACCCCGGCCGAGGTGAAGAAAGAGCTCGACGGGGCGGCGCTCTGGTGGGTCAGGACGAGCGCCGACGCTTACGCCGAACTCACCCGGCGCTATCTAGAGACATAGCCAACCGCGCTGTCTGTGGCGCATAGCCAACCGCGCTGTCCGTGGCGCATAGCCAACTGCGGCATAGTTTCGACCCCTCGGCGACGGCCCGGCCCGTAGGGCTCCGGCCGGCCGCGTCTAAGGGTTGGGGCACGACGCGACGCGAGGGGATGACCGGCTCGTGCCCAACGCTAGGTCCGGAGCAGCGGCCCGGGTCGAACCCAGTTCGGAGGAAGACGCGAGTTGGGGGCCGCGCCGGGCCCGGCCGGCCGACGCCGGCCGCGTCCGCCTGCGGCCGCTCCGACCGGAGGACCTCCCGGTGATCCGCCGCTGGGACGCCGACCGTCGTCTCGCCCGCCTCTACGGCGCCGCTCCGAGCGACCTCGCCCGTGAGGGGGCGCGGCACCTGGCGGCCATCGAGGCCGGCGGTCGCCTTATCGGGCTCATCGGCCTGTCAGGTATCTCCCCGGTCACCCGCTCGGCCGAGCTGAGGGTGCTCATCGGACGGGCCGAAGATCGCGGGCAGGGGCTCGGGCGGGCGGCGGTCCAGGCCTATCTCGGGCGGGTCCGCGAAGCCTTCAACCTCAGCCACGTCTACGTAAGGGTCCTGGCCGGGAATCGCCCGGCCCTGCGCTGCTTTGAAAGCTGCGGGTTCCGGCGGATAGGGGTCCTCCGGGTCCGCCACGACCGCCGCTACGCCGATCCGCCCCTTCCCGACGACGTCGTCCTGCTGACCCTCTGACAGCCGTTCTCGCCCGCCATCGTCCTGGCCGCCCGGCGGCCCGGCGGAAGAGCTTGGTCTTGACACCCGGAGGCGGCAGGCACTAGAGTATAGTCAACCTTCTTCGCTCGGCCGGGACGGCGGGCGGAGAGCGACAACGGCGAGGACGGGGAGGAGTAGGGCGGTCACCGCCTCCAGAGAGGGGAACTTGGCGAGCTGGAAGGTTCCCCAGGAATGGAGCCGCCTGAAGGTCGCCCCCGAGCCGGCGGGCTGAAAGCGCCCGCGGCGCGTCGACCAGCGGCGCCGCCGGCGTGTCCAGGTCCGCCCGGGTTGAGCCCGTTACAGCTACAAGAGGGCCCGCCGGGAACCGACGGCGGGAACCAAGGTGGTACCGTGGAGCGGCCCAGGCCCTCCACCCTTGCGGGTGGAGGGCCTTCTTGCTGAAGCCGCCCGCACGGGTCCGGCGCCGCACCGCGCGCCCCCTGCCACCGGTTCCCCCGTTCGCCTGGTATCCGGCCGGTCCGGGGAGGTCTCACCGAGATGGGTAAGACGGCGAGAAGGCCCCTCAAGACGGGGAAGGCGTCCGGAGCGGCCGGCCGCGGCGAGCGGTCGCCGGCGGCGAGCCGGGGCGAGCGGCCGGCGGAGGCGAGCCTGCCGGCGGCCTACGACCCGGCGGCCGCGGAGAAGAAGTGGTATGACTTCTGGCTCGAGCACGAGCTCTTCCGGGCCGACATCGACGCCGGGCGGGAGCCCTACTGCATCGTCATCCCGCCGCCCAACGTGACCGGGGCGCTGCATATGGGGCACGCCCTGAACAACACCATCCAGGACATCCTCGTCCGGCGGCAGCGCATGCGCGGCTACGCCACCCTGTGGCTTCCGGGCACCGACCACGCCAGCATCGCCACCCAGGGAGTGGTCCTGAAGCGGCTGGCCCAGAGCGGGGTGAGCCGCCGTGACCTGTCGCGCGAGGAGTTCCTGAGGCGGGCCTGGGAGTGGAAGGACGAGTACGAGCGGACCATTCTCGGCCAGCTCCAGCGGCTAGGCTGCTCCTGCGACTGGTCCCGGACCCGCTTCACCATGGACGAGGGTCTCTCCCGGGCGACCCTGGAGAGCTTCGTCCGCTACTACCACGAAGGGCTCATCTACCGCGGGGACTACATCGTCAACTGGTGCCCGGAGTGCGGGACGGCCATCTCCGACATCGAGGTCGAGCACCACGACACGGCCGGACGCCTCTGGCACATCCTCTACCCGTTCTCCGGCGACAGGGACGGGGGGGGCGCGGCCGGCCCGGAGCGGGCGGGCCTGGTCGTGGCCACGACGCGGCCGGAGACGATGCTCGGTGACACCGCCGTGGCCGTGCACCCCGCGGACGCGCGCTACGCCGCGAGCGTGGGGCGGACGGTCGTCCTTCCTCTCCTTCACCGGGAGATGCCGGTCATCGCTGATGAATACGTCGACCCGGAGTTCGGCTCGGGGGCGGTCAAGGTCACGCCGGCCCACGACCCGAACGACTTCGAGATAGGCTTGAGGCACGGCCTCGAGCGGATCAAGGTCATCGGCGAGGACGGCCGGATGACCGCGGCGGCTGGCCCCTACGCCGGTCTCGACCGCTACGCCTGCCGGGAGGCCGTGGTCCGCGACCTCGAGGAGCAGGGCCTTCTCCTCAAGGTCGAGGAGCACCGCCACGCCGTGGGCCACTGTCACCGCTGCGACAGCGCGGTCGAGCCGATGGTCTCCAAGCAGTGGTACGTGAAGATGAAGCCCCTGGCCGGTCCGGCCATCGAGGCCGTGCTCAGGCGTGAGGTGAAGTTCGTCCCCGAGAGGTTCTCGAAGACCTACCTCAACTGGATGGAGAACATCCGGGACTGGT
>DYFB01000059.1 GCA_020725405.1 Symbiobacterium sp. | reverse complement strand
GCCAGTCGGGGATGACAAGGTATGATAGGGCATCGCGTTGTGCCTACGCCCTTTTGGGTTTTCTCTGCACTTCGAGCCCGGAATCCCTTGATCTTCCGGGCCTGGCCTCCCCGATTGTGCCCGTTTACTGTTCAACGCCAGACGGAGGAAATGAAGGCGACGTACCAGGCGTTCGCGGATTGGCATCGACTCTCGATCGGTTGGAGAAGGAACACGGAGTGACGGCACGTTGGCGCACTCCGCGAACGTGTGACGGATGAGGACGCCCGTGCCGTGTCGCAAGGCGCGGGCCTGTGACCAGGAGGGCTGTCTCGCCAGCGCGCGGCGCAAGGCGGTCACGGCGGACTGGGCGCCCCACGCACGGGAGCCCGCACGCCTTCGCCGCTGGCGCCGGGGCTCCTCCGGAAGGGTCCGTCGGGCGTAGAAGACGTGGGTCCGGAGGGAACGGAGCCGGCTGGCAAGAATAGGGGCGTCGGGGGTGACGGCTATGGCGGGGCCGCCCGTGGAGAGACCGGTCAAGCACGCCGAGCTCGAGGCGGTGTGCCGCCGGCACGGCGTGGGCCTCGTCTACCTCTTCGGTTCGCTCGAGAAACGGGGGCTTGACATCCTGCGGGGCGTGTCGGTGGTCGCCGAGGACAGGCTCGCCGACCTCGACGTCGGGGTTGTGACGGTCGGGCCCCTGCCGGACGTGGCCGACCGGCCCGCGTTCTACGCCGTACTCTTCGGCGACCTTGAGGACTTGTTCCACCCGCTCCGACTTGACCTGAGCCTCCTAGAGGAGAATCACTCGGTGTTCCAGGCCGAGGCGGTGAAGGGTACCTGCGTCTACGAGTTGGGCGAGGACTTCCGGGAGAGATACGAGATGAGGGTACTCAGGCGGGCGGCCGATTTCCTCCCCGTCCTGCGGCAGTTCCACCGCGAAGTGATCGAGGAGGTCACCAAGCGATGATCAACTACGACCTCATCGAGGCCAGGTTGGCTCTCATCTCCACCTACATCGGGCGGCTTGAGACCATCGCCAAGGTCGGGGTGGCCGAGTTCGCAGCCGACCATCTCAGGACCGCTGCAGCCGAGAGCTATCTCCGGAGAGCGCTCGAGGCCGTTTTCGACATAGGGCGGCACCTCCTGGCCAAGGCCGGGCACGCTGATCTTGCCGCTGAGTACAAAGCTATCGCCCGCGGGATGGTCGCGATCGGCGCCGTGGGCGCGGAGCTATCCGGGCCGCTCGTTCAGATGGCAGGCTACCGCAACCGCCTGGTCCACCTCTACAATGAGGTGGCCGCGGAGGAGCTCCACTCGATATTGACCCAGAACCTCAAGGACCTTCGGCGGTTCGTCAAGGATATCCAAGCGTACTGCGACCGGACCCGTCGGAGTTAGCGGCACAGGGGCCCGCGGTGTCCGGCCTCCTGTCACACCGCGTCCCTTCCTCCTTCCCTCTAAGTTCCCCGGTCGGCGTTCCGAAGAGGAAACGCTGAGGCACCTTGGCATTGGTATTCTGAGTCGTCCGGGCGCCCGGACGGGAGGTCGCCGCGGCCGGCCTTGACGCCTGGAGAAGGCGGTCCCTCATGGGGAGCGGGGGCCAGCCACGTTGCCGCCGGCAGGACCCTAGCCGCCCCCCAGAAGTAGCGCCACCTCCCGGGCGGCCTCCGTCAGGGGGACCGCTCGGGTTTCCCGAGTCCGGCGACGGGTCACCTCGACCTGCCCCTCGGCGAGACGGCGCGGACCCACGGTGACGCGCACCGGGAACCCGACGAGATCGGCGTCGGTGAACTTCACCCCCGGCCGGGCGTCCCGGTCGTCGAGTAGAACGTCGACGCCGAGAGCTTCCAGGTCCGCCGCGACCCGGGCGGCGGCGGCAGCCTGGGCCGGGTCCCGGGTGTCGACCGGTATGACGACGACGTCGAAGGGGGAACCCCCCGGGGGCCAGGCCAGGCCGGCCTCGTCCCGCCCCGCCTCGGCCAGCGCCTCGACGAGAGGGCCGGGGCGGAGGCGCCACCAGGAGAGGTCGCCCGGTCCCGCCTTCACGCCCGGCCCATCCCCGATGACCAGCAGTCCGCGCAGCGGGTCGAGCGTTGCCGTACCACACTCCGGGCACGGGTCTCCGGGGACGGCCTCGCGGAGGTCTGAGACCAGGTGGGGGACGAAATCGCGGCCGGGTTCGACCTCGAAGAAGTGGTAATCCTCCTCGTTGGCTCCGCAGGCGGCCGCGGAGAGGGCCATCACCTCTGCGTCGGCCACGACGGGCACGCCCCGCAGCCCCACCGGGCCCGCCGAGCCGAAGGGGGCGCCGGTGGCGCGGAGGACCTCCTCCCGGTCGGCCGGGGCGACGCGGAAGGGCACGGCCCCGGCCAGGTCCTCCGCGGCGCGGAGGAGCTTGACCTCGGATAGCGTGCGGTCGCCCCGCACGAGGGCGGCCACTAGGGTGCGGTCCGTGGCGGTCCCGGTTCCGGGGCCGACCAGCGGCCCGGACTCGATGGCGTAGAACAGTGTCTTGATCTGCCGGCCGCCCGGGACGCCGGAGAAGCGCTCGAGATCGGCGATGGTCCGGACCCCGGGAGTATGCCGGCGGACAGCGGCCCCTCCCGCGGACCGGGGCGCCGGCGCGGTCGCTGCCCGGAGGTTACCCGGCCGGGAGCCGCTCCCGCCCCGGCCGGCTCCGGTCGGCCCGCCACACGGCACGGCCGGCGCCTCTCCGGCGTACCGGCAGGCCGGGCAGGCCAGCACCTCGTCGGGGCCGTCGGGGCAGGGGTAGAGCCAGGCGGAGTCGTCCGGCAGGGACGCGACTGCGACCGCCCGGCAGTCCAGGCCGAGCGCGGTGAGCACCTCCCGCGGGTGGCCGCCCTCCAGCCCGGCCCACGCCAGACGCTTCTCGAGCCTGCCGACGAGCCGTTGCCCCAGCGGGGTCCACCGGTAGGTTCCCGAAGGCCCGGGGTCCATCAGACCGGCCCGGACCAGGAGCCGGCGCCGCTCGGTGGCGATTCCCGACGGGGCCTCCCTGAGCGTTGTGAGACCGAGCTCGGTCCAGCGGGTGACCACCGGTCGTCACCTCCGGACTTAGTGTTCGCCTCCGGCAGAGACCCACCTACCGCTCCCGCTCGCATCGAGCTGGCAGGTCCAGGCCTCCTGGTGGCGATGCGCACGAGGCCCTCGCGCGGGATACCCCGCCCGTTGTCGGGGGTTGGCCCTCCCCCCTGGCCGGTCGAGGGGGGCCCCAGAGGCATTCCTTCTCGCCCCGGAACCGTGGGATGACCTTGGCCCGCCGCCGTTCCTCCTCGAAGCTCCTCTCGATCAGGTTAGTGGTCCGCACGTGCTTGCGGTGGACGGGAGGGAGCGCGAGGTGCGCCAGGCTGGCCTCGGGGTCCTCCCTGAGGGCCCCTATGGCCGAGGGGTAGGCCCCCTCGAAGAGGCGACGACCTCGTCGGCCAGGCGCCACTCCCGACGCTCAACGCTTAGGAACCACGCGGTGGCCTTCCTGCTCTCTTAGTTCGGATTTACACCACTACCTGAAACTCTAACGCCAGCACGCCGCCCCCTTCGCGGGGCGTAGGTGCTCGGCCCTTCGATATCACGGGGTGCGGGAGATGGCGCCTGAGGCGACCCGGGCAGTCCCAGACAATATGGGTCCCGAGGCCGTCCTCCTCTTCGTAGGGGCCACCCAGCAGGACTTCTACGACGAGGCGGTCGCTAGCGAGGCCATCGCTGCCGCAGAGACGGTTGACCGGCTCCGTTAGGGTGTGCCGTGAAAGGTGGTGCGTTCTAGCAGGTGCAAGTCCTGCCGAGGCAGTTGGTGGTACAGCCTCGTAGCTACGGGTGGGCGGTCACCGGGAAACCGGGGCCGTCGAGCCGCCCGGACAAGGGTCCTCCT
>DYFB01000058.1 GCA_020725405.1 Symbiobacterium sp. | reverse complement strand
TTGCCGCCGGGGGCCTGGGTCGGGCCCGGGCCAGGGTCGGCGGCCGGGTACGGTCGGCGGTCCGGAGCTCTAGAGCCGGTGGGCCACTCCGGGCGTGAGGAAGACCATCCAGGAGGCTTTGACCGGTCGCCGCCAGACCGCCTCAACGGCCCGGCGGTAGAGGTCGACCTGGGTGCGGTAGAGCTCCGCCCGGGCGGGGACTTCGGGGGGCTCGACCCGGTCGGTCTTGAAGTCGATGAGGGTGAGACCGTCCGGCTCGACGACCAGGGCGTCGATGATGCCCTGGACAAGGACGGTATCGGCTCGGGCCTCGTCGGACCCGGCGGCGTCGGACCTGCCAGCACCGGACCCGCCGGCGCCGGACCCGCCAGCACCGGACCCGCCGGCGCCGGACCCGCCGGCGCCCGTCACGCCCGCGAGCGCGGGCCCGTAGATCTCCTCGACGGGTAGGGCCATGGTGAAGGGGAGCTCGCGCTTCACCGCGGAGGCCATCTCGACGAGCCAGCGCCCGAGGTCGGAGGCGAAGAAGCGGGCGACCGCCTCGATGTCCACCGCCGCCGCCTGCTCGGCCGTCATGAACTCGCCCTCGGCGAGCGAGGCGGCCAGGCGGGCGAGGCTCGCCGCGTCCGGAGGCCGGCTGAGATCGACGTGCTGGAGGAGGAGATGGGTCGCCCGGCCCCGGTCGATCGGGCTGGGTCCGGTGGGACCGGAGGGTCCGGCGGTTTCGGCGGAACCGGCCGGTCCGGCAGGACCGGTGGGACCGGTGGCCGGTGCGCCGGTCTCTCCGCCGACGCCGGCTTCTTCCGCGTGCCAGTGCTCCCTCAGGCGCTTGAGCTCGGTCGGGGCGACCTTCGCCGCGAGCCCGGTCAGCCGGTGGTGCGGGTACGACCAGTCGAGGGCCTCGCTGACGGCGGTGCGCCCGACGCCCGGGAGGGGCTCGCGCCGGGCGACCTGCTCCCAGTCGATGAGCTCGTCTCTCTCCGGAGGGGCCGGCGCGGGGCCAGTGTCGAGGGGCACGGGCTCGAAGCCGGGGGCGTCCGGCGGGCCCCACAGGCGGATGTTCCAGCGGGACGTGTCGGGCTTGCGGCCCGGCCCGGGCACCGCTCCCGCCGAGGCCGGAGCCGGCGCGTCCGGACCGGGGCCCCCGTACCCGGCGGCTTCGCGAAGGCCCGCGGCGTCGGGGTGGGAGGCCAGGGCCGGGACAAGCCAGTCGAGATAGCAGCGGGCCCGGGCGACCCGGCCCGGGGAGAGGCGGCCCCCGTCGGGTCCCCCGCCGGGGGCCGGGGGCAGGCACCAGTAGGCCAGCTTCGCCCGGAGGTCCCGGGCCCCGCCGACGAGGACCAGGCGGTCGCGGGCGCGGGTCATGGCCACGTAGAGGATCCTCAGCTCCTCGGCTACGGTGTCGCGCTCGCAGGCCCTGGCCACGGCCTGGTGGGCCACGCTCGGGTACTTCAGCCTCCGCTCGAGGTCGACGACCATCGGGCCGAGGCCCAGGTGGCGGTGGTAGAGGAGGTCCCCCCGGGAGTCGGCGAAATTGAACGACCTTCCGGCCTGGGCCAGGAAGACCACGGGGAACTCGAGCCCCTTGCTCCGGTGGACGCTCATCACCCGGACCACGTCCTCGCCTTCGCCCAGGGCCGGAGGCGGGCCGAGGTCGCCCTCGTCCTCGCGGAGCCTGTCGATGAATCGGAGGAAGCGGGCGAGGCCCTGCCGGGAGAACTGGTCGAACTGGCGGGCCCGGTCGTGGAGGGTCCGGAGGTTGGCCTGGCGCTGCCGACCGCCCGGGAGCCCGCCGGCGTAGGCGTAGAAGCCGGTGTCCCGGTAGAGCCGGGCGACGAGGTCGGAGAGGGGGCCGCGCCGGGCCGCGGTGCGCCAGGCGTCCAGGCTCTCGAGGAAGGCCCGGAGGCGGCAGGCCAGGGGCTCCCCCTGGTCCGGCTCGGGCTGGCTCCCGCGTTCCCCGGCCGTCCCGGCCGCGGCCAGGACGGCGTCGTAGTAGTCGCCCTCCCGTTGGGCGAGGCGGACCCGGGCGAGGTCGGTCTCGTCGAGGCCGACGACCGGGGAGCGGAGGACAGCCGCGAGGGGGATGTCCTGCCGAGGGTTGTCGATGAGCCGGAGGAGGCAGAGGACGGTCTCGACCTCCGTGGCGGCGAAGTAGCCTGTGCTGAGCTGGGCGTGGGCCGGTATGTCGTGCCGGTTCAGGACGTCGAGGACCCGGTTGGCCAGACCCGCCGTCGCCCGCAGGAGGACGACGATGTCCCTGTAGGCCGCCGGGCGGAAGCCGCCCCGGCCCCCGTCGAGGTCCCGGTCGAAGACGGGGTCAGTGCCAACGATATCCCTTATCCGCCGGGCGATGACGTGGGCCTCCCGCTCGATCGCGTCGAGGTCCTCGAGAGTCGGGCCATCGCCGTCGTCGCCTTCAGAGACGGGCTCGGCCTCGTCCGGGCCCTCCGGCCCCGCCTCCTCGGCCGGGCCCTCCGGCCCCGCCTCCTCGGCCGGGCCGGGTTCGACGACGGGCGAAGCGTCTTGCGCCGGGGCCGAGCCGGCTTCGGCGAGGGGCGATCCATTGCCGGGGTCCGGTGAGGCGTGCTCGACGAGGTGGAGCTCCACCGCCGGTCCGCTCTCGCCCTCGGCGCCGTAGGTCTCTCCGGCCCCGTAGACGAGCTCGGCGGACGCGTCGTAGTCGATCTCCATCCCGGCGTCGGTCCACATCACCTGGCGGAAGACGTAGTTCACGGCGTCGAGGATGGGCCGCCGGCTCCGGAAGTTGTGGGGGAGGACGACCTTCCGGCCGGGGGCCTGGGGGGAGGCCGGCCCGCCGGGACCGGCCGTTTCGCCCGCTCCGGCCGCTCCGGCTGTTCCGGTTGCTTCGCCCGTTCCGGCCGTTTCGCCCGCTCTGCCCGTTTCGCCCGTTCCGGCCGTTTCGCCCGCTCTGCCCGTTTCGCCCGCTCCGGCCGCTTCGTCCGGGCCGACCGGCACGTAGAGCTCGGCTTTCCGCATGAAGAGCTCCGGTTCGGCCAGCCGGAAGCGGTAGATGCTCTGCTTGACGTCGCCGACCATGAAGAGGTTGTCCTCGCGCGAGACGTGGTTCAGGACGGCCTCCTGGACGGCGTTGATGTCCTGGTACTCGTCGATGAGGACCTCGGCGAACCTCTCGCGGACTTCGAGGGCGGCTCCGGACTCCAGGGCCCGGAGGCAGAGGTGCTCGAGGTCGCCGAAGTCGAGGGCGGCCCGGTCGTCCTTGGCCCGGCGGTAGGCGTCCCCGAAGGCGGTCACCACCCGGGTGAGGGTGCGGACCGGGACGGCCAGGCGGCGGAGCTCGTCGAGCACGTCGGCCTCCGTCCGCGAGGAGAAGGACTCCACGAGCTTCCTCAGGCTCTTCTTGACCGCCTCCCGCTGGTCCCTGACCGCCCTCTTCAGGCGCTCGGCCGGGGCCGGGTCGGGGGCGTCCCCGGAGGTCCGGGTCCGGGCGGCGGGGAGGGTCGCGAAGTCCGCGGCCCCCGCGAGGAGCCGGGCCACGTCCTCCCAACGGGCGAGGCCGCCCTCGCGGCACCGCCGGGCGGCCGCCGCCAGGCGTGCGGCCTCGGCAGCGAGGGCGGGGACGTAGACCGCTGGCCCTCCGGGGCGCGAGGCGAGGGTTTCGGCCAGGCGCAGGCGCTCGGCCAGGTCGAGAAGGGTGAATTCGACGTCGCCGAGGAGGATGCGGCCGAACCCCGTGCGGAGGAAAGGCACCCCGGGATCGGGCTCGAAGGCCGCCGCAACCCGGTCGAGCCAGGCGGCCGGGTCCGGATGGCTCCGGGAGAAGGCCTCCAGCTTGAGAACGGCCTGGCGGAGAGCCCGGTCGTCCCGCTCGCCGCCGTAGGCCTCGGCGAGTTCGAGGAAAGCGGGGTCGGCCGCCTCGTAGAGCTCCTCCAAGACCTCCTCCAGAACCTCGTTCCGCAGGAGGTCGGCCTCCTCCTGGCTGAGGACCTCGAAGGCCGGGTCGAGCCCCAGGCTGTGGAAGTGGCGGCGGCAGACGCCGAGGCAGAACGAGTGCAGGGTCGAGATGGAGGCCCGGCCGAGCAGGGCCGCCTGGCGCCGGAGGTGGTCGAGGCGCGAATCGCGGCCCGAGCGGCCGGAAGCGGGGTCCGGTCCCGAGCGGCCGGGAGCGTGGTCCGGTCCCGCCGCCTCGCCGCGCTCGAGGTCCTCGAGGGCCTCCCGGAGTGCGCTGGCGATGCGTTCCCGCATCTCCAGGGCGGCCGCCTCGGTGAAGGTTACGACCAGGAGACGGTCGAGATCGATGGGCTCGATCCCGGGCACGCCGCCCGTCACCCGACTGATGACGCGCTCCACGAGGACCTTCGTCTTCCCGGCTCCCGCCGCCGCGGAGACGAGGAGGTTCGCGCCCCTGAGGCCGACGGCCAGGCTCTGCTCGGGTGTCGGTCTCCAGTCAGTCGCCACGGTCCGGCTGAGCCTCCCTGCCCATGAGCTCCCAGGCCCGATTTTCGGGGGGGACGACCACGCGCCTCGGCTGGTCACCCGCCCCGGGGTCGAAGCGGCAGACCGCCCGGTAGTCGCAGTAGCGGCAGGCGGCAACCCGCGGGGACTCGCTCACCGGGGCGATGTCCACGCTGCCGGTGAGCATGGCCCCCATCATCTCGCCCACCTTGCGCCGGGCGAAGGACACGAGGAGCTCGAGCTGCACCCGGGTCACGCCTGCGCTCGAGGCCCGGAGCCTGCCCCTCGAGGTGAAGGAGACCGGGAGGATGGGGGGGGCCGTCCCGGCCGCCTCGCGGTCCATGAGGTCGAGGACTTCCGGCTCGGCCAGGACGAGACCGCCCAGGCGGACGCTTCTCGCCCGCTCGCGCCGGAGGGCCTCGTCGTCTAGCGGGCCGGCGGCGCGGACGAAGGGGTCGGTGACCGGGAAGAAGAGGGCCCCGGTCGGAACGGCCGCCGCGGACCCGGTTCCCCGGCCCGGCCAGCGGGCCGCCGGATCCACGGCGGCGAGAAGGTACACCGGGAGCTGGAGGTCGAGGCCGACGAAGGTCCGTCCCGCTCTGAAATGCCTCTGCCGCGACTTGAAGTCGATGACCCGGACGAGGACCCCCGCGTCGGTCTCGGCCGCCTCGAGGCGGTCGACGACCCCGGTGAGCTGGGTCCGCAGTTGGGCCTGCGGGGGAGGGGCCCCGGGGGCCCCCTCGCCGGCCCCGGGCGGGGCGAGCTCGAGGGGCAGGACGAAGCGGATCTCGACCCCGACGGGCCGGAAGCGGCTCCGGCGGGCGTGCTCGGCCAGGACCTCGACGGTGCGCCCCACCGTTCGCTCCAGGCGCTCGCCGAGGTAGCGGTAGTAGGCCGTGCTCGCCAGGATGTCGCTCTCGAGGCGCGGCCGGACCTCCTCGACTGCCCGCCTGAGGCGGCCGGCCACCTCGGCCGGGCCGAGCCCGGCGAGGTCGGCCTCGTCGGCGATGAGCCCGCGGGTGAAGACGCTCAGGACCGCGTGGTAGTAGGTCCCTATCTCCGGCGCGCGGAGCTGCTGGCGCGGCCGGGGTTCGAGACGCAGGGCGGCCCGGGCGAAATGGCTGAAGGGGCATCGCCCGTACTCCTCCAGGCGGGAGACACTCGCTGAGACGACGAGGTCGGGCCCGGCCCGGCCGAGGAGCGTCGCGACGAGCCCTCCGTCGAGACGGACGGCCCGGTTCCGGTGGCCGACGGCCCGGAGGGCCGCGTCGGCGCGCCGGCGCCGCTCGGGGTCGGCGACGAGCCAGTTGTAGATCTCGAGCCAGCCGGCGGCGTCCTCGCGGGCGACGGGCCCGGCGGCGCTTCCGGCCGGGGCCGGCCGCCGGCGCCGGGATTCGGCCAGGAACCGGGCCACTCCGGCCAGGGCCTCGGCGTCGGAGGCGACCTCCCCCGGACTCGGGGTCAGCCCGGCCTCCCGGACGGCGCCGGTCCGGCTGAGGACCGGGAACATCTGGCGGAGACGGGCGACGAGGGGGGATGGGGCCAGAGCCCGCCCCTGGTCGTCGCTCCGGGCGTAGCTCACCCAGAGTCTCTCCGACGGCCGGGTCAGGGCGATGTAGACAAAGTAGTCCTCGCTGAAGGCCCGGTCGGCCGCCGAGGGGGAGAGGTCCATGCCGTAGCTCGCCCGCAGCTCCTCCCGCTCCCGGTCGTCGAAAATGACGTCCTCGACCTGAAGGCCCGGGAAGACGCCGTCGTTGGCCCCGAGGACGAAGCAGGCTCTGATGTCGGGCTGGCGCGAGCGGTCGACGGACCCGACCAGGACCTGGTCGAGGCCTGGCGGGACGCGCCCGGGCCGCAGGTTCTCGAGGCCCGCCTCGAGGATGCGGCCAAACTCGCTCAGGGGGAGGGTCCCCTCGCCGAGATTGGCCGCCATCTGGTCGAGAAGGCCGAGGAGCCCGTCGAGGGCCCGCTCGTGCTCCTGGGAGACATCGGGGCGCCCCGCCGCTGCGGCCTCGGCCCGCCAGGCGGCGAGGGTGGCGGGGACGCCCGCCGTGTCGAGGAGGCGCCGGAGGGCCGCCACCCGCTCGCGGACGGGGACCTCCCGGCGGCGGCCGCCGCCGGAGGTCACGGCCGCGACAAAGGGCCCAAGGAGCGCGGCCACCCGGCGCCGGAGGGAGTCGACGCGGGCGAGGCGCTCTTCGGCGGCCGGGTCGGGCGGGAGGGTCTCGTCGAGCGAGAAGAACCTCCTCCAGGCCCAGGGCTCGTCCCGCGTCCAGGCCCGCCCCCGGACGCCGTGGGCCAGGACGTAGTTCTCCAGGAGGTCGACCTCCTCGCGCGAGAGGGGGGCGAGGTCGGTCTTGAGGAGCCGGAAGACGGGCCAGGCCGCCCAGTCCGTGGCGGCGGCCTCCACCGCCGAGCGGACGAACTGGATGAGGGGGTGGTAGGCCATGGGCCGCCGGTGATCGAGGAAGAAGGGGATACTGAACTCGGCCAGGGTCGACTGCAGGAGCTCGGCGTAGCCGTCGAGGGAGCGGACGAGGACGGACATCTCGCGCCAGCGGAAGCCCTCCTCGCGGGCGAGCCGCACCATCTCCCGGGCGGCCGCCAGGACCTCGGCTCTGCGCGTCTCGGCCTCGACCAGGGTGAGGCCCGCGCCGGGGTCGGCGTCGGGCCGCCCCCCGAAGGGCCGTGGCCGCGGCCGAGGGTACTCCCGCGCGAGGTGGGCCAGGGCCGGAGCGGCGGCAAAGCGCGGGGCCCCGGTCAGGACGACGGGGTCGGCCGGCCCTGCCCCGGCCTTCGTCGCGAGGGCGGTCAGGACGTCGTAGGTCCGGAGGACGGGATGGAAGGTCGAGCTCCCGTCCCTCGGCCCGTCAAGGTCCTCGGGGCCGAGACAGAGGGCCACGCTCACCTCGGCGGCGGCGCCGAGCAGGGCCTCGAGCACGGCTAGCTCCTGCGGGGTGAAACCGGCAAAGCCGTCCACCCAGACCCGGGCGCCGGCCACGCAGGGCGGCCTCAGCTCGAGCCTGGCGGCGAGGAGGGAGAGGTAGTCGCCGGGGTCCACCCAGCGGCCGGTGAGGTACTCGGCGAGGTCGCCGGAGATGACGGCGAGGTCGTGGAGCTTGCCGGCCAGGGCGGTGTCGCCCCGGCCGAGGGCGGCGAGGCTCTCGTAGCCCGCGCGGAGGTCTTCGGGGGTCACGCCGTAGGCATGGAGCTCGCTGATGGTCCGGGCCAACCGGTCGATGAACCCGGGCCGGCCAGCCGTGGAGTGGAAGACCCGGAGCTCCCCGCGCCGGCGGGCCAGGAGAGCTCGCAGGGCCATGGCCTTACCGACCTCGTCGATGTGCGGCCGGGCGGCGCCGCCGGTCTCGCCGAGGACGCGCCAAGCCAGGCGGTGGAAGCTCAGGACCTGGGCCCGCACCACCGCCCCGATTCCCGGCAGGGTGGCCAGGGCCCGGTCCATCTGGAAGGTGGCCTGCTCGGGCACCAGCAGGATGAGCGGCGGCCCGTCGGGGGACCGGCGGAGCTCCGCCGCGACCGCGTCAAGGCAGTAGCGGGTCTTGCCGCTTCCGGCCCGGCCCAGGATGAACCTGAAGGACAAGAACGTCCCTCCCGAGAAAGGGTCAGGGTCTGCGATGTGCTCTGTTTCTCCGGGAGCCGGGGGCCTCCTGTCGGGGGGCGGCGGTCTCGCTCCCGGCCTTGCGTTAAAGGAGACACGCCTGACTGGATAAGTGAGCCGCGCCTGGCCGCCGACCGGCCCGGGCCTGTGGGCTGAAGGAATACCAGCTAGAGACTAGAATCCACGAGGTCATGGGCAAGGAGAACCCGGCCGCCGCCGCCGCGCGCGCTCCGGCGGCCGTACCCCAGCTACCCCCACAGCCGCTCCCCATCCGGAGGGAGATCTTCCGCCTGGCCTGGCCGGCCATCCTCGAGATGTGCCTTCACATGGGGGTCTGGATGTTCGACGTGGCCATGGTCGGCCGCCTCGGGGCCAACGCCCTGAGCGCCACGGCCGTGGCCGGCCAGATCTACTGGGCGCTCATCTTTCTCGTCGCCGGTATCGGGGTCGCCCTGACGGCCGTCGTCTCCCGTCTCTACGGGGCCGGGGAGACCCGGGAGGCCGAGCGCGTCGGGGCCCAGGGGCTTTTCCTCGCCCTTGTGGCCGGCTCGCTCATCGGGCTCGTGGTCTGGCTCGGGGCCGACGCCCTCTTCGGCATCACCGGGCTCGGACCGGAGGCGCGGGCCAACGGGGTCACCTACGCCCGCATCGTCTGCCGGGGCGCCCCCTTCGTCATCTGCGGGATGGCCCTCTCGGGCGTGCTGAGGGGCTTCGGCGACACCCGGACG
Source organism: Symbiobacterium sp. (assembly GCA_020725405.1). Classification (GTDB taxonomy): domain Bacteria; phylum Bacillota; class Sulfobacillia; order UBA995; family UBA9673; genus DYFB01. The sequence goes on along the minus strand of DYFB01000058.1, from coordinate 7,124 downwards.
CCCATGCTCGTGACGGCCTTCGTCAACCTCCTCAACATCGTCGGGGACTACCTCCTCATCTTCGGCCACCTGGGTTTCCCGGCCCTCGGGGTCAGGGGCGCCGCCCTGGCCAGCGTGACGGCCCAGGCGACGGGAGCCGCCCTCCTTGTCTTCCTCCTGGCGAGCGGGCGCCTGCGGGCAAGACTCGACCTCGCCGAGGTCCTGCGGCCGCGGTGGGAGACCGCCCGGCGCATCCTGCGCCTGGCCGTCCCGGCCAGCCTGGAGAGCCTCTTCACCGACCTCGCCCGGACCTTCGGGGTTCTCGCCGTGACCTCGCTGGGGGCCGTCTCGATGGCCGCCTACGAGGTGACGGCGACGACCGAGGCCCTCTCCTTCATGCCCGGCTACGGCTTCGCCATCGCCGCCACCGTGCTGGTGGGGCAGAGCCTGGGGAGCGGCGACCCGGCGCGGGCCCGCCTGGCCGTGGGGGCCTCGGCGCGGATGGCCCTTGTCTTCATGGGCTCGCTCGGGGTCCTCTTCTTTCTCTTCCCGCGGCCCCTGGTGAGCATCTTCACCAACGACCCGGCCATCATCGAGGTCGCCGCGCGCTGCCTCAGGGTCGCGGCCATCGGCCAGCCGTTCATGGCTCTCCAGACCGTCTACGTCGGCGCTCTCCGCGGAGCCGGGGACACCCGGACGCCGATGATCATCGCCGGGGTCACCTCCTGGGGCTGCCGTCTGACCCTGACCTACCTCGTCATCTTTTTCTTCCGTCTTCCGGTCGAGTGGGTCTGGGGGGTCATGAACCTGGACTGGGCCCTGAAGCTCGTCTGGGTCCGCCGGGCCTACCGCCGGGGCCGCTGGCAGTCGCTGGCGGTCTAGGCCGGTGGGCGCGTCCGGTTAGCCGCGGTTGTCCGCGGGCGCCTCAGCCCCGGCCGGCCGCGGTTGCGGGCACCAATTCCCGCGCCAGCCGCGCCCGCCTACTGGCACCTTATCCCCAGCCGGTCGTACTCCGTCCGCCCGACCACCCCGTTGGCCGCAAGGCCCTCCCGGGTCTGGAAGGTCGTCACGGCCCCGGCCGTGAGCGGTCCGTAGATTCCGTCGAGGGGGCCGGGGTCGAGTCCCTGGCGGCCGAGAGCGGCCTGGACGGCGAGGACGTCGTCTCCCCGCATGTAGGGCCGGGTCAGGGTTAGGGTCCGGCAGCGGAGAGGCTCCGGCGACGGGGCGGGGGAGGGGGGGTGGGACGGGCAGTCGATGTTCAGCCGGCGGTACTCCTCGGCGGCGACGACGCCCGTCACCCGGAGCCCGACCGCTCCCTGGAAGCGCCTGACGGCCGCCGCGGTGCGGACGCCGTAGACCCCGTCGAGAGGCCCGGGGTCGTGCCTGCGCACCGCCAGGGCCTGCTGGACGATGAGGACGTCGTCCCCCCGCATGAGGGGCGTCTGGACCTGGAGGAGGCGGCACTGGCTCGGCCCGGGCCGGGGTCCGGGAGCCGGAGGAGCCGGGCCGGGCTTCGGGGCCGGCGGCGGCGGCGAAGGGCCCGGAGAGGGGGCCGGCGGAGCTGGCTGGCTCGCCCGGAGGAGCTCGCTGACGGTGACGCAGCGGTAGCCGCGGGTCCGGAGCTCGCCCAGAATGCCGGGGAGGGCCGAGGCCGTCTCCGGGATGCCGTCGTGGAGGACGACGATGGAGCCCGGCTGGACGCGCGACAGGACGTGGCTGGCGATGGCGAGGGCCGAGGGCCTCCGGTAGTCGGAGGGGTCGACGTCCCAGAGAACGTTCCAGCGGTAGCCGGCGGCGGCGGCCGCCCCGAGGACGGTGCTGTCGTAGTCCCCGTAGGGGGGACGGAAGAGGGTGGTCCGGACGCCGGTCGCCCGGAGGATGGCGGCCCCGGTCCGCTCGAGCTCGGAGACGACGCCAGCGTGCCCCAGCCTTGTGAGCCACGCATGGCTGTAGCTGTGATTGGCGACCTCGCTGCCGGCGGTGACGATGCCCCGGGTGACCAGGGGAAGACGGTCGACGACGTGGCCCACGACGAAGAAGGTGGCCGTGGCCCCGAACTCGCCCAGGGAGTGGAGTTTGTGCGGGGTCCAGGTCTCGTCGGGCCCGTCGTCGAAGGTGAGGGCGACGAGCCGGGCGGACGTCTCTACGCGGCGGACAGTGGAGATGCCCGCGGTCTCACCCTGGAGCTCGGCCGCGCCGCCCGGCGGCGGCAGGGGGACCTTGTAGTAGCGGCTCGGGACACGGTCTCCGCGCGTCACGCTGCCAGCTTATGCCTGCCGGGTCGCAGCGGTCCCTGCGGCCCCGGGGCCGGGCGGAGGTGCGGCGGCTCCCTGAGTCCCCAGGCCGGCCGGGCGTGGGGCGCGCCGCGGGGAGGAGAGAGGGCCCGGGAGGACAGGGGCGCCGCAGGGACGAAGAATCGCCTCAGGAAGGATGAGGCCTGTGTCGTCTGGCCTGCCCCTCGTTCCGGAGGCGCCTTTCGGCCCGGGCTGGACCGAGCCGTCGGTCGCCCATCTCCTGGCGCTCGCCGTGGCGGCGTCGTTCGCCCTCCGGCTGTCTCACGGCTGGTGGGCGGAACTCCGGAGGCGGCTCGAGGAGGACGAGACCCACCCGGGCTACCCCCTGTGGCTGGCGGCGACGGCCTTCCTCCTGGCCTACGTCTTCCACCGTCTCTACCTGGCCTACGCCCAAGGGCCGCTCCTCGCCCGCCTCCTCGACAAGCTGGCCGGAGGCGCCGCCCCTGGCCCCGTGCCCGCCCCCGCGCCGCTGTGGGTGTCCGCCGCGGCCTGGCTCACCGTGGCCGGGCAGTACGCCCCCTACCTCCTGGCGGCCGTGGGCGCCGCCCGGTTCGGGGACGGGGACGGGCGCCTCTCCCCGGGGAGGGGCAGCGGGGCGCTCTCCCTGGGGGCGGACCCGGCTGGCTGGGCGGCCGTCCGTCCCGCCTACCGGACGGTCCTGCCGTGGGCCGCGGTCCTCCTCGTCCTCGGCTACTTCCCGGCGTCGTCCGAGATAGTCCGGGTCTCTCCGCAGGGGCTCCTGGGTCTGGTGAGGTCGGCCGCGATCGTCTTCGCGGCGAACCTGCTCGTCCTCCCGCTGTTCCTCGGGGTCATCACCCCGGCCGTCGGCCGGAACCTGCGGGAGGCGATGGGGAGCTCCGTCCGGTCGAGGCTGGCGGCCCGGGTCCTGACCGCGGTCCTGGGGGCGGGGATCACCCTCGCCTGGGCCGCGGGTCTGGCCGGGGGGTGGCTGGGCGCGACCGGCCTGCACGGGCTGGTCTTCCTCGGCGTGCTCTGCCTCGCCGCGGCCCTGGTCCACGAGGTCGGCAGGCGGGGAATCCTGTGGGCCCCGCTCGCGACCGCCCTTCTATGGACCGCCGCGCGCGCTCTCCCGCTCGCCGTCCGCGGGTTCATCCGCTGGTGAGGCTCCGGCCGGCGGTGCTCTCCGCAAGCTCTAGAAGCAGTCGCACTTGAGCTCGAAGAAGGCCTTCGGGTGCGCGCAGGCCGGGCAGACATCGGGGGCCTCGGCCCCCTCGTGGATGTAGCCGCAGTTGCGGCAGTGCCACTTCGTCCCCGGCTCTCGCTCAAAGACGATACCTCTGGCCAGGTTCTCGCGGAGCTTCCGGAAGCGGCTCTCGTGGTCGACCTCGGCCCGGGCGATGGCCTTAAAGACGTCGGCGATCTCGTCGAAGCCCTCCTCGCGGGCCACCTTCTCGAAGCTCGGGTACATGTCGCTCCACTCGTAGTTCTCGCCGGACGCCGCGGCCTCGAGGTTGGAGGCCGTGTCGCCGATCTCCCCGAGGAACTTGAGGAGGCGCTTGGCGTGCTCCTTCTCGTTGTCGGCCGTCTCGGCGAAGACGGCCGCTATCTGCTCGTAGCCCTCCTTCTTCGCCGCCGAGGCGAAGTAGGTGTACTTGTTCCGGGCCTGCGACTCGCCGGCGAAGGCGGCCTTGAGGTTCGCTTCCGTGCGGGTTCCCTTGAGGCTTCTCAACTGGCGACGCTCCCTTCGCATCACTTATAATGCGATTGTACACCACCGCCACGTCTGACGCCACCGTCCGGGACCGGTGCGGGCCGATGGCTCTGACAGGAACTCTTCCCAGGGAGGGATAGGCATGAAATGGCGCTGCACGGTCTGCGGCTACGTCCACGACGGGGACAGGCCCCCCGAGAAGTGCCCCAAGTGCGGGGCCCCTCAGGACAAGTTCGAGCAGCTCGACGACGAGGCGGCCGGGAAGATTGAGCGGTCGCGGTTCACCAACGACCTTCTGGCCCGGCTCATCGTCCTCACCCGTGAGATGGCCGAGATCGCCGAGAAGGGAATCAAGGACGAGCTCGACCCGCCTTGCGTCGGGGTCTTCCGCCAGGCGGCCCGGGCCGCGGTCGAGGTCGGCCAGGCGGCCAGGGCGGAGATAGCCGTACACGTCGGCCGGGGGAAGTGGGGCTAGACATGCCGAGATGGATATGCAAGGTATGCGGCTATGTCCATACGGGCCCGGAGCCGCCGGAGATTTGCCCGATCTGTGGCGCGCCGGCCTCCGAGTTCGAGAGACTGGAGGACGACGGCCCAGCCGAGGAGCCGACCGGAGCTGGAGCCTCGGCCGCCTCGGCCGCCCCGGTCGCCCCACTCGCGCCCTCTCCCGAGGGCCCGGGGGCGGCGCTGGGACGCATCTCCTACGGACTCTTCGTGGTCACGACCCGGCGGGGCGGGGTCCTGGGCGGCCAGACGGCGAACACCGTGTTCCAGATAACGGCCGACCCGCCGCGGGTGGCCCTGGGGATCAACAAGGCCAACCACACCCACGGGCTCCTCTCCGAGAGCGGCGTGGCTGCGGTGAACATCCTCGGCCGCGACAACCTCGACCTGGTGCGCTCCTTCGGCTTCCGCTCGGGACGCGACGTGGACAAGTTCGATGGGGTCGACCACCGTCCCTCGCCGGCTGTGGGGTGCCCGGTCCTCTCGGGGGCTCTCGCCTGGCTGGAGCTGCGCCTCGACCCGGACCGGAAGGCTGACGCGGGGAGCCACACCATCTTCGTCGGCGACGTGGTGGGGGGAGGGGTCCTCCGGGAGGGCGAGCCCATGACCTACGCTTGGTACCGGGAGAACCGCCCCCGGCCGACGGCGGCCGACCCGCCCCGGGCGGCGGGGAAGGAGGGGCGGGCCGGACTATGACGCGGACGGTGAAGACTGCGGCCGTGGCCGCGGGCGTCGTCTGCGTTCTGGCTGGCGCCTGGCTCGCCTGGCCCTATCTCTCCGGGGCGGCCGGGCGCCACCTCGAGTCGGCCGAGAGGGCCGTGGCCGAGTCGCGCTACCAGGACGCTCTGGCCGACTTCGAGAAGGCCCTGGCCGTCCGGGCTCCGGCCCGGGTCCGGGCGAGGATAATGGAGGCCATGTACGAGGCCGGGTCGAAGGCCCTGGACTCCGGGGACCTCGCCGAGGCCGTCGCCTTCTTCGCGGGGATAGCCGCGGGCCACCCCCGCTACGAGGAGGCCCAGGCCAAGGCGACCGTCGCCCGCGACCAATTGCTCGCCCGGGCCGTGAAATGGCTCGCCCTGAAGTTCCGGCTGACGGCCGTGGGCGGGACCTCGTTCGAAATGACGCGGGCGGGAGTCGGCAAGGTCGAGCTCACGGTCGTCGGTGAGGCCGACGACGGGGCCGTGGCCTGCCGTCTGACGTTCGTCGCTCCTGACGGCACGAGGAGCCCGTATCCCCGAGAGCTCCTCGTCCACCCGCGGGACAGGGCCTGGTTCCCGGCCTACATCCTGTCCGACGGGCGGGTGCTGGTGGAGGGGGTCATGGTCTGGCGGCCGCCGGCCGACCCGGCTCCGGTATGCGACCTCGCGTCAGGGGCCGTGGTCGAGGGCTGGGCCGTCGACCCGTTCGAAGAGAGAGTTGCCGCCGCCCTTCTGGTCGAGGGGAGAGGCGGGCGGACCATCGAGGTCGTGGTCGTGGACCTGGCCACGGGCACGTGCGAGACGGCGGACTCTTACGTCCCCCACCCTGGGTACGAGACGGACTGGCCGGGCCAGCCCGTGGCCATGGGCTGGGACGGACTCGTCCTCCATTACGAGCGGTATGAGGATGCGAGCGGTGAGATTCGGGACTGGACGGCCGACGCCGCCATGCGGCGGGCCCTGGACGTTCTGGCCGGCCGGTGCGGGACGACGGCGCGGGGCCTCCGGATCGAGTACTCCCGCGAGGGCTCGGGGCTCCTGGAGCTTCAGGTGCACGGTGAGGAGGCCGACGGGGCTCTCAGGGCCAGCCTCTCCTTTGTCGGGAGCGACGGGGAGCGGTGGTACTTCCCATATACACTCCACCTCTACCCCTACAGCGAGGCCTGGAAGCCGCCGGTCATCCTGGCGGGCGGACGGGTCCTCATCGATGGCAACCTCCTGTGGACCCCGCCGTGCCCGCCGGAGAGCCTGGACCCGAATGTATCGGGCTCGGTGCAGGGGTGGGCCGTTGACGCGGCGGAGAGCCGTGTGGCGGTCACCTTCCTGGTCGACCGGGAGGCGACCAAAACCTTCAACACGATTGTCTTTGACCTTACCAGCAGAACATCGGAGAATATCGCCTCCTACGTCCCGGGGCGGGCCTGCCCCCCGGACTGGCCGGGCTATCTCATCAAGATGAACTGGGATGGGGACACCCTCTGGTTCGATAGCTACGGGGGAGACAGGGTAGAGGTCTGGAGCTGGAGCCCGAAAGGGGGCGGTTGAGCTCCTGCACCCATCGGACCCACCCCTCCCCTGGGCGAGTGGAGCCTCGTCAAGAGAAAGGAGGTCCGGGCTCTCGCGGCGAACACCGGGGGCGAACACCTGATCGGGGAGGGATACTATTGTCGGTTGGTCTCCAGTGCTCGCGCCTGATCGCGAGCACCTACTCACCTGAAGCGCCGGTCACCCTGTACCATGGAGACTGCAACGAGCTCCTGATGTCCTTGCCGTCGGGGAGCGCGCACCTCGTCGTGACCTCTCCCCCGTACAACGGAACACGAGTCGTTCCACCGGCTGGCGTTGAACAGTAAACGGGCACAATCGGGGAGGCCAGGCCCGGAAGATCAAGGGATTCCGGGCTCGAAGTGCAGAGAAAACCCAAAAGGGCGTAGGCACAACGCGATGCCCTATCATACCTTGTCATCCCCGACTGGC
>DYFB01000006.1 GCA_020725405.1 Symbiobacterium sp. | reverse complement strand
CCGGAACCCCCACGCATCCTCCACATCAAGGCTACCAGGAACAGGGAATCCTAGATACACGCCCCCCTTGGCCCGACCGCCGCACTCCGCACCAATAGGCTGAATCCGCCGCCTTGTTGCCTATGGACTGTCGAACTCGGGTCGGCCAAGGGCCGGGAAACGGGTCCTCATCGTCCTCTACGACGGCTTCACAGAGTACGAGTACGAGCTCGTCGTTCTGGCTCTCTATCACAACGGCATTCCCTTCGACGTTGTCGGCCTTGATCGGCGGGAAGTGTTGGGGATGCTGGACATGTCCACGAAGCTCTCGCGGACCCTGGGTGATGTCGATAGCCGGCAGTTCACGGCTCTCGTCCTGCCCGGGATGGCCAATGGTATCCTTAGGACGAACGGGGATGAAGAGCCCATCGACCAGCAACCGGTGCTCCGGAGCACGTCGCTGCAGGCGGTGGTCCGCGAGTTTCACCGGGAGGGAAAGATCATTGCCGCCATCTGCTCCGCAACGGCGGTCCTGGCCGCGGCCGGAGTTCTGGCGGGCAGACGCTTCACCTCCCCGATAGGGGACATCGACCTCTTTGCGGGGGCGATACGGGAACGGCAGGCGGCGGTTCGCGACGGAAACATTATCACCGGTCTGGGTGCCCGCCCGTACCACTTCTGTGACCTCCTGGTGGAGGCTCTCGCCGGGGAGGAGGCCGCCTCAGGTTACCGGGCCCATGTCGGTATTACCAGGTAGCTCGATTCTCATCATGGCGCTCGGTCTCGCCGCCCCGCTCCTGGCCGTATCCAGGCCCAGGGTCGCTCCCTGGCTCTTGCTTGTTTCCGCCCTGGCCGGTTTCGCTCTGCAGGTCCCGGGCTACGTTATCGCCGGCCCGCCCTTTGCGTTGGCCGCCGTGGTGGGATTCGTCCACCTCCTGACCGCAAGGAGAAAGGTGAAGGCGCCGGGCGCCTGGGCCTAGCTTGACACCGGCTCACCGGATCGGTCGGGACCTTTCTTGCACCAGCCCATGGAAGGGCGGGCCTACCCGTGAAGAGCCCCTGGGCCTGCCTGATGGCAGGCCCAGGGGCTTTCCGAGTTCACTTACCATATCCCGTCTAGAATCGTTGGCCTTCGGAGTAGCGGTCAGGCGCCGGCGCTTCTGGACGGAGCGCGCCCGGTGGTGAGCCGCCAGGCCGCACCCCAGGTGAGGCCGAGGACGATGACCCCGACGAGGACAAGCTTGGCGATGACGCCGGCCTCGTCCTCACGCAGCGAGCCGACGGAGGCCTCGATAATGAACAGCGCGTTTAGGAGACCGATCGCGAACAGCACCCAGGCGTACCACTTGGGCCGCAGGTCGTTGCGGCGCAGCCACCCGAAGAGCGCGAGGCCCCCGAGGGTGACCAGGATGCCAAGGACGAACCAGAGCACTAGTCAACACCCCCACAGCGGAGTTTGAGGTCCAGAGCTTAGAAACCGTCCCGGCCGAACGAGCGCCCGAGCCTCCGCCACCAGGCATCGGGGTCCTTTCTGACCCCGTATCCGAACCAATCGTCGGCTTTGGCGATGAACGAGCTCAGGGTGGGCATGGTCGAGATGGTCCCCTTGACGACGTCGTGGAGCATCGTCTCGGCTCGCTTGGTGTAGGGGCAGACCCGGACGCAGACCGAGCAGCCTGTGCCAAGCTCCCTCCAGGCCTTGAGGCACTTGGCGGCATCCTCCTGCCAGACCTTCTTGCCGGGCTGGTTCCACACCCCGGTGATCTCCCAGCTGGGCTCGGTCTCCAGACTCAGGGCGTCCCCGGGGCAGTGCTCGGCGCACTTCTTGCACTTGCGGCAGAAGTCCATGACGCCGAAGACGATAGGCTTGTCCACGGCCATAGGGAGGTCCGTGAGGACCTTGGCCAGGCGCACGTTCGGCCCCCACTCCGGAGTAATGAGACGCCCGGTACGGCCGACCTCGCCCAGGCCGGCGTCGATGGCCATCGGGACCGAGAGTCCGGTGTCGTTGCCGCAGGGGATGGCGACGTAGCCAAGCTGCCGGATGAACTCCGCCAAGAGTCCGGCGACGAAGGCCATCAGGGAGTAACCGAAGCCGGTCGCGGCCGAGCTCATGGCCGTGGGGGCCAGGGCGATCAACTCGAAGGACTGCGGGATGGCCAGCGAGATCTGGTACTGGACCTTTTCCGGGATGACCTTACGCGTATCTTCAATAACCGGCTCGGGCACGTCCTCAAAAACGAGGTCCTTGCCGCCGTCGCGGCTGTAGATCCAGCGGCGGTCGAGGCGGGCGATGCCGACGCTCCCGGCGCCGTAGAACAGCGCGGCTGCCTTGACCAGTTGGGCGGCTTCCTCCGGGGAGCCCTGCCAGGGCCCGACGCCGTAGTCGGTCGGCGGTCTCACCGCTGACCAGGAGTAGAGCAGCCGGCCGGGCTGACCGTACATCAGGCACGCGGCGCCGTGCTGCAGGGCGCGGGCCTTGAGGTCGTTGCCGGGCAGGTTGTTCCTGACGCCCTCAAGGGTTACGGACTGCTGGATCCGGCTGAGCTCGGCGGTCAGGTCCGGTCCCCAGGCGCGAGCCGCTGTGGAGAAGCCTCCGTTGCCGCTATCGTAGCGGGTGAGCGCGGAATCGTCGATCTCTACGGGATACTTGTCGACACGCTTCACCCAGGAGGGCTTGCCGAACCGGCTCGTGTTCCCGGCCGAGGCTACCGACCCCGGCGCGCAGCCGGCCGCGGCCGCGGCGGAGAGAGCCGTAAGGGCCAGAGTGCCTTTCACGAACGTACGGCGGGACACTCCCTGTGACGGTCCCGAAGACTGAAGCTCGTCTTTCTTCAACTTGCCGCCTCCTTCACTCGGGGTTCGGCCGGGACCCCCGCGTCCGCCGCGTCCGCCCCGGCCTGGCGTCGGAATCAGGCCCGCCGACGCCGGATACGGGCTAGGCCTCTTGGTCTGAGACATCACCTCACCGTTGCCCGCGGCGGAGAGGCCACGAGGGGCGGAGTATGTTTGTAACACAAGTAACAGAGCACTATCAACCCGGGCTCCAACCGTGCCTGATGTTCGGGACAGCTCAATCTTACCGCCCTGACGCGAATGCCGAGGTAGCGAAGGTTACAACCCCCGGCCGGTCGCGCCGCGGGCGCCCGGCGCGGGCCGGCTGCGGCGCGCCGTGCCGTCCTTCAGATTGACCACCAGGGTATCCGGGTGCTCTACGTAGGCGTAGAGAACCTGGCTGGCGTCCCGGACGTCGAGCCGGGTCAGCTCCTGGCGGAGCCAGGCCTCATCCCTGCCGGTCTCGGCCAGGTTCTCCGGCTTGAGGTTCCCGTCGAGGACGACCGGCAGGGGCAGGCCGCGATACCCGTGAGGAAGACCCAGGTCGTCCGGGCACACCGGACGGGCCCCGCCCCTTGGCAGGATGCTCACCTGACCGATGGGTTCAAGAAGAGCGAACTCGATGTCGTCAAGGTACGGGTACCCGCTCGACCGGAGGAGGGCGAGGAGCTGGGCGACGGAAAGGCTGTTGCGGCGCAGGTTCTCGACGACGAGTCGGCCGTGCTTGACCACCACGCTCGGTTCACCCAGAAGCAGACTGTTCAGCCGGCCGACGAGGGCGAGCCTCGAGAAAAGGACGTGCAGCACGACGAGCAGCCCGGCCCCGGCCACGGCCGCCGAGACCGTCGAGCGCACCAGCGGCTCGGCGATGACCGTGCCGATGATGACGATGGCCACGAGGTCGAAGGGGGTAAGCTGGACGATGGCCGACTTGCCCAGAAGCCGCGTGGCCGCGATGGCCGCCGTGAAGAGAACCAGCGCCTGAGCGATGTAGGTGAGGATGTCGACTATACCCACGGACCGGCGCCTCCCTCGAGGGTCTCAACTGGGGTGCCGCCGGCGCGGAGGGGCGGTCCCCCTCTCAGTCTCTCCGGAGCCGGCCACCCGGCGCCAGGCCGCCGACCACTTTTTCGTAAAGCTCCACGGTCTTCCGTGCGCTCTGCTCGAGGCTGAAGTGACGCACGGCGTACTCACGGCCCTCGCGTCCCAGGCGCCGGGCGAGTTCGGGCCGGGTGACCAGCCGGAGGAGGTCGATGAGGATGGTCCCGGCCTCGGGCGGGGACCGGCCGCGGCCCCCGAAATCGTGACCGGCCTGCGGGTCAAGAGCGGCCGGCACGACGAGGCCGGAGTAGGAGCGGCCGAGAACGGCGCAGGGGCGGCCCGCGGCCATCCCCTCCCGGATGACGCGGTCGACGCCGACGATCAGGTCCGCCCGGCGGAAGACCTCGGCCGGGTCGGGGAGCCAACCCCGGTAATCGACGAGATCCGCGGCCGTCCGGGGAAGACCGCCGGGGACGGGGGGCGGCGCCGTCGACAGCACGGTCAGCCGGACGGGGTGCGACCGCGACAGAAGAGCGGCCGCCGTGACGAGTTCGCGGAAGCCCGGCCTCTTCCAGGAGTCGATGCGCCCGGCGTAGACGATGCGGAAAGGGTGGACCCCGCCCGCCGCCCTCCCCCGCCCCTGGTCATCTTCTTCGGCCTCCTCAGGCGGGCAGAGGCGGGTCGTGTCCACCCCGTTTTCGATGACGACCGTGGCGGCGTTGAGCCCGCGGATGTCCTCGGCCACTCGCCGCTCGACGGCGACGACCGCCGCCGCCCCGGGGATGAAGGCCGCCGCGTTGTACTCCCGCAGGCCGACGCCGTGGATGGTGAGAACGTAGGGGGCTGCCAGCTGTCCGGAGAGGGAAGCCGCCCGGCCGAAGTCCAGAGCCGAGTGGGCGTGGACGACGTCGACCGGCGGGAGGCCCGCGGGCGGGCCGGAGACCCGTTCGGGCCCGAGGACCGGGACACCGGCCCCGTGGAGGACCCCGAGAAAGTGGCCTCGCAGGCAGGGATCACTCCCGGTCGCCTGGGTCTGGATGAAGGTCACTTCGTGCCCGGCTCGTCTCAGAGCTGCGGCTAGCTCCACGGCGTGGACCGTCTGCCCGGACGGGAAGAACCGGGCAAGGAGAACGGCGACTCTCACGCGGCACCCCGGGATAAGCCTATGCGCCCGGAGGGCCCGGTCACTCCGTGCTCCCGGAGGAGCACCCGCCCGCAGGGTGAATCCTAAGTGCCGCCGGGAGAAACGGAGGTCGCCCTTGACCCTGCGCGCGACGCCGGTTGTGCTCGTCACCGGGCCCAAGGACAGCGGAAAAACGACTCTCGTCACAGAACTTATCCGGCATCTCGGGAGGGCCGGTCTCATCGTCCTGGCCCTCAAGCGGGCGACCGAGGTCGCCGGGGTCGACGAGCCGGGGACGGACACGGCTCGCTTCGCCGCCGCGGGGGCGGCCGTGATCGGCCTCACCTGGCCTGGAGGAACATATGTGGCGGCCGTCCTTCCAAAGCCGACCGCTCCGGAGGCCGTCATCGAGCCCGGTGAGCGACCGCCGGCCCGCGTGCGCCGCCTCGCCCGACCGTCCGCGCTCGAGGAGCTTGTGGATCTCGCTCTGGAGACGGCCCCTCTCGGGGAGCGTCCGGGCCTGGTCATCGCTGAGGGGTTCTCGGACACCCCCTACCCACGTCTTCACGTCCTTCCCTGCGCGGGGGGGGCGTGGCGGGCGGCTGGGGGCCCGGTGCTCTCGACCTGGCGCCTGACGGCGCGCGCTCCGTCAGGCGGCCCGCCCACCGGGTCCCCTTCGCCGGGCACGGCCGGGCTGGCACGGCTCATCGAGGCCCGTCTTCCTCTGCTGGCCGGGTGGGCCGGGGCGGTCGGCTCGGGCCGCCGGTCGGTGCCTATCAGGCAGGACGGCCCCGCTGTCGTCGCCGCCGTTCTTACCGGCGGGCAGGGCCGGCGCCTCGGGGGGGCCGACAAGTGGCGCCTCGAGGTCGGCGGCCTGCCGCAGAGTCGACGCTGTCTCGGCGTGCTCGAGGAGGTCTTCGACCGGGTTCTGGTCGTCGGCAGGGGGCCAGCCGGCGGGGACCGGGCGGAAGCGCTCGCGGACATCGTCCCCGGGGCCGGGCCGCTCGGGGGGATCCTGACGGCCCTCACGGCCGCCGGCAGCCGGGCGGTCTTCGTCTTCGCCGGGGACATGCCCTTCCTCAGCCGGGCGTTCATCCGGCACATGCTCTTCCAGGCCTGGCTCAGCCAGGGCGACTTCGACGTCCTTCTCCCCCGGTGGGGGAGCTACGTCGAGCCCCTTCACGCCCTGTACGCTCCGCCCGTCCTTGGGCATCTCCAGGGGCTCATCGCCCGGTGGGGTGGGCCCGCCGGACGAAGGATAACCGAGCTCTACGACGGTCTCCGGGTCCGCGAGGTACCGGAGAGCGACATCCGCCTCTTCGGGGACCCCGAGATTCTCTTCCTGAACCTCAACACCCCCGGCGACCTTACCCGGGCCCGAGCCGTGGCCCGGGCGGCGCCCCCGGGGGCCACGTCCCGCTAGGGACTCCCCCGTCCCCGTCCCACCGAGCGACCCCCGGGGCAGGTCAGGACGGCCCGCACGAGTCGAGGTCCCCAGAGAGGGTTCCGGCCTCCGCCGCTCCCGAGCGCTTCCAGAGGTAGTAGCTGTAGTTCCCGGGATAGACCTTTGGTCCCCCCGGCGCGCCGAGCTCGAGCACCCGGTTCGCGGTACGGTCCAGCAGGAACCGGTCGTGGGAGACGACGACTACTGTCCCGGTGAACCCGTCCAGGGCCTTCTCGACCGCCTCCCGGGCCGGGATGTCGAGGTGATTGGTGGGCTCGTCAAGGAGAAGGAGCCCGGGTGCTCCGAGAAAGAGGCAGGCCAGCGACAGGCGAACCCGCTCCCCCACACTCAGCGACGCCACCGGGCGGAAAACGTCCTCCCCGCGGAAGAGGAATCGGCTGAGGTAGGTCCGGAGGCCCGACCGGTCCACTACGGGGCAGCGGGTCACGACGCGCGCCGCGAGGTCGAACGGGGTGGCGACCGGGTCGAGGTTCTCAAGCTCCTGTCGGAAGTACCCGACGCGGAGGCCGGAGGATACCCGCACCTCCCCGCGGGAAGGCTTGAGCTCGCCCGCGAGCAGCCGCAGGAGGGTCGTCTTGCCGCAGCCGTTCGGCCCGATGACCGCCAACCGGTCTCCGGGCGCCAGGTACAAATCCAGACCCTGGAAGTCGTTGATGCCGGCCGCCCGGTGCGCCCGGTCGGCCCAGCGCATCTGACGGTCGGCGGCGGCCTTGAGACGGGTCCGCTCCCGCTCCTGAGCCTGCCATTCCTCCTGATGACGCCGGGCTTCAGCGTCGGCCAGGCGGCGGTAGGCCGTGAAGTTCCCCGGGTACTCCCTGACCCGGCCCCGCCGGAGTTCGAAAACGCGGCGGGCCACGCGGTCGAGGAGGTGGCGATCGTGGGAGACGAGCAACACGGGATTCTCGTAACCCAGGAGGAACGACTCCAGCCACTCCATGGACTCGAGGTCGAGGTGGTTGGTCGGTTCATCCAGAAGGAGAAGGTCAGGGTCGCGGGCCAGGAGTGCGGCGAGCCGGGCCCGGGTCTTCTGTCCGCCGCTCAGGGAGCGGGGCTCAGCGGCCATTTCCTCCTCGGAGAACCCGACCCGGCGCAGGGCGGCTTCGGCCCGGGCCCGGATTGCGTAGCCTCCGGCTTGCTCGAATCGCTCCCGGAGCTCGCCGTAGCGTCGGAGGAGGGTGTCTCCTTCCCGGTCGGAGGCCGTCCTCCGGCGGGCGAGCGCCAGCTCCAGCTCGCCGAGCTCCCGCTCCAGCGACGAGAACCCGGGGAACCCGGCCAGGACGCTTTCGAGGAGCGATCCTCCGCCTCGGCTCGCGGCACCGGCCGCGACGAGCTCCTCGTGCGGGTCCTGGGGGAGGTAGGCAGCCCGCAGACCGGCCACGGGCAGGTCGCGGCGGAAGACAAGGACGCGCCCGCGGTCAGGTGCCTGCAGGCCGGCCAGGATGCGCAGAAGAGAACTCTTGCCCGACCCGTTCGGCCCGACGAGGGCCGAGACCTCGCCCTCCCGGACCTCGAGGTCGACACCGCTGAGAACGGCTTTCCCAGCGTAGCTCAGGTGAATGCCGACAGCCTTGAGAACCACGTTAGTCAGGAACTTCGCCCCCAGTCTTCGGTCCTGGCTGACCGGGGCCGGCCGGGCGCCGCCCGCCGGCCCGACCAAAGCGCGACACGGCCCGCCGGGTTGTTCCGGAACAGGCCGTGCCTGGTGTCGAGCCGTCTGAAGGCGACGCTATGCTTGGTGGCTGGCAGCCGGCATGCTGCGGGTGGGTCTAGGCGGCCCGCCCCGCTGTCCCGGTCGAACCCGGTGGGTCCGGTCTACCAGCTGCCGAACATGTCCCCGGACCAACTCCTGCCCGCTACCAACCTACCGCCGGCCGGGGAGCCGGGCCGTGCGGCTCCCAGCATTCTACCTTAGCCCCGGCCTTGGGGGCAAGGTCTCTCCAGCACAAACCAGCAGGAATCATGTGCCCGTCCTCCAATAGTGAGGACCGACCGGACCCGGTCCCGCGTCCCGGTGAGCGAGAGGTGACCCCGGTTGACCGACCAGCATGATTCCCAAGCGTGCGCTCCGGAGGTCTCCCCTGCTCCGGCGCTCTGGGCCAGCCGGCGGGCGCGACTCGCGGCCCTGGGGCGGCGGCGGGGGCTGGCCGCGGCTCTCGTTCTGACCCTGCTTCTCCCGGCCGGACTCCTTTCAGGGCCCCACTCCTCACCGGCCGCCCTCGGGCCGCGCGATCACGACCGGTCGGCGGCCGCCGGTCCTCCGACCGGGGCCCGGGATTGGCCCTCCTGGGCTCTCGGGACGCAGGATCCGCGGACCGGACCAGCGGCCAGCCGCTCCAGGCCCGAGCTTCTTCTCTCGAGCGGCTACCGTGGCTGGGCCGCGGCCCCCCCTGCGCCCGTCCTGGCGCAAGGTCCTGACCTGTCTTCCGAGCTCGACCCGACCGGCGCGGCCGCCCGCGGTATCTACCTCACCGGATATACGGCGGGCCAGCCCGCCTCCTTCCAAGCCCTTCTGAAGCTGGTCGAATCCACGGCTCTCAACGCCATGGTCATAGACATCAAGGACGAGGGCGGCTACGCCACGTACGAAACGCGGGTCAGGGCCTACCACGAGGCCGGAGCCGTGCGGGTCAGGATCCGTGACCTCGAAGGGCTCCTTCGCGTGGCCAAGGCGCACGGCGTCTACACCATCGCCCGCCTCGTCTGCTTCAACGACACGGCGCTTGCCCAGGCCAATCCGGACCTGGCGGTGAAGACCCCGGAGGGACGCCTGTGGCGTGACCGTCGCGGCCACGCCTGGACCGACCCGTTCCGGCCGGAGGTCTGGGAGTACAACATCGACCTTGCGGTCGAAGCGGCCCAGATGGGCTTTGACGAGATCCAGTTCGACTACGTCCGGTTTCCGACCGACGGCGACACGGCCCGCTGCGTCTTCAGCCGGCCCTCGGGCCCGGGCAACCAGAACCGGATACGGGCCATAAGCGAGTTCCTCCAGTACGGCCGCGGCCGCCTGGCCCCGCTCGGGGTCCTCACTTCGGCCGATGTCTTCGGCATCATCTGCTCCAGCCGGGCGGCCTCAGCCCTCGGCCAGGTGCTGGAGGACGTGGCGGCAGCCGTCGACTACGTGAGCCCCATGATCTACCCCTCGCACTACGGCCCCGGCCACTTCGGCCTGGACAACCCCAACGCTGAACCGTACCTGACGGTCCGCGGGGCCCTCAGCGACGCGCTGGCCAGGCTCGGACCGGAGGGAAAGGCCCGGCTGCGCCCCTGGCTCCAGGACTTCACCCTCGGGTACCCCTACGGGGCCGAGGAGGTCCTCGACCAGATCCGCGCCACCCACGAGCTCGGCATTCAGGGATGGCTCCTCTGGAACCCGAGCAACCGCTATAACGTTACCGCCCTCAGGGCCTTCACGGTCAACCTCGAGGCCTATCTGACCGCCGGGGACTCCGGGGGCTGACGACCGGGGGCTGACGACCGGGGGCTGACGGCCGGGGGCTGACGGAGAGACGTCCGGCCGGCGCGCCCTGCGCCGGCGCCTCACGGCCGCGCGGAGGCGGAGCGGGGCGACCGGCGACGCACCGGCCCGCCCGCGCGAGCGGACTCACGCGTATGGGATGTCGCGGCTCGGGGCCAGAATAGGTGAAGGAATTTACTGGCCGCCGTCGAAGCTAGCCTGGACCGGCGGGCCGACGGCCCGCTATCACGTCCAAGGTTGGCGGACACACCCAAGACCTGGCGGCTGAAGTCTTATTTTTTTGCCCGCCACCGCGCCGGGAGTCGGCCGGGGTAGGGTCTCGGGCCGTCCGTCGATTCCGCCGCCTTCGGGAAGGGGCGCATAACTTTGAAGAAATACGCCACTACCGATATACGGAACATCGCGCTGGTGGGTCACGGCGGAGCGGGGAAGACCTCAGTGGCCGAGGCGATGCTCTACGATGCCGGGGTCACCGAGCGCTTGGGGCGGACCAACGACGGCAACACGGTGATGGACCACGACCCGGAGGAGATACGGCGCCAGGTGTCCATCAACGCCTCCATCGCCCCCCTGGAGTGGCACGGGACGAAGATAAACCTCGTGGACACCCCCGGGTACTTCGATTTCGTGGCCGAGGTCAAGTCCTCACTCCGGGTCGTGGACAGCGTGCTTGTCGTCGTCGATGCCGTCTCGGGGGTCGAGGTCGGGACGGAACTGGTCTGGAAGTACGCCGAGGAGAACGGGCTGGCCAGGATCATCTACATCAGTAAACTCGACCGGGAGAACGCGAGCTTCGAAAAATGCCTGGCTCACCTCCAGCAGGCCTTCGGGCGCCAGCTGGTTCCGGTCACCCTCCCCATCGGGGCCGAGGGCGGCTTCCGGGGGGTGATCGACCTCATCGAGGGAAAGGCCCTGACCTGGGAGGAGGGGAAAGGCCGCGACGTTAGACCCGCCCCCCTGTCCCCCGAGCAGGAGGCGGCGGCGACCCCGCACCGTGACAGCCTGGCCGAGGTCGCCGCGGAGACGGACGACGAACTCATCATGAAGTACCTCGACGGAGAGGCCCTCACCCCCGACGAGCTCAGGAGAGGTATCCGGGCCGGGGTCATTGCCGGGAAGCTGGTCCCCGTCCTATGCGGCTCGGCCCTGAAGAACTTCGGCCTCCAGCCCCTTCTTGACCTCATCCGGCTGGCCGCCCCGTCACCGGTCGACCGGGGCCCGGTTCGCGGGACGAATCCCAAGACGAAGGCCGAGGAGGAACGGCCGTCATCGGAGGACGCTCCGTTCTCCGCTTTCGTCTTCAAGACGATGGCCGACCCCTACGTCGGAAAGCTGACTCTCTTCCGCGTCTACTCGGGCGCCCTGTCTTCCGACTCGCAGGCCTTCAACAGCGTCCGGGGTAAGACCGAGAGAATCGGCCAGCTCTTCCTCATCCGGGGCAAGCACCAGGAGCCGGTGGCCCGGGTAGGCGCCGGCGACTTCGGGGCCGTCGCCAAGCTGACCGAGACCTCCACCGGGGATACCCTCTGCGACGAGCAGAACCCGATCGTCTTCCCCCAGACCGAGTACCCGAGCCCGGTCTTCCAGGTCGCCGTGGAGCCCAAGGCCAAGGGCGACGAGGAGAAGATAGGGCTCGCCCTGAGCCGTCTCAGGGAAGAGGACCCGACCCTCTCGGTCCGAAAGGAGACCGGGACCAACGAGACCATTCTCGCCGGCATGGGTGAGCTCCACCTCGACGTCACCACCGAGCGCATGAAGCGGAAGTTCGGGGTCGACGTCGTCCTCAAGACCCCCAAGGTCCCCTATAAGGAGACCATCAGGGGCACGGTCAAGGTCGAAGGCAAGTACAAGAAGCAGAGCGGTGGCCGCGGCCAGTACGGCCACGTCTGGATCGAGTTCTCGCCAGAGCCTGAACAGGACTTCGTTTTCGAGGAGAAGATCTTCGGGGGCGCGGTTCCCAAGCAGTACGTCCCGGCGGTGGAGAAGGGGCTGCGCGAGGCCAAGGAAGAAGGAGTTCTGGCCGGCTACCCCGTGACGAACTTCAAGGCCGTCCTCTACGACGGCTCCTACCACACCGTCGACTCGTCGGAGATGGCCTTCAAGATCGCGGCCTCGATGGCCTTCAAGAAAGGGATCATGGACGCGAAACCCGTCCTTCTCGAGCCGATCATGAACGTCAGTGTGCTCATCCCGGACGCCTTCATGGGCGACGTCATCGGTGACCTCAACCGGAAGCGGGGGCGCATTCTCGGGATGGAGCCGGAGGGCGCCGGCCAGCGCGTGCGGGCCCTGGTGCCCCTGGCCGAGATGTTCACCTACGCCATCGACCTCCGGTCGATAACCCAGGGCCGAGGGACCTTCAGCATGGAGTTCGACCACTACGAGGAAGTCCCCGCCCATATCGCCCAGGCGATCATCGAGAAGCACGCGGTGGAGAAGAAGGACGAGGGATAGGGGTAGGGCGAGGAGCTCTTGGTGGATGTGTCACCTAACCGGTGCCGTCTGGGAGCGGTGAGAGTGCGCGATTGAGCGCTTCCATCGTCGCTGGTCGGAAGACCCTGCTCAAGCCGGATGCTGGGTGGTGCGCAATGAGGGCCGGACCCACGAGACGGGTGGGTCTTGGTCGAGGGCCAACACCCTAAGGCTAGCGTTTCCAAACACGCCATATTCGAGGGTCTTGCCCATAGCTGTTCGGACTGTTGTGACATCATCCAGCCACCTGGGATAGATGAAGACAATGTCGAGCGCGGGTTTGGCAGACTTTCGGTCCCCCAGGCCGGCCAAGAGGCGGCCACACTCCTGGCACTCCGCAGAGACGATTAGAACTGGAATGCTGAAGTCAAGGGTTATGTGTTCACCGCCCGGGGGGGTAACGCGAAGGACGGAAAGGGCCTCTACAGCCAAGCCCCGCTGCAGGCGTCTTCAGTGCCTACTTGCCCACATCTGGGAGATGAAGATGCCGGCGACAGCAGCCGCAGCAGTAGTCCAACCATACATGACGTAGCCTATTATGCCTACGACCACGAGCCCAAGCGCCAGCAGACACACTCTCTTCGACTGTTCATCGTTGACCTCCGGAGCCCCAAGTTTATGGACGCAGCGAAGTTGCGTTCGGCGGGTCGCTACCCGGACCGCCCGGAGTGCCGCCCTCACTCTCACACATGTTGGTGCAAAGGGCTATGCAGCTGTCCCACTGGTCCCGGTGGATGAGAAGTCGAGGGCTGCGGGGGGCAGCTACCGGCATCCTGCACTACGGGCCTTAACCCTTGCAAGGCGGGCAATGCAAGAGAACGACAGCCAGGGCGGCCATCCCTTCTCCGCGCCCGATGGCGCCCATGGCTTCTCCCGTCTTGGGTTTGACGCTGACATCCGACTCAGGGATTCCGAGGGTCTCTGAAAGCCTCCGGCGCATCTCAGGCAGGTACGGGGCGAGACGGGGCCCTTCGGCGTGGATGACGCAGTCGAGGTTCCCGATCTCGTAGCCGGCCCCGGAGAGCTCGCGCCAGACCCCGGCCAGGAGCTCCAGGCTGTCGGCCCCGCGGTAGGAGGGGTCGTCGTCCGGGAAGCGCTCCCCGATGGTTCCTTGCCCTGCCGCCCCGAGGAGGGCGTCAATCACCGCGTGGACCAGCACGTCGGCGTCCGAGTGACCCTCAAGGCCGAGCTCGTGGGGAATGAGGACCCCGCCCAGGACGAGTGGCCGCCCCGGGGTCAGCCGGTGGCTGTCGAAACCGAAACCGACCCGCAGCTCGCTCAGGAAAGCTTCACCCGCCTGTCAAGGATGGCCCGGGCCAGGACGAGATCGAAAGGGGTGGTTATCTTCACGTTTTCCTCCGATCCCGGCAGGACGAGGACCGGATGGCGGATAGCCTCCACCAGAGCCGCATCGTCGGTGACCGCGTCCGGCGAGGCCCGGCCGAAGGCCATGTCGAGAAGGTCGCGCCAGAAGACCTGAGGGGTCTGAATCTGCCACACCTCGGAGCGGTCGAGTGTCTCGACCACCCGGAGGGCCGGAGCCGGCCCGGCCCCCGGCCCGGGCGGTGCGGTCCTCTGACCGTCTACGCTGGCCACGCGCTTGATGGTGTCCTTCGCCGGGAGCCCGACAACGAGCGCCCCGCATTCCCTGCCGGCGAGGATGGCCGTCTCCAGCAGGGACGGCGGTAGAAGCGGTCTCGCTCCGTCGTGGGTGACGATGAGCGAGGCCGCCTTCCCGATGTAACGGAGGGCCAATCGGACCGTCTCGTTCCGGGTGACCCCGCCGTGGATGACCCCGGTCACCTTCTTGAGGCTGAAGGGAGCGAGGACCTCGCGCCGGCAGAAGCCCTCGTCACCCGGAGCCACGGCCAGAACGACCTCGTCCACCAGCGGGCACCGTTCGAAGACGCCGAGGGTGTGGGCCAGAACCGGCCGGTCACCGAGCGGCAGGTAGACCTTTTTCAGGCCGACGGCACCCATCCGGTCACCACGCCCGGCGGCGGGGATCACGGCCACCGTTCGCTCGCTGGACACCTAGAAGCTATGACCCCTTTCCAGCCCCTTCGGCCTGGCGAAGATCATCCGGCCCGCCGCTGTCTGGAGGACACTCGTCACCAGGACGTCGATGGTCTCTCCGATATGCCGCTTGCCGCCGTCGACCACGATCATCGTCCCGTCGTCGAGGTAGGCGACGCCCTGGCCCGACTCCTTCCCGTCCTTGATAACGTGGACCAACATCTCCTCGCCCGGAAGGACGACCGGCTTGACCGCGTTGGCCAGCTCGTTCACGTTAAGAACCTTCACCCCGTGCAGTTCGGCCACCTTGTTGAGGTTGAAGTCGTTGGTGATGATGGCCCCTCCCGTCATCTGGGCGAGCTTGATGAGTTTGCTGTCGACCTCGAGGTTGGGGCCCGGGTCGCGCTCGTGAATCTCGACCGGGACGTTGAGCTCCTTCTGGATGCGGTTGAGGACGTTAAGGCCGCGGCGGCCGCGGTTCCGCTTGAGGGTGTCGGAGGAGTCGGCGATGTGGCGGAGCTCCTCGAGGACGAAACCCGGTATGAGGAGCGGCCCCTCGATGAAGCCAGCCTCACAGATGTCGGCAATTCGACCGTCGATTATGACGCTGGTGTCCAGGATCTTACAGTGGGTCGGGGGTTCGCCGGGCCGGTCACGGCTGCCAAGCCGCAAGAAGCTCAGAACGGCGACGAGCTCCTCCCGCTTCTTCAGCGCGACGCTGATGCCCAAATAGCCGATAATCAGACTGCCCGCGGTGGGGAGGAACACTCCGACGACGGGGATGCGCACCAGGGCCGGGGCCAGGAGGTTGGAGATAATAAGACCAACGATAAGTCCAAAAGAACCCGCCAACACATCCTGGATGGGAGCCCTCTGTATCCGGCCCTCGAGCCAGCTCGTGCTCTGCCAGACGAAGGCGATGAGCCAGGGCGCCAGAGCGTAGGCCAGAAGCCCGGCGACGACGCCGACCAGTCCCATGTAGACGATGGATTGCCACAAATCGAAGCTGGTCCCGAGAAGCAGCTGGATCGGCCCGATGGTGCGGTAGGCGGCAAAGATGCCTCCGCCAAGGCCGAAGAGGGTGATGATGATGCGCGCCACCTTGCGGAACATTGTTCCTTCCACCTCCTTCCTCTGGTGAGAAAGCTTCGACTCCCCAATATTATAAGTCATCCCCCACGCCCCCAAAAGAGCAGGTTATGTCGACGCATGCGCCTCAGCGGCGGGAGCGTGCGATATAAGGCGTGAGGCGGCAAAGGGCGTGAGGCGGCAAAGATAGAGGCAACCAGGCGGACCTGGTTGCCTCAACTGAGGCGGGCTTGGGAGACGGCCCCCGTTATTCGAAGAGGTTGTCGATGAGCTCTCTCGCCTTCTCCTCCTCGATGTTGTCGGCCAGAACCAGCTCGCTGATCAGGATCTGCTTGGCGTTGGAGAGCATCTTCCGCTCTCCGGTGGATAGACCTTTCTCCATATCCCGACGCTGGAGGTTACGGACCACCTCGGCCACCTCGAAGATGTTGCCGCTCTTTATCTTCTGCATGTTGGCCCGGTAGCGCCGGTTCCAGTTCGAGGACATCTTGGTCTTGTCGTTCTTGAGAACCTCGATGACCTTGTGGACTTCCTCGCGGCTGATGATATCCCGGATGCCGATCTCCTCGACGTTGTCGGTGGGAATCATGACCTTCATGTCCCCGAGCGGCAGCCGCATAATATAGTAGGTCTTTCTCCTCCCGAGAATCTCTCGCTCTTCTATGGCCTCGATGATACCGGCCCCGTGCATCGGGTAGACGACTTTATCGCCAACGCTGAACACCAGAATTCACCCCCGACAAACGAGCGTGCGGCGATGGGCGGGTACGATAGAAAAAGCATACCACAAAACAACACCCCCGTCAAGAAAACAGTAATCATACCACGCACTCCAGGGGCTGTCAAACGCTTTTTACGCCCACGGGCCGGCCACCTCGCCCTGATTCGGCGCCTTGACGCTCGGCCTGGCGTTCAGATACAATTGGTGGCGCACGCCGGCTGGGTCAGATGGGCTGGCGACGGCTCCGTGTCCAACTCAATAGAAGCGGTCGTTTGCGGTGGGTGCATAGCTCAGTTGGGAGAGCGCCTGGTTCGCATCTAGGAGGTCGCGGGTTCGAGTCCCGCTGCATCCACCACCTACTACTCTTCACGGATCCGGGCCGCCCGGACGGTCCGGGGTCCGATGTGGGGAAGAGGCGGGCTATGGCCGATGGGTTCTGCCGGGAACTCCAGGAGGCGATAGGAAAGTGCCTGGTGAGACACAGGAGCGTCCTGGACCTTATGTCCAAGCTCCAGGAGGCCACCTCCCGGACCAACCGCGCCGTCGCCAAGGCGGTCACAAGCTGTGGGTGCATCAGGGTAACCGCCGGCAAACAGGAGATACCGGCTGACGCCCACTTCCGAGACCTTCCGCGCCACGCCCGGACCCACGTCGAAGGTCGTCTCTGTGACGCCTGCCAGGAAGCCCTCGAAAGCGAAATAGGCATCCAGCTCCTGTACCTCGCCGGCCTCTGCGAAGTCCTGGGTCTGACTCTCGGCGACATCGTTGAGGCCGAGCGCGACCGCGTCACGGCTCTGGGCCCCTTCTACTTCTGCTGATTCGGTGTCGCGTCGCCCGCCCGCCCGCCGGAGCTGTCGCCGACCGGCCGGAGGTGACCAGGACGACGGGCCCGGCTGAACGCTTCAGCCCCGCCCCCCCAGCACGGCTTGTTCCCGCAGCCTGCGCAGGCCGTCCTTGACGGAGCGGGCTCTCACCTCCCCGACCCCCTCCACTTCGTCGAGCTCCTCGAGAGTAGCCCCGAGAATGCGCTGCAGGCTCCCGAAGCGTCCCACAATGTTCTCGATGACCGCCGATGGAAGACGTGGGATGGCGTGGAGGACACGGTACCCGCGCGGGCTTGCCGGCAGGCCGAGTCCGGACTCGCCCCCCGGGTAGCCCAGGGCGCGGGCGATGTCCCCGGGGTCGAGGAGGCCTTCGGTCGACCAGTCCCTGAAGCGAGCCTGGATGTCCTCAGGGTCGCACTCGCGGGACCCCCGCCAGTAGTCACGGACGGTGTGGTGCGCCGCAGCCCGGATGACGGGGACAATCTCGCTCATCTGAACGCTGACCAGACGTCCTTCGCTTCCGAGCTCGGCCGCGTAGGCCTCTATCTCCTCGGCCACGTTCAGCACGAGCTGCGCTCTCTGGAGGACCGCGGCGAAATCGGCCACGGTCACCAGGTCCTCGAACTCCAGGGCGGTCAGGGTCTTCAGCGCGGAGTCGAGCGAATGACGGTACTTGTCAAGAACCTCCACGGCCTCGTTGGCCTTCCCGAGAATGAAGCCGATATCGCGGAGGCTGTACCTCAGGTCGCGTTTGTAAAGGGTTATGACACTGCGACGCGACGACACGGCGATGACCAGCTGTCCCGTCTGCCTCGCGACTCTCTCAGCGGTGCGGTGCCTTATGCCCGTCTCCTTGGACGGCAGGGAGGGGTCAGGGTTGAGCTGGACGTTGGCGTAGATGATGCGCGAGGCGTCGCTCGACAGGACGATGCCGCCGTCCATCTTTGAAAGCTCGTAGAGGGCGGCCGGGGTGAAGGCCGTGTCCACCTTAAAGCCGCCGTCAAGCAGGGCCCTTATCTCCGGGGCGTCGCTGACCACGATGAGGGCCCCGGTCTGCCCGCGGAGGATGCTGTCGATGCCTTCCCGGATAGGTGTGCCCGGCGCTATCCGGCGGAGGGTCTCGATAAGCTCGTGCTGGGGGTGGAGGAGCCGGCCCCGCCCGCCTCGGAACGCGGCCGGCGCACCCGCGGGGGCGGGCTCGGGCCTCTCGGGTTCCCAGGCCCCGGCCCGCCCGCCGCGGTTGTCCTCAGGTGCGATCGGCTCTACTCCCCAGCTTTCGCCGGTGGGTCTCCCCTTGTCGATCCGGGCCGCCTCTTTCCAGCGCGTCTGGCCGGCCTCGGGCCGTCCGGCCCGTCGCCTTCCGGCGGCGCGGCCCTGGAAGCCGCGCCGGCGGGCTCGAAGGTGAAGCCCTCGCCCTCCTCGTAATCGACGCGGACCTTCTGGCCTGCCTTGAACCGGCCTTTGAGGTACTCCTCGGACAGCGGGTCTTCGACCAACCGGATGAGGGCCCTCCTGAGGGGTCTCGCGCCGTAGGTCGGGTCGTTCCCCTCCTCGGCCAGCCTGCGCTTAGCCTTGTCGGTTACCTCGAGTTCAATGCCCATCTCCGCCAGCCGTCCGGCGATGTCGCGGGTCATGAGGTCGACTATTTCTACGAGATGTTCGAGGTCCAGCGGCCGGAAGACGATGATGTCGTCGACCCGGTTGAGAAACTCCGGCCGGAACTCCCGCTTGACCTGGTCCATGAGCTTGGCCTTCATGGCCTCGTAGTCGATGGCGTCGGCCCGGTCCCGGCGGAACCCGAGCGCACCCTCACGGGTGATGAGGTGGGCCCCGACGTTGGCCGTCATGACCACGACCGTATTCCGGAAGTCGACCGTCCGACCCTGGGCGTCGGTGAGCCGGCCGTCCTCGAGGATCTGGAGAAGGATGTTGAAGGCCTCGGGGTGGGCCTTATCGATCTCGTCGAAGAGGACGACCGAGTACGGTCGGCGCCGCACGGCCTCGGTAAGCTGACCACCTTCCTCGTAGCCCACGTAACCAGGCGGCGCTCCGACCAGGCGGGAGACGTTGTGCCTCTCCATGTACTCGGACATGTCGATGCGAATGACGGCGTCCCGGTCGCCGAACATGGCCTCGGCCAGAGCCAGGGCGAGATGGGTCTTGCCGGTACCGGTGGGGCCCAGGAAGATGAACGAGCCGATGGGCCGGCGCGGGTCCTTCAGGCCGGCCCGGGCCCGGCGGATGGCCCGGGCAACGGCGCGGACCGCATCCTCCTGGTTGATGACCTGCTCATGCAGGACATCCTCCAGGTTGAGCAGGCGCTCGGACTCTTCGACCTCCAGACGGGTCACGGGAATCCCGGTCCAGGACGAGACTATCTGAGCCACGTCCTCGGCCGTGACCACGCTCCTGGCCTCGACCTTGTTCTCCTTCCACTCCTGCCTCTTGGCCTTCAGGGTCTCCTGAAGCTCCCGCTCCCGGTCGCGGAGCTGGGCGGCCTTTTCGAACTCCTGGGCGGAGATGGCGGCCTCCTTTTCCCGGGTCAGCTGCTCGAGCTGTTTCTCGAGGTCCTTCAGGTCCGGCGGGGCGGTGAAGGCCCGCAATCTGACCCGGGACCCGGCCTCGTCGATGAGGTCGATGGCCTTGTCCGGCAGGAAGCGGTCGGCCACGAACCGGTCCGAGAGACGCACGGCGGCCTCGATGGCCTCGTCCGTTATCTCGACGCTATGGTGGGCCTCATACCGGTCCCGCAGCCCCCGGAGGATGGCCAGGGTCTCCTCCACCGTGGGCTCGGCCACCATTATCGGCTGGAAGCGGCGCTCCAGCGCCGGGTCCTTCTCCACGTGCTTCCGGTACTCGTCCAGCGTCGTGGCCCCGATGCACTGGAGCTCTCCCCGGGCCAGGGCGGGCTTCAGGATGTTGGAGGCGTCGATCGCCCCCTCGGCCGCCCCGGCGCCGACGATGGTGTGGAGCTCATCGATGAAGAGGATGATCTCCCCGGCACTGCGGATCTCGTTCATGACTTTCTTCAGGCGCTCTTCGAACTCGCCGCGGTACTTGGACCCGGCGACGAGAGAGGCGAGGTCGAGGGTGACCACCCGGCGGTCCTTAAGGACCTCGGGCACCCGCTTCTCGACGATCCGCTGGGCCAGCCCCTCGGCGATGGCCGTCTTGCCGACCCCAGGCTCGCCGATAAGGGCCGGGTTGTTCTTCGTCCGCCGGCTCAGGACCTGGATGACCCTTTCTATCTCCTTCTCACGGCCGATGACCGGGTCGAGCTTGCCTTCCCGCGCCAGGGCGGTTAGGTCCCGACCGTAGGTGTCGAGGGTCGGGGTCTTCGACCCGGACGGGGCCCGCCGGCCCGGCCCGGGCTGGGGCGTCCCCGTGAAGGCCGGATGCCCCAGGGCCGAGGCCCAGAAGGACTGCGGGGTCGCCTGCCCGCCGAGGAGCTGCATGACGAGGCTCCTGGCCCGGTCGACGTCGACCCCCAGACCCTCCAGGGCTTTGGCGGCTATCCCCTCGCCCTCCCGCAGGAGGGCCAGGAGAAGGTGTTCGGTGCCTACGTAGTTGTGGCCGAGGGCCTGAGCTTCCTGGGGAGCGAGCTCCATGACGACTTTCTTGGCCCGCGGTGTGAGGACGACGCCCTCCACCGGTCCCTGCGGCCGGCCGGCTCCGCCCGCCCCGACGAGCCGCTCGACCTCCGCTCGGGCCCTCTCGAGGTCGATGCCCAGGGCCTCGAGGACTTTCACGGCTACGCCCTCGCCCTCCCGCAGTAGGCCCAGCAGCAGGTGTTCGGTGCCGACGACGCTCTCTTTTCTCTTCTTGGCCTCTTCCTGGGCCAGGACGATGACTCTCTGGGCCCGCTCCGTGTATCTCCCGAACATCGCGCATACCCCCTCGCGCTCGAGACTGCGATCTTGCAACCGCTCTCCTTGCCCTACCTCTCCGCCGTCCCGGGGCTCCGGCCCGGGCGCAGCTTGGCCCGAATGACCTCAGCCCGCTTGGTGTCGCGCTCCATGGCGTCGAGCTCCCGGCCGGCTTGCTTCTGGAGAAAGCCCGGCCTGATGGCCACCAGGAGCTCGTTCAGGGCCGTGCGGTCGATGCCCTTGATGAGGCCGAGTTCCACGCCCAGCCGAAGGTCGCTGAGGAGCTGCATGGCCTCCTGCGACGAGAAGATGTGACCGTAGAGCAATATGCCGTGGGCTCGTCCGACCTTATCCGCGATCTGATCGCGCATCTCCTGGAGAAGGGCCTGCCGGGCCTGGCGCTCCTGGTTGATGATCTCCACGACGACGTTCCTGAGGTTCTCCACCGTTTCCGTCTCCGAGGGCCCGAGGGTCACCTGGTTGGAGATCTGGAAGATGTTGCCCACGGCCTCGGTTCCCTCTCCGTATAGCCCGCGGACCAGGAAACCGAGCTTGACGACTGTGGAGAGAACCCGGCCGACCTGGTTGTTGATGACCAGCGCGGGCAGGTGGACGAGGACGGACGCCCGCATCCCGGTCCCGACGTTGGTCGGGCAGGCGGTGAGGTAACCGAACTTCTCGGCGAAGGCGTAGGGCAGCCTGGCCTCGAGAACGTCGTCCACCCGGCTGGCGAGCCTCAGGGCCTCGTCGAGTTGGAGGCCGGCGTAGAGGCACTGGATACGGATGTGGTCCTCCTCGTTGATCATGATGCTGAGGGTCTCGCCGGCGCCGATGACGACGGCGCCGGTCTCCGTGTTCTGAGCTAGGTTGGGGCTGATGAGATGCTTTTCGACGAGGACGGCCCGGTCGAGCCAGGGTAGCTCGGCCAGGCGGACGAGCCCCCACTCCCCGAGCCCGGCCTTGGCGGCCTCGGGCGAGGCCAGCGCGGCCTCGACCTTCCGGACCACCTCCGCGGCCTGCTCAGGAGTCTGGGCCTGGGGGAACGGCAGTCCGGTCAAGTTCCGGGCCAAGCGGACCCGGCTGGAGATGACCGTATCACCGTCGGGTCCCTTGGCCTCCATCCAGCGACTGAGAGCTCTCCTGGTGACGTCGGGTGACAGGGCCACGGGTATCACCCCAACTCCTTTTCCAGATTGCGGATTTCGTCCCTCAGCTGGGCGGCCTTCTCGAACTCCTCGGCCTGGACCGCGCGGGCCAGAGCCTCCCGGAGCTCCTGGAGGTTCCGGCGCAGCCTCACTGCCCCTCCGCTCCGCGTCGGGACCTTACCGCCGTGGTGGGAGGAGCCGTGAATGCGCCTGAGGACCGGGTCAAGCCGCTCCCCGAACCGCTCGTAGCAGCTGGAGCAGCCTAGGCGCCCGGACCTCGCGAACTCCTGGTAGGTGAGTCCGCAGTAGGCACAGCTCGCGGGAGCCGGCAGTTTGATGAAGGGAGGGGCGCCCGGGTCGAGCAGGCCGGCGAGGAAGCTCTGAATCGGGAACTGGGGCTCGACGACGAACTCCGGCTGGCCTCTCTCGCGAGCGCACTCCTGGCAGAGATGAAGCTCGGTCCTACGGCCGTTGGTGATTCGCGTGACGTGCACGTTGGCCGGCCTCTTCCGGCATTCCTGACACAGCATCGTTCATACCTCCTCTTGACACCGCACCGCCGCCCCGGTATTCCGCGAGGCGGGGGTCAGGACATCAGAACCGCCAGCAGGGACTGCATGACCCGACCCCGCAGCCCACTCAAGTCGTCGCTGTCAAGCGCCGGAGACGAGGACAGGGCTCCGAAGACGGCTTGCACCAACCGGGCCTCGCGGTCGGTGACGATCTCCTGTTCGTGGAAGAAACGGACCAGATCGAAGGCTTGGGCCTGGGTGAGGCCCCGGCCGGCCTGGCGGTGCAGCCGGCGAAGGACGTCGGCGACCTCGTCGTAGGCCAGGAGCGTGATGAGGATGCCGCCGCCGCCGCCCCGGCGGCTCCGGACGACGAAGCCGCGCTCGGGAGTGAAGCGCGTCGCGAGCACGTAGTTTATCTGCGATGGAGCGCAGCGGAACCGGTCGGCCAGCTCCCGGCGCCTCACCTCGAGAATGCCACGACCGGCTTCGTCCAGCCGGCTCAGGATGTAGGCCTCGATGGCGTCGGCGAGCGTAAAGGGCATCGGGGCCTCCTCCTCCGCTTTTGACCTTCCCTGACCTTAATCCCATTATATTCCCCGCCCCGGCCGTCCGCAAGAGGTCGGGCCGGTTTGACACAGGCCCGTCCCCTCCATATAATGACCCCAAGCGCAAGCGTATCTCGGTTGCCAAGAGGCGATGACCGGGAAGAGTAGCTCCCGTTCTCCGCGGTCAGAGAGGGCCGCCTCGAGCTGCGAGCGGCCTCCGTGGGTCGGGAGTGAAGTGCCCCCGTGAGCCGGTTGCCGAAGAGGGCCTGCCGGAGAAATCCGGGCGGGACCTCCAGTAGGCCAACCCGGCGCCCCCGTTACCGGGCCTCGGCATGATAGTGCCGGCTGAGAGGACCGGACCGTTGAGGCCGGTCAAGCAGGGTGGAACCGCGACCCCCCGTCTCTGCGAGACGGGGGGTCGCTTGACCTCAGGGGGCCAGGAGGAGGAGAAGATCTTGTTCCGACAGCTCAGGGAGGACGTCCAGGCGGTGTTCGAGCGCGACCCCGCGGCGAAGAGCCTCATCGAGGTTCTCCTCTGCTATCCCGGGCTTCACGCCCTTATGCTCCACCGCCTGGCCCACGCGCTCTACCGCCGCCGGTTCTATGTCCCGGCCCGGCTCGTCTCGCACGTCTCCCGCTTCCTTACGGGAATCGAGATCCACCCCGGGGCCCGCCTCGGTCGGCGGGTCTTCATCGACCACGGGTCGGGCGTGGTCATCGGGGAGACGGCCGTTGTCGGCGACGACGTGACCATCTACCAGGGCGTTACCCTCGGCGGGACCGGCCAGGCCAAAGGAAAGAGACATCCGACCATCGAGGACCGGTGCGTCATCGGGGTCGGGGCCAAGGTTCTCGGGGCCATCACCGTCGGGCGGGGATCGCGGGTCGGGGCCGGAGCCGTGACCCTCAAGGACGTCCCCCCGGGTTGCACCGTGGTCGGCGTCCCGGGCAGGATTGTGGTCCGGGACGGTGAACGGGTTGACCCGCTGGAGCACGGGAAGCTGCCCGACCCGGTGGCCGACGCCCTTCGTGAGGAGCGGGCGACGGTCCGCAGGCTCGAGGCTCGCCTCGAGGACCTGGAGCGAGAGCTTCGCAGCCTGGGCCAACGGCTCGCGGCCCCGGACGCCGGACGGCCGTCTCTCGACGGTCCGGACCGAGACGCGACCGCCGCGACCGGGAGCGGTCCGGCGGCCGCCGGCGGGAGGTAGAGGTGGAGATGAGCATCCGGGTCCACAACACCCTGAGCGGGCGCAAGGAGGACTTCGTTCCGGCGGACGGCTCCCGGGTCCGCATCTACGTCTGCGGGGTCACGCCCTACTCGACCACCCACATCGGCCACGCCCGGCCCAGCGTCTTCTGGGACGTGGTCCGCCGCTACCTCGAGTACCGCGGTTACAGGGTGTTCCTGGTCCAGAACTTCACCGACGTGGACGACAAGGTCATCGCCAAGGCCCAGACGACCGGCGAGGACCCGCTCGCCGTCGCCCGGGCCTACAGTCACGAGTACCTCGAGCTCATGGACCGGCTCGGCGTCCAGCGGGCCGATGTCTACCCCCGCGTCTCGGACCACATCGAGGACGTCGTCCGGGTCGTCGAAGGGCTGGTCGACCGGGGCGCGGCCTACGCGCGGGACGGTAACGTGTTCTTCGACGTCACGTCCTTCCCGGGCTACGGTAAGCTCTCGCGGCGGACGCCCGACGACCTCCGGGCCGGCGCCCGGGTGGAGGTCGATGAGGCCAAGAAGAACCCGGCCGACTTCGCCCTGTGGAAACGGGCGAAACCCGGCGAGCCGGCCTGGCCGAGCCCCTGGGGGCCCGGGCGGCCGGGCTGGCACATCGAGTGCACGGCCATGGCCTTGAAGTACCTTGGGGACGGCTTTGACTTCCACGGCGGAGGGACCGAGCTTGTCTTCCCTCATCACGAGAATGAGATCGCTCAGGCCGAGGCCTACACCGGCCGGGCGCCGTTCTGCCGGAACTGGCTCCACCACGAGATGGTCAACCTCCGGGGAGAGAAGATGTCCAAGTCTCTGGAGAACTTCGTTCCCCTCCGGGAAGTCCTCGAGCGAGCGCCGGCCCCGGCCGTGAGGCTGCTCCTGCTCGGCGCCCACTACCGTAAGCCCGTGGACTTCGACTTCGAGCTCCTCGAGGAGAACAAGCGGGCCTGGCGGCGCCTGAGCGAGGCGGCCGGCCGGCTGCGCGAAACCCTCCGGGAGAGCGGAGAGGCGCGACCCGCCGCGACCGGGTCGGGTCCGAGCGCGGCTGAATTACGTCCGAGCGCGGCCGGGTTACGTCCGAGCGCGGCGGGGTCCGCTCCGGCCGCAGCCGCAACCGGGTCGTCTCTGGCCGCGGCGGCCGCCGAGGCCCGGCGCCGGTTCGAAGCGGCCATGGATGATGATTTCAACACGGCGGAGGCCCTGGCCGCTCTCTTCGACCTCGCCCGCAGGGTGAACGCAGAGCTCGCGGCCGGAGCCGTGGAGTCCTCCGACCCCGGAGGGGTCCGGGCGGCCCTCGAGGCCATGGAGGAGCTCGGGGCGGGCGTCCTCGGCGTTCTGGACGCCGGGGAGCAAGTGGACGCGACCGGTCCGGGCGGAGGCGGGGCGGCCGAGGTAGACGGCCTGCTCCGCCTTCTGGTCGAGGTGAGAGACCGCCTCCGGGCCGAGAAGAACTATGGTCTGGCCGACCACATCCGCGACTCCCTCATCGCCTTGGGCTACGAGGTCCAGGATGGTCCCGGCGGAACGGCGGCCCGGAGGAGGGACTGACGCTTGACCGAGTTGGAGTGTCCGCCCGGACCGGGGAATCCGGCCCCGGAGCCGGTCGAAATCAGACCCACGGCGCGGCTTGTGAACCACACCCCGGAGCCGGAGGTGACCGTGGCCCGGGCGGCCCGCCTCTGCTACTCGCCGGCCGATCTTGAGGATCTCAACCGGGACCTCGACCTCCACGCGGCCCGCAGACTCGTCACCAGGCTCCGCGAGATGGGTCATCTCTCACCCTTCGAGCACGCTTCCTTCCAGTTCTACATCGAGGGGTCCCGGGCGCTCCTGGCCCAGCTCACCAGGCACCGCATCGCTTCGTATTCGGTGCAGTCGCTTCGTTATGTAACCCCGGAGCGTCCGGAGTACGTCGTCCCGCCGGCGGTCAGGCGTGACCCGCAGTCAGCCGCCCTCTACCACAAGCGGATGCTCGAGGCGTTCGGCGCCTACCGCGAGCTTCTCGATCGAGGAGTCCCGGGCGAGGACGCCCGTATGGTCCTCGGCCAGGGCGTCGCGACCCGCCTCCTGTGCACGTTCAACGCCCGAAGCCTACACAACTTCTTCGCCCTCCGCTGCTGCCGGCGGGCGCAGTGGGAGATACGCCAGGTGGCCTACCAGATGCGGCGGGAGGTTAGGAAGGTGGCTCCGGTCCTCTTCGAGACCGCCGGGCCCGCCTGTGAGGTTGAGGGACACTGCGGGGAAGGGGAGTTCTCCTGCGGGCGCTACCGCCTCCTCCGCCGGCGTGCCGGGCGGGCCGGAGGCTCCCCCCCCGGATAAGCCGTCCGGGAACGGGCACTCTCTTCTGTGGGCTGGGATGGTGGACGGTCTTGGAGCACATCGAAGGGCGGCACCCCGTCCTGGAGGCCATTCGGGCCGGCCGCCGCATCCGCAGAATCCTCGTGGCCAGCGGGGCCCGGGGGGCGGTGACCGACATCGTTGAGGCGGCCGCGGCCGGCCGCATCCCCGTAGCCTACGTCTCCCGCGAGGAACTCGACGCCATGACCCGAGGCCGCGTCCACCAGGGAGTCGTAGCCCTGGCCGAGCCGCGAGCCTACGGCGGGGCCGCCGACATCCTGGCTGCCGCCGCCCGGCGGGGCGAGACGCCTCTCCTGGTCATCCTCGACGGCGTTGAGGACCCTCGCAACCTCGGGTCCATCATCCGCACAGCCGCGGCGGCCGGGGCCCACGGGGTGATCATCCCGACCCGGCGGTCGGCCGAGCTGACGCCCGCGGCCGTCAAGGCCGCCGCGGGCGCGGCCGACCACCTGATCGTCGCCCGGGAGGTCAACCTCGCGCGGACGATAGACCGGCTCAAGGAGAAGGGCCTTTGGACGTTCGGGGCGGACGCCGCCGGCCCGGATCTCTACACCGGGGTGGATCTGACCGTGCCGGCGGCCATCGTCGTGGGGGGAGAGCATCGCGGCCTGAGACGGCTCGTCCGCGAAAAGTGCGACTTCCTGGTGAAAATCCCCATGAGCGGGCCTCTCAGCTCCCTGAACGCCGCGGTCGCCGCGGGGATCATCCTCTACGAGGCCGTACGCCAGCGGTCGCTCGCGGCCCGGTCGCGAGGGGCGCCCCCGGGTCCGGGTCCAGGTTAGGGCGGGTCAGACCGGGCCCCGGGGCGGCGCGGCGGGGCGCCCCGCCAAAGGCACCCGGCCGGCCGGCCGGGCCCCGGGTGAGCATCCGGGCCGTCGCGTCGGTCCTCGGACCACCGGCCGTCCTGGGACTCCTCTTCCTGGCTCTCGCGGGCGGGTATCTGACCTGGCTCGAGGTGGGGGACAGGATCTTCCCGAACGTCACGGTCGGCCCGATCCCGGCCGGCGGGCTCACCGGCGAGGGCCTGCGCCTTTCCCTCATGGGCTGGCTCGACAGCGGTCAGGGTGAGGACGGGAGACCGGAGTCGGCGGACATCGTCTTCAGGGACGCCGATACCGGGGCGGCCTGGGTCGTGAGCGGGGTGTCCCTCGGCCTCCGGGTCGACGTGGAGGCGACTCTGGACCGAGCCCTCGCGGAGGGACGGTCCGGGAGCGCGGCGGCCAGGCTGGTCGGGCTTCTCCTGACCTCGGCCAGGGGCGCCCGGGTCCCGGCGGCCGTCGCGGTCGACCCCGGGGCCTCTACCGCCTTTCTCTCGGCCGTGGCCGGTTCGGTGGACCGGCCCCCGGTCAATGTCTCGCTCGACTCCCGGACCGGCGCGGTGCTCCCGGGCCGTCCGGGCCGGCGTCTGGACGTCGCCGCCACCGTGGAGTTGGTTCCGGCGGCCGTCGAGGGCCGGGCGCCGGGAGAGAGGGCTACGGTGGAACTGGTCATCGTGGAGCTTCCGGCCCGGGGCAGCGTCGACCGGCTGGCCGCCCTGGACCGGGAACTCCTGGCGGCCTTCTCCACCGCTTACGACCCCCAGGACGAGGGCCGCTCGTGGAACATCGCCTTGGCCTCGGCCGCGCTCGACGGTAGCGTGATAGAACCCGGGCTCGCTCTCTCCTTCAACGACGTCGTCGGCGAGCGCTCGTCCGCGGCCGGGTACCGGACGGCCCTGGAGATAGTCGACAGTGAGATGGTGATTGGAACGGGCGGAGGCGTCTGCCAGGTGGCGACGACGATCTTCAACGCGGCCCTCCTGGCCGGCATCGACGTGACTTGCCGCCACTGCCATTCGCGGCCGGTGCCCTACGTCGCCCCGGGGCGCGACGCCACCGTCGCCTATCCGGGCCTTGACCTCGTGGTGAAGAACCCGGGCGAGCGTCCGGTGGTCCTGACCGTGAGGGCGGCCGGCGGTCGGCTCGAGGCTGCTTTCTGGGGCCGGCGGGAGCCCCGGGTCGAGGTGGCTCTCTTCACCGAGGAGGCGGCCCGCCTCCCCGCCGGCTGGACGGTCGAGCTCCGCGAGGAGCTCGACCCGGGAGCCTACCGCGTCGTCCGCGAGCCCGGCGATGGGCGGGAGGTCCTGCTGTGGAGGTCGGTGGCGAGAGACGGCCGGGTGGAAAGACGCGAGCTCCTTTTCACCTCGAGGTACGCTCCGCTGCCGGGTCTTGTGGTCATGGGCCCGCCGGCAGCGCCATCCGGCTCCGGCCCGGACGGGGCGCCGGGGGCTCCCGCCGAGAGACGGCGCGGGCGCGGGCGCTAGCGCCCCGGGTCGATCTCCGGGCCTCCTCCCACGGTCGGAACCGCGACCCGGAGATGCAGGACACGCAAGGTCTCCGCGGCCCGGACATACCTTGACTTGTCCAATCGGCCCTCCTATAATAGTGACATAATTGGCGAGGTAGCCTCAGCCAAAGAGTAGTGATACCTGGTTGGCGGTTTTCCCACCTCAGCTTCCCTTCCATCACTCAGGGCTGGAGGCGAAGTTTGTGGCTCTTAGTCCGCAGACTCACCGAGAAGAGTTTTCTCCCTTCGAAAACATGATGGATGAGGACATCGTCGAAACCGCACGAGATGGCAACCGGGTTGCTCAGGAGTATCTCATCAATAAGTACCGCAACTTCGTCCGGGCCAAAGCCAGGTCCTATTTCTTGATCGGCGCCGACCGGGAGGACATAATCCAGGAGGGCATGATAGGTCTTTACAAGGCCATCCGCGACTTCCGGAGCGACAAGCTGTCCTCTTTCAGGGCCTTTGCCGAGCTCTGCATCACCCGCCAGATCATAACCGCCATCAAGACAGCCACGCGGCAGAAGCACATCCCGCTGAACTCCTACGTTTCCCTGAACAAGCCCATCTACGATGAAGATTCCGACCGGACCCTCCTTGATGTGATTTCCGGGACGAAGATCACCGATCCCGAGGAGCTGATCATCAGCCGCGAAGAGTTTGGGAACATCGAAGAGAAGATGGTCGAGATCCTGAGCGATCTCGAGTGGAAGGTCCTCATGGCCTACCTCGACGGCAAGTCCTACCAGGAGATCGCGACTGACCTCGCCCGGCATGTCAAGTCAATCGATAACGCCCTGCAGCGGGTCAAACGGAAACTCGAGAAGTACCTCGAGAAGCGCCAGGACGCCGAGGGTCGCGGGAGCAGGGCGGTGACAGGTCGCTCTCAGGCCTCGGCGTGACCTGAGCGGGGCCCGGCCGAGTTCACCCGTGGCCGGGTCCGTGGACCAGGGGAAGCGCACCTTGACCCTCGGCGGAGAAGCTATTATAATGGTTCAGTGCCCGGCCGGCAGGCCGGGCCGAACCTTGGAAAAGGCCACAGCAGCGCTGGCGTAGCTCAACGGTAGAGCAGCTGATTTGTAATCAGCCGGTTTTGGGTTCGAATCCCATCGCCAGCTCCAGCTGTTTCCGAGTGGTGAGGTACCCAAGCTGGCCAAAGGGGGCAGACTGTAAATCTGCTGG
>DYFB01000057.1 GCA_020725405.1 Symbiobacterium sp. | reverse complement strand
GGGCATCGGCGATCCCGACCTTCCAACCCCGGACCCGGTCATCGAGAGCCTGGCCCGGGAAGCCCGCGACCCGACGACCCATCGCTACCCCCCCTACGAAGGTACAGCCGAGTTCCGGCGGGCCGTGGCCCACTACTACTCAACTCGCTTCGGGGTGGACCTCGACCCGGACAAGGAGGTCATCGCCCTCATCGGTTCGAAGGAGGGCCTCAGCCACCTCACGTGGGCGGTGGTGGACCAGGGGGACGCGGCCCTCGTTTCCGACCCCGGCTACCCCGTCTACGGCATCCACACCCTTCTGGCCGGCGGTCAGGTCGTGCCCCTGCCGCTCCTCCCGGAACGAGGCTTCCGGCCCGACCTCGAGGCGGTCAAACCCGAGGACCGACGCCGGGCGACGGTCATGTTCCTGTGCTACCCGAACAACCCGACGGCGGGGACGGCGGACCTCGACCTCTTCTCGGAGGCGGTCCGGTACGCCCGCGAGAACGATATCCTCCTCGTCCACGACTCGGCCTATATCGAGATAACCTTCGACGGCTACCGCGCCCCGAGCGTCCTCGAGGTCGAGGGGGCCAAGGAGGTGGCCGTCGAGTTCGGCTCGCTCAGCAAGCCCTTCAACATGACCGGCTGGCGGCTCGGCTACGCGGTCGGCAGCCGCGAGGCCATCGCCGCCCTGGGGGTCATCAAGACCAACACCGATTCCGGGCAGTTCACGGCCATCCAGAGGGCCGGGGCCAGGATTCTGACCGACCCCGGGTTGGACGAGTTCATCGCTCGGGTGAGGTCGGTCTACCAGCGCCGGCGCGACCTCGTTGTCGAGACCCTCGGGCGGATGGGCTGCCGGGTGACCCGGCCGAGGGGGAGCTTCTACATCTGGGCTCCGGTCCCGTCCGGCCACACCTCGGTGAGCTTCGCCGCCCACGTTCTTGAGAAGGCGGGCGTCATCGTCGCTCCCGGGTCGGCCTACGGGTCGCGTGGAGAGGGGCACTTCCGGATATCGCTGACCGTCCCCGACGAAAGGCTCGCCGAGGCGCTGGGTCGTCTCGAGGGATGCGTCTCTTGGTAGAGGGGTGGAGGCTGTCGGACGGCGACGCCGCGTCAGTGGGGGGGTGCCGACCACGCGGAGCATGACCGGTTACGGCCGGGGGACTGCTCTCGGTGAGGACGGGCGCGTGCTCGTCGAGATACGCTCCTACAACCACCGGTTTCTCGACCTCTCCATCCGGATGCCCGTCGAGCTCGCCTCCCTGGAGGACCGGGTGCGGCGCGCTCTTCAGGCCCTCTTCCAGCGCGGTCGCCTGGATATTCACATCACCCTGGAGGAATCGCCTGGAAGAGACCGAATTGTGGAAGTCGACAGCGAGCTTGCCAGGTGTTACCACGCCGGGCTCCTCGAACTCGCGGGGAGGTTCGGTCTCGAGCCCCAGGGGCTTCTTCCGCTGCTGGCCGAGCTCCCGGGAGTCATCCGGGTCAAGGAGACCCCTCCCGACGCCGAGGCGGTCTGGGCGCTGGTCGAGGCCGCTCTCCTCGAGGCCGCGAAAGAGCTCGCGGCGATGAGAAAGGCCGAGGGAGAGGCCATTGAGCGGGACCTAATACATAGGTTGGACCGCGTTGCGCATCTTACGGACGAAATCGGGGCGAGAGCGCCGCTCCTGACCGAGGAGTACCGTGAGCGCCTGACGCGGCGGGTGAGCGAGCTCCTGCGCGACAGCGTGGTCGCCGAGGAGCGGTTGACCACCGAGATCGTGCTCTACGCCGAGAGGTCGAGTATCACCGAAGAGCTGGTGCGCCTCGAGAGCCATCTCGAGCAGTTCCGGGGTTTGTTCGGAGTGGATGAGGCGGTCGGTCGCAAGGCCGAGTTCATTCTCCAGGAGATGGTCCGCGAGATCAACACGGTCGGGAGCAAGACGCAGCACCCCGACATCGGAAGTAAGGTCGTGGAAGTGAAGACGGAGCTCGAGAAGATACGGGAGCAGATCCAGAACGTCGAATGAGGCGGCTCATTCCGGCGGACGCCCGCCATCCCGCTGAAGG
Organism: Symbiobacterium sp.; assembly: GCA_020725405.1. Taxonomy (GTDB): domain Bacteria; phylum Bacillota; class Sulfobacillia; order UBA995; family UBA9673; genus DYFB01. Next base: position 23,090 of record DYFB01000057.1, on the reverse strand, counting down.
GAGGTGAGTTGATTGACCCTTCCGGCTCTCACAATGGGGCAGCGCCGCGAGGCGCTGGGCAAGGCCCAGGAGATGAGGTCCGAGAGGAAGCGCATCCGGGAGAAGCTGAAGAAGGGATCCCTGTCTCTCCGGGAGGCTCTGGACCGGTCGGACGACGAGGTCATGGCGAAGATGCGGGTCGCCTACCTCCTGGCGTCCCTCCCGCGGGTCGGCAAGACCACGGCCCGGAAGATCATGGACGAGATCGGCATAGACAGCTCTAGGCGCGTCCAGGGCCTGGGTAAGCGGCAGCGTGAGGCCCTGCTCGAGCGGTTTGGCGGCAGGAAATAGGGGGACGCTCGCACGAATGGACATCCAACTAGTCAACATAGGGTTCGGAAACATGGTCTCCGCCGCCCGTATCGTGGCCATCGTCAGTCCGGAATCCGCACCGGTAAAGAGAATAATCCAGGAAGCGAGGGACGAGGGGGCGCTCATCGACGCGACCTACGGACGACGGACGCGGTCGGTGATCGTCACCGACAGCTCTCACGTCATCCTTTCCGCAGTGCAGCCCGAAACGGTGGCCCACCGACTGGCCTCCAGGACGGCGCATGCGGCGGATGAGGAGGTCTGACCACCTGGAGAGGGTGTAATCGAGTGGCCAGGAAGGGTCTGCTTATCGTGGTCTCCGGGCCCTCCGGCGCCGGCAAGGGTACCCTCTGCCAGGCTCTTCTCAGACGCCGCCCGGACCTGGGTTTCTCGGTGTCGGTCACCACGCGTCCCCCTCGTGCGGGGGAGGTCGACGGGGTGCACTACTTTTTCTGGTCCGAAGAGCGCTTCCTGGAGGCCGTGACCCGGGGGTACTTCCTGGAGTGGGCCCGCGTCTACGGACGGCACTACGGCACGCCTCTGTCCGAGGTGGTGCCCCGCCTGGAAGACGGAGTGGACGTGCTGCTAGACCTTGACATCCAAGGGGCGCGTCAGGTAAAACAGAGAATGCCTGACGCCGTATCGGTGTTCATCCTTCCCCCCTCCCTCGAGGCGCTCGAGGAGAGGATGTCCCGACGGGGGACCGAGAGCGCCGAGGAGCGTCGACTGAGACTCGAGGCGGCGCTCGGGTTCATCGCGGCCGCCGGGGATTTCGATTACGTCGTGGTCAACGACAACCTCGAAGAGGCGACCAGGTGCCTCGAGGCCATCCTGGTCGCCGAGCACTGTCGGAGCGCGAGACAGCGGGAGCTTCTCCGGGGCTTCGCCGCCGGCCGGACCCGGAACCTCGGGCGTGAAGGAGGACAGGACCGGACAAGATGATGACCCCTCCGCTGGAAGGGCTCCTGAAGAAAGTGGACAGCAAGTACTCCCTGGTGGTGGCTGCGGCCAAGCGGGGCCGCCAGCTGATGGAAGGCCACCCGAAGCTCGTCGACACCCGCTCCCACAAGCCGGTCACGATCGCCCTCCAGGAGATCTACGAGGGCCGGGTGAGGTTCGAACAACCCAAAGCGAGGTAGGCGGGCGATGCCGATGCTCGAGGGCAGAACGGTTCTGGTCGGCGTCTGCGGCGGCATCGCCCTCTACAAGGTGCCCCTCCTGATCAGCCGCCTGCGGGAGCACGGCGCCGACGTCCACGTCATCATGACCGAGGCGGCGACGAAGTTCGTCTCCCCGCTCACCTTCCAGACCGTCTCGGGCAATCCCGTCCACACCAGCCTGTGGGCCCCCCCGGTCCGGTGGAACGTCGAGCACGTCGGCCTGGCTGAGAGAGCCGACCTCGCCGTCGTCGCCCCGGCCACGGCCAACATTCTCGGCAAGGCGGCCGCGGGCATCGCCGACGACTTCCTGTCAACGACCCTCCTGGCCGTGAGGGGACGCGTCCTCTACGTCCCAGCCATGGACCTGGCCATGTACGCCCACCCGGCCGTCAGGCGGAACGTTGAGACCCTGAGGTCGTACGGGTGCGAGGTTCTCGAGCCCGACATCGGCCGGCTGGCCTCCGGTCTGATCGGCAAGGGCCGCTACCCGGAGACCGAGCGCATCCTGACCGCCTGCCTCCGCCTCCTCGGTCCGGGCGACCTCGCCGGGCGGAGGGTCCTCGTGTCGGCCGGCCCCACCCGCGAGCCCTTCGACCCGGCCCGGTACGTCTCCAACCCTTCGACGGGGCGGATGGGGTTGGCCCTCGCGGCCGAGGCCAACCGCCGAGGGGCCCGGGTGACTCTCGTGCTGGGGCCTACCGAGCTCGAACCTCCCTCCGAGGTGGCGGTGGTCCGGGTGACGACAACGGCCGAGATGCGCCGCGCCGTCCTCGAGGAGGCCCAGGCCTGCGATATCGTGGTCATGGCCGCCGCCGTCGCCGACTGGCGCCCCGCCGAGTGCGCCCCGTCCAAGACGAAGAAGACGGCCGGAGACCTGACCGTGCGGCTGACCCGGACCGAGGACATCCTGGCTGAGCTCGGGAAAGACAAGGGGCGGAAGGTCCTTGTGGGCTTCGCGGCCGAAACCGACGACCTCCGGGCCAACGCGCTGGCCAAGCTCGAGGCGAAGAACCTCGACCTGGTGGTGGCCAACCGCATCGGTCTCGAGCCCGACCGCGGGTTCGCCGCAAAGACCAACCAGGTGACGCTACTCGGACGGGACGGCCTGGTCGAGGAGGTCCCCCTCCTGCCCAAGCCCGACGTGGCGAGGGTGGTCTTCGACCGGGTCGTCGCCATCCTCGAGGGTGGCGAGAGCGGTGGTTCGAGCCGGGCAAGGCGGTAGCGGGCCGGCCGACCCGACACCTGAGCTGATCGCCGAGGTCGCGCCGGCGGCCCCGGTCAGCGGCGGGGACGGAGTCTTCGACTACCGGGTGCCCGCGTCCCTCGCCGGGGTGGTCGCGCCGGGGGTCAGGGTCGTCGTTCCCCTTCTCGGGCGGATGGTGGAGGGCTGCTGCCTCGGCCTGAAGGAGCGGAGCGACGTCCCGCCCGACCGCCTTAAGGACGTCTCCGGCGTGGTGGACCCCCGACCCGCCTACCCCCCGGCCGTTCTCGACCTCGCCGTCTGGACCGCCCGCCGCTATGTGTGCCAGCCCGGTGAGGTCCTCCGCGCCGCGGTGCCGGCCACCGGCCGCTTCCGGGCTCGTGAGGCGGTGAGGCTCACCGTCCCCGAGCCCGAGGCCGCCGCCGCTGTCGACGAGCTCACCTCCAGGGCCCCCGTTCAGGCGGCCCTCCTCGGCGAGCTCCTGCGCGGGCCGGCGGAGGTCGCCGCCCTGCGCCGCCGGCACGGGGCCGGGACGGCCAGGGCTCTCGCGGCCCTGTCGCGGCGTGGGCTGGTCGCCCTGGGGAACGGGGCGGAAGCCGGGCCGCGCCCGGCCCGCCCGCGGGGACGGGTCCCGTCCGGCGGCGGGGACGGGCGGGCCGGCGGAGAGCCGCGTCCCCTCCGGCTCACCCCGGCACAGGCCGCCGCCCTGGCCCCTATCACCGAGGCCCTTCATCGTCCGGCCGGGGGTGAGACGGGGGCCTCCGGAAGGGAACGCGTCTTCCTCCTCCACGGGGTCACCGGGAGCGGGAAGACGGAGGTCTTTCTGCGGGCGGCGTCGGAGGCCCTGTCCCTGGGTCGGCAGGTCCTGGTGCTGGTCCCGGAGGTCTCACTCGTCCCGCAGACCCTCGAGCGCGTGCGGGCCCATCTCGGGCAGGCCCGGGTGGCCGTGGCCCACAGCTATCTCGGTGGCCGCGACCGCCTCGACTACTGGGAGAGGGTCCTGGCCGGGGAGGCCGACGTCGTTGTCGGCGCGCGGTCGGCCGTCTTCGCCCCATTGGACCGCCTCGGGCTCATCGTCCTCGACGAGGAGCACGAGGACGCTTACAAGCAGGAGCAGGCCGCGCCGCGCTACCACGCTCGGGAGGTCGCCGTCCGGCGGGCCCGGCGGGAGGGGGCCGTCCTCGTCCTGGCCAGCGCCACGCCCTCGCTCGAGTCCTACTGGCGCGCCCTACGGGGCGACTACACCCTGCTCACCCTGGCGGAGCGGGTCGAAGGGCGACCGCTCCCGTCAGTCGAGATCGTCGACATGCGGGCCGAACTCCCCGCCGGGAACCGGAGCGTCTTCAGCCGGGTCCTGGAAAGGGCTCTGGCCAGGACGCTCGCCGACGGGCAGCAGGCGATCCTTTTCCTGAACCGCCGGGGTCACTCGACCTTCGTCCTGTGCCGGGACTGCGGGTGGGTGGCCCGCTGTCCGAACTGCGACGTTTCCCTGACCTACCACGACGCCCGGGCGGACCTTCTCTGCCACTACTGCGGCGTCCGCCGGCCTCCGCCCGCGGCCTGCCCGGCCTGCGGGGGTCACCGCGTGCGCTACTTCGGAGCCGGGACCCAGCGCCTGGAGAGCGAGGCCTCCGGCCTGTTCCCGGGGGCCCGCGTGGTCCGGCTCGACGCCGACGTGGTGCGCCGTCCCGGCGAGGCCGCCCGCCTCCTGGCTCTCTTCGCGGCCGGCCAGGCGGACATCCTGGTGGGGACCCAGATGGTGGCCAAGGGGCTCGACGTCCCGGGAGTGGGATTGGTCGCGGCCGTGTCGGCCGACTCGGCCCTCCACCTGCCGGACTTCCGGGCCGCCGAGCGGACCTTCCGCCTCCTGACCCAGGCGGCCGGACGGGCCGGCCGCGGCGACCGCCCGGGTCAGGTCATCATCCAGACCTACAGCCCCGAGCACCCGGTCATCCAGGCGGCCCGGGCCCACGACTACCGAGCCTTCGCCGAGAGCGAGACGGCCGCGCGCCGGGCTCTCGGCTACCCTCCCCGGAACCACCTCATCCGGGTCGAGTTCGACGACCGCGACGAGCGCCGCGCGGCGAGGGCGGCGTCCCTCTTCGCCCGGCTCCTCGCCGAGCGGGGCTTCGCCGACACCCTGGACGGCTCGGGTCGTCCGGGCGGGCCGCGTTTCGCGGGGCCGGCGCCGGCTCCGCTGGCCCGGCTTCGGGGAGTCTACCGCTGGCACGTTCTCGTCTTCTGCCCCGACCTCGACCGCGGGCTGGCCGAGGTGCGGGAGGCGGTGCGGGAGGCGACGGGCCGCGAGGCCCGCGGGGGCCGGAGGAAGGCCCCGGGCGGCGTCACCGCGGTTGTCGACGTTGACCCGGTGAGCGTGCTGTGACCTGGTGACTGCGCTGGGCGGCCTCTCACACCCTCACCACGGCATGGGCGCGGGAGCAGAGTTCCTTGAGAGTCATCTCTGGCCACTCCGCCTGGGTGTTCCAGTTCTCCGGCGGTCCCTTGGTAGCAAGTTCATAGCCGGGAATTGCAGATACCGCCCCGAAGAATGCCTATGAGCAAGACAATCGACACGAGCAGTACCGCGCCCGATACCGCCACTATGGGCTGTCGCCGTGCTCTCACGGGACCTTCCCCCTTACGCCCGGTTCTGTGGCCATTACTCGACCCGGATGGAGTGTGCACGGTACCCGTGACCGTATCATCTGGCTTCCGGGCAACTCCGCGCCCCGGCGGCGGGGACCTGTGGTTGAGCGGTGGATGTACTCTGAGACCCGGAGACCGGGAGTCGCCCATTGGCGCTGGAGAAGCCTTCTCTAGAAGGCCGTTTCGCTTGCTAGGCGCGGCGTCATGCTATAATTGGGGAAACTCTGGGAGGACGGCTGGCCGCGTGAGAGTCCGCACCTTCAGCGACCCGGTTCTGCGCCGGAAGGCGACCCCGGTCAAGAGAATCACCGCTTCGGTTCGCCGGCTGGCTGAGGCCATGGTCGAGACGATGCGGGCCCACCGCGGGGTCGGCCTGGCCGCCCCCCAGGTCGGCGAGTCCGTGCGCCTCGTCGTCGTCGACGTCGGGGACGGCCTCCACGTCCTGGTCAACCCCCGGGTGACGGCCAGCTCCGGGCGGGCCGTGGACTGGGAGGGCTGTCTCAGCTTCCCGGGTCTTCTGGCCGAGATAGAGCGGGCCGAGAAAGTGAGCGTGGAGGCCCTCGACCTCGAGTCGCGACCGGTCTGGCTCGAGGCCGAAGGCTTCTTAGCCCGGGCTTTGCAGCACGAGATAGACCATCTCGACGGCGTGGTCATCCTCGACCGCGCGCGGGCGGTCGAGAAGATCGAGCCGGAGGAGGAGGAGGAGGGGGCCTGGCCCCGGGCCGAACGCCCCCTGCGCGTCGCCTTCATGGGGACGCCGTCCTTCGCTCTCCCGACCCTCGAGGCCCTCTCGTCCGCCGGCCACGAAATCGTCGGCGTCGTCACCCGGCCCGACCGGCCGGCCGGCCGCGGGGGCAGGACCCTGCGCCCGAGTCCGGTCAAGGAGGCGGCCCTCCGGCTCGGCCTCGAGGTCTGGCAGGGAAGCCCGGCCGAAGTGCGGACGACCCTGCCGGGCGTCCTGGCCGGGTGGCGGGCGGACGTCGCCGTTGTTGTCGCCTACGGGGTCATCCTGCCCCGGGCGGTTCTCTCCGCGCCGCGGCTGGGCTGCCTGAACCTGCACGCTTCGCTCCTGCCCGACTACCGGGGCGCGGCGCCCATCCAGAGGGCCCTTCTCGACGGCTGCCGCGTCACCGGCGTGACGGTCATCCGGATGGACGAGGGGATGGACACGGGCGACATCGTCGTCCAGCGGGAGGTTGAGGTCGGCCCGGAGGAGACGGCGGGCCAGCTCCATGACCGGCTGGCCCGGACCGGAGCCGGACTCGTCCTGGAGGCCCTCGACCTCCTGGCTACGGGGAAGGCCGTGTTCCGGAAGCAGCCGGCGGGCCCGGCCCGCCCGGCCCCCAAGCTCGGGCCGGAAGACGAGGTCATAGACTGGTCACGGCCAGCCGAGGCCGTCGCGCGCCAGGTGCGGGCCCTCGACCCGGTCCCCGGGGCGCACACGGTCTTCCGGGGACAGCGGGTGAAGGTCTGGCGGGTGGAGCCCGGCCCGGCCGCCGGCCTGTCCGCGCCGGGCCGCGTGGTCGCTTTCGAGAGCGGAGCCCCGGTCGTGGCCACGGGCCGGGGGACGATCGTCCTCCGGGCCCTTCAACCGGCCGGTGGGTCGCGGATGACCGGGGCCGAGTTCGTCAACGGCTTCAGGGTCGAGATCGGCGACAGCTTCGGGGAGCTCGGCCGCCGGTGAGAGGACGGCGGGGCCGGGCAGCGAAGACTGTTGAACGAGAGGGAGGCGATGGGGATGCTCTTTCTTGACCCGTCGTATTTCGTGATCGTCCTTCCGGCCATCGTGTTCGCCTTCTACGCCCAGGCCAAGGTCTCCTCGACGGTGGCCCGGGCGGCCCGCGTCCGGGCGTCGCGCGGGGTGACCGGGCGGCAGGTGGCCGAGCTCATCCTCAACGCCCACGGGCTTCACGACGTGCGCGTCGAGCTCACCGACCGGGAGCTCGGCGACCACTACGACCCGCGCTCCCGGACGGTCAGGCTCTCGCGGCAGGTCTACGGGGCGCCGAGCGTGGCCGCCCTGGGTATCGCCGCCCACGAAGCCGGACACGCCGTCCAGCACGCCACGGGCTACGCTTTCCTCGCCGTCCGGAACGGCCTCTTCCCGGTGGTCCAGTTCGGCACGTCCCTGGCCATGCCGCTGTTCCTCCTCGGGCTCATCCTCTCGTCAACGTCCCAGCTGGGGCTCGGTCTCATGGACCTCGGCATCCTCTTCTTCTTCGGAGCCGTCGTCTTCCAGGTCATCACCCTCCCCGTGGAGTTCAACGCCAGCGGGCGGGCCATGCGGGCTCTCGACGACCTCGCGCTGGTCCAGGGGGGTGAGGCCGCCCTCGCCCGGCGGGTTCTCGACGCGGCGGCCCTGACCTACGTCGCCGCAACCGCGGCTGCGGTCAGCCAGCTCATCTACCTGCTCGTCCTCCGGGGTCGGCGGAGCTAGTGACCGTCCTTAGCCTCCTCCTCCTGGCGGCGGTCATCTTCATCTTGGGGAACCTTCTTCTCCTCCCGCTGTGGCTGGCGGCCACCTCGCTGACGGGGGCCCTGAGCGCGCCGGCGCAGTTCCTCAAGATAGCCGGAAACCGGCGCCTGCGCCAGAATCACGCCCTCGAGCACGCGACCCTGAACGTCCTGGAGGAGCGCTTCGGCCGCCAGCGGCTGAGCGGGATGTCGCGGGAGGACGGCTTCATCCTCAGGGGCTACGGGGATCCGGCCCTCATCCAGTGGGCGGCCGAGGAGGGCCTGGCGCGGCTCAAGCGCGGCGAGGGCGGGCTCGCCCTCCACGACCGCTGCGGGACCTCCATCGCCTCGGCCAACCTCGTCAGCTCGGTCGTCCTCCTCGTTCTCCTCTTCGGGCTGGGGCGCTTCAGCCTCCTCAACGTTGTCGGGGCCATGGTCCTGGCCAACCTCGGCGGGCCGGTCCTAGGCCGCCTCTTCCAGCGGTTCCTGACGACGACGGCCGTCGTCGACGACGTCTTCATCGTCGGGTTCGACTGCGGTCCGGCCGGAAGCGTCTGGAACCCCTTCTTCGTCAACCCGGCCTTCGGGGGCGTGCCTCTGGTCTGCCACGTCCGGACCGTCGCTCTTCCGGCCGGGAGGGACAGGCCTTGACCGGTCCCGGCGAGGCGAGGCCCCCGGGTGGTCCGCCCCCGGGAGCGGGAGCGGGCCTCCGGAGAACGGCTCGGACGCGGGGCTGCGAGGGGCGACGGGCGGCCAGTCCCGCCCGGCGGCTGGCCCTCCGGGTGCTCCACGCCGCCGACGACGGAGGGGCCTACGTCAACCTCGCCCTCGACCGGGCCCTGGAGGAATCGGAGCTGGGGGCGGCCGACCGCGCCCTGGCCACGGAGCTCGCCTACGGCGTGACCCGCTGGCGCCGGCGTCTCGACTACGTCCTCGACCACCTGGCCTCGCGGCCGGTGGGCGAGATGCCGGCCTGGATTCGCAACATCCTCAGAATGGGCCTTTACCAGCTGCTCTTTCTCGACCGGGTCCCGGCCCGGGCCGCGGTGTCCGAGAGCGTGGCCCTGGCCGCCGAATTCGGCCACCGGGGGACGACGGGACTCGTGAACGCGGTGCTCCGCCGGGCCGCCCGGACCGGGCGCGAGGTGCCCCTGCCCTCCGTGGAGGAGGACCCGGTGAGGCGCCTCGCCGTGGAGCACTCCCACCCGGACTGGATCGTCCGGCGCTGGGTGGAGAGGTATGGGCTCGCCGCGGCGGCCGACCTCTGCCGCATCGGGAACGAGCCCGCCCCGCTCACCCTGCGGGCTAACCTGACGCGGACCGGGCGGGAGGCCCTGATCGCCCGCCTCCGGGACGAGGGCCTGGCGGCCGGGCCGGGCCGCCTTTTCCCGGAGGCGGTCACGGTCGCCTCCGGGGACCGGCCGCTCCGCGCCCTGGCCTCCTACCGGGAAGGGCTCTTTTCAGTCCAGGACGAGAGCTCCATGGCCGCGGCGAGGGCGGTCAGGCCGGAAGCCGGCTGGACCGTCGTCGACGCCTGCGCCGGCGTGGGGGGGAAGGCCACCCATCTCGCCGAGCTGATGGGCGACGGCGGGCGCGTCGTGGCCGTGGATCTCCACCGCCACAAGCTCGGGCTGCTCGAGCGGTCGGCTGCCCGCCTGGGTCTTTCGTCCATCGAGACGAGGTCGATGGACGCCCGCGACCTTCCGGGCTCCGGCCTCGCCGGGGCGGCGGACGCGGTCCTGGTGGACGCGCCCTGTTCGGGCCTCGGGGTTCTGCGGCGCCGGCCCGACCTGCGCTGGCGGATTACCGAGTCCGACTTTCCGGCTCTGACCGGGCTCCAGCACGAGCTCCTCGCGGCCTCGGCCGCCTGCGTCCGGCCCGGTGGAGTGGTGGTCTATTCCACCTGTTCCACGGAGCCGGAGGAGAACCAGAAGGTAGTAGAAGGCTTTCTCGCCTCGAACCGAGAATTCACGGTGGATGACGCGGGCGGTGCTGCCGGTCTTGGTGCCGGGGTCGCCCGCAGTGTATCTGATTCCGCCCCGCGTGGATGCTATCTTATGTTGACGCCGTCAAGCGGCGGCCCGGACGGTGGCTTCGTGGCCCGGCTGAGGAGACGGGCCGCGGGCTGAAGCTCCGTTCCCGGGGGCGGCGGCGCCGCTTGTTAGGGAGGACGAAATGAAGGTCAGCGTCAAGTCCGATGTCGGGCTCGTCCGCCAGACCAACCAGGACGCTTACTGCTACCGGGTTTTCGAAGGGTCGAGGACCGTTCATCTCTGCGCCGTGGCCGACGGTATCGGCGGCTACCAGGCCGGGGAGGTCGCCAGCCGCCTGGCCCTGGAGGCCGTGGCCGAGGAGGTCGACCGGGCGGTCAGGGCCGGACAGCCGCTCGAGGGGGCCCTGGCCGAGGCCATGGCCGCGGCGAACGCCCGCATCATTCGCCAGGGCCTCTCCGACCCCGAGTGCTCCGGGATGGGGACAACCGTAACGGTCGCGCTGGTGAGCGGAGGGATGCTCCACATCGGCCACGTCGGCGACAGCCGGGCCTACGTCTACCGGAAGGGCCGGCTCGCCCAGGTCACCCGGGACCATTCGCTCGTCGCCGAGCTTGTCCGGAACGGCGACCTGTCGGAGGACGAGGCCCAGTTCCACCCGCAGAGGAACGTCCTGACGCAGGCCTTCGGATCCGACCTTCGCGTAAGGGCCGACGTGTCCACCATCCCCCTCGAGGACGGGGACCTCCTGCTTCTGTGCACCGACGGGCTCTCCGGAGCGGTGACCGCCGCGGAGATGGAGGCCGTTCTGAGCCACGCTGAAAGCCTCGACCAGGCCTGCGACAGGCTCGTGGCCCTGGCCAACGAGCGGGGAGGGCACGACAACGTGACCCTGCTCCTGGCCGGGCCCGTCACCGTGGGAGGTGGGCCGCAGTGAACCTGACCGGGACCGTCCTCGGGGGGCGCTACGAGATCGCCCAGAAGCTTGGTGCGGGCGGAATGGCCGTCGTCTTCCGGGCTCAGGACACTCTCCTCCAGAGGCCGGTGACGGTCAAGGTCCTCCGGAGCGAGTTCGCGGCCGACGAGAACGTCGTCCGCCGTTTCCGCCGCGAGGCCCAGGCCGCGGCCAGCCTGTCTCATCCGAACATCGTCGGGGTCTACGACGTCGGCCGGCAGGACGACATCCACTACATCGTGATGGAGTACGTCGAGGGCCGGACCCTCAAGGACCTCATCAACGAGCGGGGCTCCCTGCCGGCCGAGGAAGCGGCCCGGATAGCCCGCCAGATATGCGAGGCCCTGCGGCACGCTCACGCGCACCGCATCATCCACCGGGACGTCAAGCCCCACAACGTGCTCATCACGACCGAAGGCCGGGTGAAGGTGACGGACTTCGGCATCGCCGGGGCGGCGACGGGGACGACGGTCACCTACCCGGGGGCCCTCCTCGGAACGGTCTACTATTTCTCACCTGAGCAGGCCCAGGGACGGTACGGCGACGAGCGGTCCGACCTCTACGCCCTGGGTGTGGTTCTCTACGAGATGCTGACCGGGCAGGTCCCCTTCGACGGGGAGAGCCCGGTCAGTGTGGCCCTGAAGCACATCCGCGAGGCCGTCCGCTCCCCCCGTCAGCTGAACCTCAGGGTGCCTCCCGCGGCTGAGCGCGTGGTGATGAAGGCAATGGCCAAGGAGGTGGAGCGGCGCTACCAGACGGCGGGCGAGATGCTCCGCGACCTGGAGGCCCTCCACCGGCAGCTCGTCGAATGGCGGGTGAAGGGACGCCGGCCGGTGAGCGCCCCGGCCGGAGCCGGTGACCGGACCCAGGTCGTGGGAGCGGCCTCTCCCGGGCTCGACGACTCGACGCTTCCGGGCGGGGCCGTCGGGCGAAACGGGGCCGGGCGCGGCGCGGCCGGGGGTGGGGACGACGGGGACGAGCCGCCGGAAGACGGTCCGGAGGCGGCCGGCACCCCGGAGCCCTACGCGGACCTCGATGACGGGGGTGTCACGGCCCGGCCTCCCCGGCGCCGCCTGTCCCGACCGGCCGTCTGGTTGGTCTCGTTCGCCATCTTCTTTGCCCTGGTCGGCGTCGGGCTCTTCTGGGTCGTCCAGTGGTTCGAGGTGCCCGAGGTCTCCGTGCCGAACGTCGTCGGCCTTACCCTCCTCGAGGCCCAGAGCACGCTCCAGCAGTATCGCCTGAACGCCACGGTCGTGGCTCACGAGTACAACTCCGAGGTTCCCGCCGGGCAGGTCATCGACCAGAACCCACGGGTGGGGGCGATGGTCAAGATAAACCGCACGGTTTCGCTTTGGGTGAGCCTCGGGCCGGAGTTCATCGATTCGGTGCCGGACGTCGTCGGCCTGACCTGGCGCGAGGCGAAGATAAGCCTGGAGCAGGCCGGGCTGACCGTGCTCGAGTCCGACTTCACCTTCACCTTCAGCGAGACCTGGGCGAGGGACCGGGTCATCAGCCAGGAGCCACGGGCCGGGGCCGGGCCGGTTCCCCGGGGGACGCGAGCCTTCCTGACCATCAGTCTAGGGCCCCAGGCGGGGACGGTCGTCGTTCCGAACTTCGTGGGCCAGAACATCGACGCAGCCCGCGCGATCCTCGCGTCGCTCGACCTCAGCGAGGGAACCGTGACTCAGGTCGCCAGCGACAAGCCGGATGGCACCATCCTGGGCCAGGACCCGGCGCCGGGGACCCCCGTCGCCGTGAGGAGCGCGGTCAACTTCACGGTGGCCGGCTCGGGCGGCTCCGACCCGGGCGGCGGTGGGTCGGCGACGAACAGCACCGTTGTGAGCTTCCGTGTGCCCGAGAGTCCGCCGGTCCAGAACGTCCGGGTGGTGGTCACTGACAGCCAGGGCCAGCGTACGGTTTACGAGCACGAGCACGCCGCGGGCCACGAGGGTCGCATCCTCGTGACCTGGACCGGCGATACCCTGCGGGTCCAGATCTACTGCGGCGGGGTGCTGATCCAGGACTACACCGTGGACGCCACCGGTGGGTAGGCCCATGCCGGTAGGTCGGGTCGTCCGGTCCCACAGCAACGTCCACTACATCGACACCGGCGAGGAGATCCTCGAGTGCCGGCCGCGGGGCCGCCTACGTTACCTGGAGCAGCGGGTCCTGACCGGGGACATGGTCCGCGTCCGCCGGGCCGGGAAGGGGCTTGGGACCATCGAGGAGGTCCTGCCCCGCCGGAACGAGCTCTCCCGCCCCCCGGTGGCCAACGTCGACCAGGTCGTCCTTGTCTTCAGCTTCCACGAGCCGGAGCTCGACCTCTCCCTCGTCGACCGCTTCCTGGTCCTCGCGGGCGCGGCCGGGCTTCCGTCGGTTCTCTGCGTGAATAAGACGGACCTTGCCGGGAAGGACGAGGTGGACGCGGTCCGGGCTGTCTACGGGGCTCTCATGCCCCTGGTGACGGCGAGCGCCCGGACCGGTGAGAGGGTGGAGGAGCTGCGCTCGGTCCTGGCCGGGCGGCTGAGCGTGCTCGCCGGTCCGAGCGGTGCGGGCAAGTCGAGCCTGCTGAACGCTCTGGACCCTTCTCTCAGGCTCCGCACCGGAGAGGTCAGCCGGAAAGCCCGCCGCGGCACGCACACGACGAGGCACGTAGCGCTCCTGCCGACGGGAGCGGGCGGTCTCGTGGCCGACACCCCGGGGTTCACCCACCTCGAGCTCCCGGAGATGGCTCCGGCCAACCTGGGATGGTACTACCCCGAGATGGCCCGGCTGGCCGCGGAGTGCCGTTTCTCGGGCTGCCTCCACCGGGCCGAGCCCGGGTGCCGGGTGAAGCAGGCGGTGGCCGAGGGGGACTTCGAGCGGGGACGCTACGAGAGATATCTTGCCCTGCTCGGGGAGGTCGAGGCCGCCTACCGCTCGTGGTAGGGGCCGCGGGGACCTCAGAAGGGGGCGTGAACTGATGACAGGCCGCGGTTCGGGCCCAGACGGCCCTGAGGGCGCGGGCGCCGGCCCGGGCGAGGGCGCGGGCCCGGGCGAGGGCGTCGGCCCGGGCGAGGGTGCCCGCGGTGAGGTGCTTATCGCCCCGTCGGTGCTCTCCTGCGACCCTCTCGAGCTCGGAGCGCGGGTGTCCGAGGTGGAGACGGCCGGAGCCGACTGGCTTCACGTCGACGTGATGGACGGGCACTTCGTCCCGGCCATAACCTTCGGACCGTGGATGGTCGAGACCCTCCGCCGCGTGACCTCGCTTCCTCTGGACGTCCACCTCATGGTCGAGGAGCCCGAGAAGTGGGTCGAGGCCTTCGCCGCCGCCGGGGCCTCCTACGTCAGCTTCCATGTGGAAGCCTGCCGCCACCCCGGTCGCCTCCTCCGTCACCTGCGGTCGCTCGGGGTGAAGGCCGGGGTGGCCCTGAACCCGGCCACTCCCCCGGCTCTCCTGGAGTACCTCCTCCCTGACCTCGACCTTGTCGTGGTCATGGGGGTCGACCCCGGGTTGGCCGGACAGCCGTTCCTGCCGCCCACCATCACCAAGGTGGGCGAGGTTCGTCGTCTGGTCGCAGGCCGGGGCGGTCCGGGCGCCCTCCCGGGCCGGCCGGCCGTCGAGATCGAGGTCGACGGCGGCGTGGGCCCGGAGAACGCCTCCTCCCTCGCGGCTGCGGGGGCCTCGGTCCTGGTGGCCGGTAAGAACGTGTTCGGCCAGCCCGACCCGGGCGAGGCCCTGACCCGGCTCCGGCGCTCGCTCAAGCCCGGGTCCTGACGTCTCCGGCCGCGTCTACACCACGCTCCCCGACCCGCGAATATACTGTCACCGGATAACGCCCGCCAGAGGTCGGTGTCCTGTTGCGCGGCAGTCGGGCCGAAGTGCTCCAGAGATTCATCGGATACGTCCTGGTGGTGGCCGGAGGCATGCTCGTCCTCACGGCGCTGCCCCTGTGGTTCTGGCTCTCGGTGCTCGGCGTAGCCTGCGTGGCTGTAGGTTGGTACCTCCTGGGCAGCTGGCAGTGACGGGGGGGGATGGGGTAGTGGCCATCCGGATGCGGGTCATCAGGGTGCCGAGGGTCCTCGGGCGCGTGCTCGCCGGTATCGCGGGGATCTTTGGGTGGAAGGTGAGCCAGTCGAGGTAGACGGGCAGACGACGGAGGCCGGCCCTGCTGTGGGTCAGCCTCCGGCTGGCGAGCCGCCGTCCGGAACCGGTCAGGGGCGGCCTAGATAGCCCTCTGGACCCGGCCGGATCTGAGACAAGCGGTGCAGACCATGATTCGCTTCTTGCGCCCGTCGATGACGGCCCTGACCCTCTGGAGGTTCGGCGACCAGGTCCGCTTGGTCTTGATGTTCGAGTGGCTGACCAGGTGACCGGTGCCGCTTACCTTACCGCATATCTCGCACTTGTTCGCCAAGTATCGTCAACCTCCGCGCAGCTATGCCTTCCGCCGGTCGGCGCAAGTTCAACCGGCCCGGGGAGTAGATTCATGTCTGCGGGGACCGTCGGCCGGCAGCCTCGGGTCGGTCCCGCCGGCGGGGTCCATCGGCCCCGCCTCGACAACGCGAGCATTGTACCACAGGCCTGCTTTGATTGGCAATGCGTCCGGCTTGACCGGCAATCCGGCTCCCCGCCCAGGCGCGGCCGCGGTTGCTCCAGGGAGACCAGCTCTCCGGCCGCCGGGGAAACCTGGGCGACGGCGCTCAGCGACCGCGCGCACGGCATCGGCTGATTAGGACCAGGTCGTAGGAGTGGTGCGAAGGATATGCTCTGACCAGCGGCGAAGGAACTACGCTGGCATAAAGGGTGGCGTCCGGCGCTGAAGGGAAGGGTTTGTGACGTGCCCGGCATGGAGGCCCCGCTCGGGAGGATCAGCATCGCCGATGAGGTGATAGCGACCATTGCCGGTCTTGCGGCGACGGAGTGCTACGGTATTGTCGGCATGGCCTCCCGCCGGATAAAGGACGGCATCGCGGAGCTCCTCGGCCGCGAGAACCTGAGCCGGGGGGTCCACATCTCCTTCAAGGACGGCCAGGTCCGCATCGACCTCAACGTCATCGTCGGATACGGGACGCGCATCTCGGAGGTCGCCCACAATGTCTCCAGCCAGGTCCGCTACAGGGTGGAGCAGAGCACCGGAATGCCGGTGAAGAGCGTGAACATCAACGTTCAGGGCGTCCGGGCCATCGGCGAAGGCTGACCGGGGGAGGCTCGAGTTGACCGAGGATTCCCTCGTGACCGGTAAGCAGTTCAAAGCGATGTTCATGGCGGGTGCCCGCTGCCTTGAGGGCTACAAGGAGGCGGTCAACGCCCTGAACGTCTTCCCCGTGCCCGACGGGGACACCGGGACCAACATGTGCCTCACCGTGGCGGCGGCTGTCCGGGAGATGGACAAGGTCACCTCGCCGTCCCTGGCGGAGATGGTCAAGGCCCTCTCTCTGGGCTCGCTCATGGGGGCCAGAGGGAACTCCGGAGTGATTCTCTCGCAGTTCTTCCGGGGCTGGAGCAAGTCGCTGCAGGACCGCCGGACAGCGACCCCTCTCCAGCTCGCCTGGGCCATGCAGGAGGGCGTCGAGACGGCCTATAAGGCCGTCATGAAACCGGTGGAGGGGACCATCCTCACCGTCGCCCGGGAGATGGCCCGGGCTTCACTGCAGGCGGCGAAGAAGGGGCTCGGGCTCGAAGAGGTCCTCGCGGCGGGTGTCGTCCGCGGTCGCGAGGTCCTCGAACGCACGCCGGACATGCTGCCGGTGCTCAAACAGGCCGGCGTCGTCGACGCCGGCGGGTCGGGTCTCCTCCGCATCATGGAGGGGCTTCTTCAGGGACTCACCGGAGAGGATGTAGCGGCCCCGACGACCGCCGCTCCGGAGGTTGTCCTCCGGACCGAGCCGGAGCGGGACGGACCCCCAGCCGACCACGAGATCGTCTTCGCCTACGATACTCAGCTTCTCATCAAGGGCGTCCGGCTGGCGGTCGACCGCATCCGCGCCGACCTTGAACCTCTCGGTGATTCCCTCCTCGTCGTCGGCGACCCTCACCTGGTCAAGGTCCACGTCCACACCAACGAGCCGCACCGGGCCCTGGCTCTGTGCCTCGGCCACGGGGAGATAGTCGAGGCCTCGGTCGAGAACATGCGCGAACAGCACGCGGCCGTACAGGAGGCTCGCCTGGCGGCGGCGTCTCCGGACGAGGCCAGGGACGACGTCGGGGGGCCGGGAAGCGCCGGCGTTGCGAGTCAGCAGCCCTACGCGCAGGTCTTCAGCTTGCCCGAGACGGGGGCGGCTTCTCGCCCCGAGGGGCCCGGGGTGGTCGTCGTGTCCACGGGAGCCGGACTCGAGGACATCTTCCGGAACCTCGGCGCCGATGTAGTCGTCAGCGGCGGGCAGACGATGAACCCGAGCACGGAGGACCTCCTCCGCGCGGTCGAGAGCCTCCCGCACGACGAGGTCCTCATCCTGCCCAACAACGGGAACATTCTCCTAGCGGCCAAGCAGACCATCGAGCTCACCGAGAAGAAGGTCTCGGTCGTCCCGTCGCGGTCCGTCCCCCAGGGTGTCTCCGCCCTGATGGCCCTGAACCGCGCGCAGGACGCAGGGTGGAACCTCGGTCGCATGGAGCAGGCCATCCGGAGGGTGAAGTCCGGTGAGGTCACCTACGCCGTCCGGGACTCGAAGTACAACGACATCGAGATCCGCGAGGGGGATTTCATCGGGCTCCTCGACGATGAGATAGTCACGGTCGGTGCCGACGCGCTGAGCGTTCTCGAGAAGCTGGTCGGGCGGATGGCCGATGCCGAGACCGATATCGTGACTGTCTTCTATGGCCTCGACGTCCGCGAGTCGGAGATACCCGGGATACGCCAGGCTGTCCTCCGGGCCGCGCCGGGCCACGAGATCGAGGTCCACTGGGGGGGCCAGCCGCTCTACCACTTCCTGGTCTCGGTGGAGTAGGGCTCACTTCGATTCCCCTCGCGCTCCGCGTCCGCCCCTTTCCCGCATAGGTCCGACTCCCAGCGCGCATACTACGCCCCGGGGAAGACGTTTGGAGGATCTGTGCAACCTCCCCCAGAGGCTCTTCCTCCGGTTTCTCCTCTCCCACTGGCGGTCCGGCAGGACCGCCCTTTTTTTGGCCGGGAGGTGTGTCGATGAACGGGGTTCCTTTCCGGACGGACCTCGCTAACGAGGCCAGGGAGTTCATCGAGGGATATCGCGGCGGCGGCATCCCCGGGGTGGAGGTCCAGGAGTTCCGCACCCGGGAGTGCCGGGTGACCCGGGTCAGGGTGACGACGCCGGAGGCGGGCCGAGAGCTGGGTAAGCCGCCCGGGCAGTACGTGACCATCGAGGCCCCGGGACTCCTTAAGCGTTCGCGGCCGGTCCAGGAAGAGGTCGCCCAGGTGTTCGTGGGCGAGTTCACGAATCTCGCCCCGCTCCCGGGCGACGCCGAGGTGTTCGTGGTCGGCCTCGGCAACTGGCAGGCCACCCCGGATTCGCTCGGGCCGCGGGTCGTGGGCCAGCTCCTCGTCACCCGTCACCTGCACGACTACATACCGCCCGAGCTCCGGAACGGGCTCAGGTCGGTCGCGGCCATCGCCCCCGGAGTCCTGGGGCTCACCGGCATCGAGACGGGTGAGATAGTCTGGGGGGTGGCCGGGCGGGTCAAACCCGATGTCGTGATCTGCATCGACGCCCTGGCGGCAAGGTCGGCCGAACGCATCCTGACGACCATCCAGCTCGCCGACACGGGCATCCACCCCGGCTCGGGCGTCGGGAACAAGCGGGTCGGCATCACCCGCGAGACGCTGGGGGTGCCGGTCATCGCCGTCGGGGTGCCGACGGTGGTCCACGCGGCGACCATCGCCTACGACACCATCGAGCTCCTGGTCGACAAGTTCCGCGACCGGGCCCAGTTCTACGAGATCGTCCGCGAGATGGACGCAGGCGACAAGCGGGCTCTCATCGACGAGGTTCTCTCCCCGTACATCGGGGATCTCATGGTGACCCCCAAGGAGATAGACGTGCTCATCCTCGAGATGTCGAAGGTTCTGGCCGGAGCCTTCAACGCGGCCCTGCACCCGAAAGTCGATCTGAGCCGGCACGACATCACCGATTATCTTCAATAGCAGCTTCCGGGGAGACCGCGGGCCTGCCCAGTCAAGCCGGCGCGTTGAGGGACCAGCAGGCTGCGGAAGGCCCGCACCGCGCCCGGTGAGCGAAGCAAAGCTCAGGGGTGGTAGTTGGGCCGGCTCACCCGGTACGCTTTCCGGGGCCCCCGGCGGTGCCTGCCGACTTGTGCGTGAATTCGGCCGGAGTTTGGCCGGGCCTCCGACGGCGTGTTATCATTTTCTTGCCGCCAGAACCGCTCAGGAGGCTGAAGCCCTTGCGAATAGCCGTCTGCCCGGGAAGCTTCGACCCCGTGACTCTCGGCCACCTCGACATCATCGAGCGCGCCGCCCGCATCTTTGACAAGGTCGTCGTCGCCGTCTTCACCAACCCGCAGAAGACCCCGCTGTTCTCCATGGAAGAGAGGGTGGACATGCTCCTGGAGGCCACCGGACACATCCCCAACGTGGAGGTGGACGCCTCCTCCGGACTCCTGTCCGACTATGCCCTGAAGCTGGGCGCGCAGGTCATCGTCAAGGGGCTCCGGGCCATCTCCGATTTCGAGGCCGAGTTCCAGATGGCCAGGATGAACAAGAAACTTGCCCCGTCCATCGAGACGATGTTTATGATGACGGCCAACGAGTACTCCTACCTCAGCTCCAGCATCGTCAAGGAAGTGGCCCGCCTCGGCGGGTGCGTCGGCCAGCTCGTTCCCCAGGGCGTCGCCCGGCGGCTGGCCGAGAAGGCCGGCCGCTCCTGACGGGGCCGCGCCGGCCCGAAGAGGGAGGCCGGGACGGCGCTGGCGCCGCGGCCTCAGCCAGGGACGAGCAGGCTGCCGGTGCGGGCGGCGACGATGGTGGCGGAAGCGGCTGAGAGCCGGGATTCCCGGCCTCACAGAGGTGTTCCGGTCTTGCCCTTCCCACGATACGACCCCCGCGCCGGGCTTATGCCGACCCGAGCCGCGGTCCGGGTTCGAGTGAGATTGATGTGGGCAGAAGGTAGGAGGGACTGAGGTACAGAGGGAAAGACCCTGCGAGTAGCTTGGGGGGTGTACGCTTGCGCCGTCGGCTGTCCCGCTTCTGGCCGGGAGCCGCCCGTTTCCGCCGCTACCGGCGGGCTCTCCTGGCCGCTGCCGTCCTCCTCGCTCTGTCCGGCTTCGTCTTCGGGTACTACGTCCCGTCCCGGTACGTCACCATCGCCCCCGGTCCGGCTCCCGACGTCGCCACCCTAGTCGTCCCCCTTGGCCAAGAAAGGGGCGAGGGGGGAGACGGGGAGGGGCGGTTCCTCCTGAGCACGGTTCTGGCCTCAAGCGCGACCCCCCTCGAGTTGTGGAGAGCCTTGACCGACCCGGAGGTCGACCTTCTCCCGAGGTTCTTCCTCATCCCGGAAGGGATGAGCGACGAGGCCTACGGTGACTGGGGCAAGGCGTCCATGGCGGAGAGCCAAGTTGTGGCGGCCTGGCAGGCCTGGGTCTTCCTCGGTCGGGAGACCGCTTATGTCTCGGACGGGGCCGACGTCTTCTTCGTCTCGGCCGGAAGCCCGGCGGCCGGTCAGGTCCAGCCTGGGGACGTCATCGAGTCCTGGCAGCTTGCCGGGCGGTCCGGACGCCTGCTCCTGCCCGACGAGTTCGAGCGTGAGGTTCTGGAAGCCTTCCTCGCAGGGCCCGGCCGGAGCGGACCGGTGCCGATGAGCCTCGTCCTCGTGCGGGACGGCGAGACTCTCGACGTGACCTTCCCGGTTTCCGGCGCCGACCTCGTCCTGTGGCCCTTCCTCGGCCTCGCTCTCGGAGCGAGGAACCCGAGGACCGAGCCGCCGGTTCCGGTGACCTTCCCTCCGGGCGACATCGGCGGCCCTTCGGGTGGGCTCATGTTGGCCCTGCAGATAGTCGACGACTTCTCGCCGGTCCCCCTCACGGCGGGGAAGATTATAGGCGGGTCGGGGACCATCGGGCCGGGAGGACGGGTGGGTGCCATCGGCGGGGTCGAGAAGAAGCTGAGCGGGGCGGTGGCGGCCGGGGCGACCGTCTTTCTCGTCCCCGAAGACGACTACCAGGCCGCTTTGGGGGCTGTCTCCGCCCGGGGGTCTGAAGGCCTGGAGGTCATCCCGGTCGGCTCTCTGAGCCAGGCTTACCAGGTCCTGGTTTCCTTGACAGCCCTGAAAGGGCCCGGCTATAATACTACGGACCTCGGCCCGGAAGATGAGGCCCGGTCCCGGTTGGCGGCGGTCTTACCGTGACCCTGGAGGTTGACGTCTCCGGCCTCGAGCGGGAGGTCGGCGGAGAGATAGGCTTCAAGGTCGCAGGTCCCGCGCCTGAAGAGGCCGGGTCGGGCGGGCAGCGGTGGGGCCCGGTCAAGGTCGAGGGGCGGGCCATCTGGACGGGCTCGACCGTGCTCGTTCTCGGGCGGGCCTCGGCCACCGCTGAGCTTACCTGCAGCCGGTGTCTTGATGACTACACCCTGCCTGTATTGGCGGAGTTCTCCCAGGAGTACCGGCTGGCGGACTCGGGAAGCGGGCCGGCCCAGCCGGACCCCCAAGGGACGGGACGGGACCGGAGAGATACCGGCCGGACCGCAACGCGGAGGTCCGGAGGGCCGACCCCGGGCGACCCGGCGAGTCCCGAGGACGCGGCGACCGACGAGGAGCCGCTTCCATTCAGCGGTGACACTATCGACCTGGCCGGTCCGGTCTGGGAGTCTCTTTTACTGGAGCTCCCCATGAAGCCGGTCTGTGACGAACGGTGTCCCGGTTTGTGCCCCGTGTGCGGGGCGAAGCATGGTGAGACAACCTGCGGCTGTCGAGTGGAGACGGCGGACCCCCGCTTGATGTCTCTCAAGACGCTGCTTGAAACCAAAGAGCGGGGTGACTGACCGTGGCAGTCCCGAAGAGGAAGACGTCCAAAGCGCGCCAGAGGAGCCGCTCGGCCAACTGGAAGCTCGAGACCCCGGGCCTGGCCGAGTGCCCGAGGTGCCACCAGCCCAAGCGTCCCCATCACATGTGCCCGAACTGCGGCTACTACCGCGGCCGTGAGGTCAAGGAGGTCGAGTAGGCCCGCGGCTCCGACGGCCGGGCTCCCCGGCCCGCCGCGCGGCGCCCGACAAGTCCTCGTGAGGGCACCCGTTCAGCCGGCGGGGAAAGCGCCCGCGGCGCCGCCGCCGGGTTACCCCCCCCGCCTCGTTCTCGCCGGTCCCCACCTCGGTTCCGCCGACAGCCCCTCGCGGAGAAGGATTCTCTTAGCAGACCCCGTAATTATCACCTATTCCTAACGCCAGGTCCTTAAGAGGAGGTTGTAGCCACCGTGGGGCGGAACCCGGCTGGCGCCGGGACCAACGACCTCCCGCTAACGAGGTCGGAGCGTCTCCGGCGTCTCACCGAGAAGCTCGAGGCGAATCCTTTCCTGACCGACGAAGACTTGGCTGAGGCGTTCGGCGTGAGCATCCAGACAATCCGCCTGGACCGGATGAGCCTCGGTATTCCTGAGCTGCGGGAAAGGGTCAAGCAGGTGGCCAGGCGCACCTACGGGAGGGTGAAGTCGCTCGGGTCGAAGGACATCGTCGGCGATCTCATCGACATCGTCATCGAGGAACGGGCCATTTCGACCCTGACTGCCACCGAAGACATGGCCTTCGAGCGGACCGGCATCGTCCGTGGGCACTTCATCTTCGCCCAGGCCGACTCGCTGGCTATCGCCCTCGTCGACGCGCCGGTCGCCCTGACCGGCCTGGCCAACATCAAGTTCAAGCGCCCGGTTCGCGTGGGCGAGAAGCTCATCGCCAAGGCCCAGGTCCTCCGGCGTAAGGGCAACAAGCTCGTCATCCTGGTTCAGACTTGGGTGGGCCAGGACCTGGTCTTCCGGGGGAAGTTTGTGGTCGTCGCCGTGAACCCGGCCTCCGGGGGAGAGGAGGGCGAGGACGAGTGAACGTGAGGGTCGCCCTTGACGCCATGGGAGGCGACCACTGCCCCGACGCTCCCGTCCGGGCGGCCGTCGCGGCGGCCCTGGGCGGGAATGGGGTGACGGTCCTTCTCGTCGGGCCATCTGGCTTGCTCCGGCCGCTCGTCGGGCCGGACGGCGAGAAGGCCCTCGAGCGGGGCTGTCTTGAGCTCGTGGAGGCGACGGAGGTCATCGGGCAGGACGAGCCTCCGGTCGCTGCCGTCCGCCAGAAGAAGGACTCGAGCATCGTCGTCGGTCTCGGGCTCGTCCGGGACAAGCGGGCCGACGCCTTCGTCTCGGCCGGGAGCACCGGCGCCCTCATGGC
>DYFB01000056.1 GCA_020725405.1 Symbiobacterium sp. | reverse complement strand
CGACGCGGGTCCGAAGGAAGCCGGAGGCAAAGCCGCGACCCGAGGAGCACGAACCCCGGTTGAGGCAGTGCCGTTCGGGTGAGCCTGCAAGACAAGGCGGAGCCCCAGATTGGCCGAAGGGCGGCGGTGTAAACGGGGCGGGTGTGCGGGGAAAGCACTCGTTCTTACCCGGGGAGGCCTGGCGGCGGAGGGAGGCCGCTTGCCGCCGGCTCCGGGCGTGTGTGTGGCCCTCCCACGCTCCTACTGGCAGCGCCAGGGGCTGCTTGACCTCGTTGACAGCTATCGCCGTCTCCGCTATGCCTGACGAACCGCCCGGTGCGGACCCGCACGCCGGGTGGTGTGGGAGGTCGGGAGCGTGACGCTCCCTCCTACCCGATTCCGGGTCGTGAACCGGAAGGGAAACGGCGCGGCCGGCGCGAAAAGGCCGCCATCCGGGGAGGTTGAGGCTCTTCCGCGCAGGATCGACCTTCTTCAGGGACCGCTTCGGGTCCTCCGCCCGCTGCCGCCTCCGGGCTCTCGCGGCTGGGGCTGCTCGATTCTGGGCCGGCTGGCGCTGGTCGCGCCTGGCGGCCTACGTGACGGCCGCTCTGGCGGGGTCGGTGCTACTCGCCCTGTGCGGGCTGGCGCTCGCCGCGGCGCCCGCCGCGCCGGGATCGACCGAGACCGTCATCTTCGAGGTCCCCCCGGGCGCCGGGACGGTGACCATCGCCGCCGAGCTCGAGCGCCAGGGCCTCATCCGTGACCGCATCGAATTCCGGCTCCTGGCGACCCTCCTCGACTGGAACGGCCGCCTCAAGGCCGGCCGCTACGACCTCAGCCCCGGGCAGTCCACCTGGCAGATCCTCCGCAAGATAGGGCACGGGCAGGTCCGGACTGTGGCCGTGACCATCCCGGAGGGCCTGACCCTCGCCGAGATCCTCAGGGTCCTGGCCTCTGCCGGCTTCGGGACCGAGGAGAGCCTGAGACAGGCCCTGGTCGAGCTCGACGCCCGGGGGGAGCTGCCGTTCCTCCCCCAGGACCGCCGCAGGTTCATCGAGCCTTACGAGGGGATCCTCTTCCCGGACACGTATTTCTTCGCCGAGCAGGTCTCCCCGCAGACGGTGATCAGGACCATGGCCCGCCGGACCGAGCAGGTCTTCTCGGCCGAGCTGCTGGCCAGGGCCGGCGAACTTGGCCTGACCCCCTTCGAGGTGCTCACCCTGGCTTCCATCATCGAGAAGGAGGCCAGAGTGGCTGCCGAACGGAGCCTGATCTCCTCCGTCTACCACAACCGTCTCCGGATATCGATGAAGCTGGACGCCTGCCCCACGGTCCGCTACGTCCTGGGAAAGCCGGGGTCCGAGCGGCTCCTCTTCGCCGACCTCGAGGTCGACTCCCCGTACAACACGTACCGCAACGCCGGCCTCCCTCCCGGGCCGATCTGCAGCCCGGGTCTGGCGGCCATAACCGCCGCCCTCTACCCGGCCGAGACGAGGTTCTACTACTTCGTCTCCAAGAACGACGGGACCCACCACTTCAGCCGTACGCTGGAGGAGCACCTCCGCGCCGTACGTCTCTACCAGGGCGGATAGCCCGGCTGCCGGCGGGGACACTCTAGGATGAGCCTACTGCCAATCCTGGGTGTGGTTTCATGTCCTCACGCCGCCGGGGAACGACCCGCAGGCGGGTACGACGTCTTCTCTTCTTGGCCGTCTTCTGGACGGCGGTGCTGGCCGCTCTCGGCCTGAGGCTGGCGTGGGTCCAGGTCGCCGCCGGGGCCGGCCTGGCCGAGGCGGCCGTAGCCCAGCGGGCCCTGGCGGTGCCGCTGTCGCCGTCGCGGGGCTCGATCCTCGACCGCCACGGCGTCTCCCTGTCCGACAGCCGCACCGCCTACCGCGTGGCCGTCTACCCGGCCCTTCTCGCATCCGAGCCGGCCCGGGTCGAGGTCCTGGCCGGAGTCCTCGGTTTCGGAGCGACCGAGCTCCTGGCCCGTCTCGGAGGGGGGACCCTCCCGGTCTTCGTCGCCCGGGGACTCGACGCCGGCGCGGCCGCAGCCGTCATGGCCCTCGGTCTCCCCGGGGTGGCCGTGGTCGCCGACGAGAGCCGCTACGGACCGGGGGCCCTCGCCCGGCATGTCGTGGGCTACGTCTCCGGGGCCCACCCGGATGCGCCCGGCGGCGGCCGGGGAGCCGACGGCCTCGAGCTGGTCTGGGACCCCTTCCTCCAGGGGTCCGGACCGGCCTTCCTGGCCCTCTTCGTCGACGGCCGGGGGGAGCCGATTCCCGAGCTCGGGTGGAGGAAGCTCCACCGGGACGGCTCCAGCTCGCCCTGGGCCACCTTGCCCTGCGACCTCGTGACGACCCTCGACATCACCGTGCAGGCCGTCGTGGAGGAGGTCATGGACCGCCTCGTCTCTCGCGGAGCGGTGGTCGTCCTCGACCCGAGGACCGGGGACATCCTGGCCATGGCCAGCCGTCCCGATTTCGCGCCCTGGACCGTGGCTTCGCACCTCGGGCGCGAGGACGGCCCGCTGGTCAACCGGGCCATCGCCGCCTATCCCCCCGGGTCGATCCTGAAGCCCCTGGTCCTGGCCGCCGCCCTCGAAGAGGGGCTCGTCAGGCCGGACGAGACGTTCGTCTGCACCGGAGCGGCCAGCCTGGGCGGGCGGGAGTTCAGCTGCCACGCCCGGCCCGCCGGCGGACACGGCGAGCTCTCCGTCCAGGAGGCCCTCAGCGTTTCGTGCAACTCGGTCTTCCTCGAGCTCGCCGGCCGGTTGGGGCAGGACCGGCTGGCGGCCTGGTCGGACCGCTTCGGACTCGGCCGGGCCTCCGGGGTCGGTCTGCCGGGAGAGTCGACCGCTACCCTGCCGGCGACCGCCGCGGAGGGGCCTGACCCGGGGGCCGGCCTCGGCCTCGGGCGCGTGACCCTCACGCCGCTCCAGGCCGCCCGGGCCTACGCTGTCTTCGCCAGGGGTGGTCGCGCGGTCGAGCCGCGGTTGGCGGCGGCTCTGGTCAGTCCGGTCGGCGCCCGGGCGGGGCTGGGCCGCCGGACTCCGGGAGACGAGGAGGCCCCGGGCGGGGCGCGGATCATCTCCCGGTTCACGGCCGCCGCGGTGACGGCGGGGCTCGTGGCCGCGGTCAGGGACGGCACGGGGCGTGCGGCGGGCACGGTGCGGGACGTCGCCGGCAAGACGGGGACGGTGGAGACGGGTCAGGCGACCCCGGACGGCCGCAAGCTGTACCACGGCTGGTTCGCGGGCTACTGGCCGCAGTACTCGCCGCGGCTGGTCATCACGGTTCTGATTGAGGACACGACCGTCGGGGGCCGGGAGGCGGCCCTCGTCTTCGGGGAGATTCTGGCCGGCCTGACCGGCGGGGAGTGAGAGGGGCCGGGCCCGCGTGGAGCTGAGGGCCCGGCGCGGGGCCGGGCCCGGAAAAAGGGACAAACTTGCCGCGTTTCGTACAGGCACTAACGCTCTCCTTCGCCGTAAGATGGTGACTGCGCTCGCGAAGGAGGATGCGGCACTTTGCCTTCAAGCCTGGCAGAAGCTCTCTCTCACCTGGCAGATGTGTTTTCCCGCTCGGCCCGGCCCCCCGGGCGGGCGCTCGCGGCAGACCCCCTTCGTCCCGGTACGGTCGGCTATGTCTCGAACCCGGGGACCTTCCCCCGGCCGCTCTCGGCGGCCGAGGAGGCGAAGTGCCTCGAGGAGATGGCCCGCGGAAGCCAGGAGGCCCGGAACACCCTCATCGAGCGGAACCTCCGCCTGGTGGCCCACATCGTGAAGAAGTTCGGCAACACCCGGGTGGACATGGACGATCTCATCTCCATCGGGACGATAGGGCTAATCAAGGGCATAAACACCTACAGGCCCGACCGCGGGACGCGCCTGGCGACCTACGCGGCCCGGTGCATCCAGAACGAGATCTTGATGTACCTCCGCTCCATCCGCAACCAGCAGGCTGAGGTCTTCCTCCACGACCCCATCGGGGTCGACCGCGAGGGTAACGAGCTCACCCTCCTCGACATCCTCTACACCGACGAGGACCTCGTCCCCGACACGGTCGGGACCATGCTCGAGGAGTCCAAGGTGCGCGAGCGGGTCTCCGACCTCACCGGGAAGGAGAAGCTGGTGGTCGAGCTCCGCTACGGGCTCGGGAGCGGGGTGACCAAGACCCAGCGGGAGATCGCCCGGCGGCTCGGTATCTCCCGCTCCTACGTCTCCCGCATCGAGAAGAAGGCCCTGGGGCGCCTCAAGCGGGGCCTCCGGGCCGAGATATCCACCTGACGGGCGTGAGCAAGGACCCGGCCCGCTGAAGCGCCTGGCGAGTCCCGGCCCCTCCGCCACCCGGCAGGAGCCGCTAGGCCGTGGTATAATTGGGTGCATCAGGCCAGACCCACCCGGAGGTGTCCGGTGCCCCGACCCTTTTGGCGTAGCCTCATCCGCAGCCTCATCCCCCACCAGTACGTGATGTCGGTGTATGACCTCGACCTTCATGACCTCCGGGCGAGGGGCGTCCGGGGCCTCATCCTCGACCTCGACAACACCCTCGCCGCCTGGCGCTTCGGCCAGCCCGAGCCGCGCCTGGCGGAGTGGGTGGAGGGAGCGAAGGCCAGGGGCTTCAGCCTCTACATCGTCTCCAACGACCTCGGGCCTCGTGTGGACCTCTTCAGCCGCTTCCTCGGCATCCCGGGCGTGGCGAGGGCGGGTAAGCCCCGCCGGCGCGCCTTCCAGCGGGCCATCCGGGCTCTCGGGCTCGAACCCGGTGAGGTGGCGGTCGTGGGCGATCAGGTCTTCACCGACATCCTCGGGGCTCGGCCGCTCGGCTGCCACACCGTCCTCGTCGTACCGGTCAGCCGGCGGGAGTTTGTCGGGACCCGGCTCGTGCGCCGGCTCGAGGGTCTTCTGCTCCGGCACCTCGCGGCCAGGGGCCTTCTCGATGGGCCCGTCGGACCCGCGAGCGGACGAGGGCGTTCCGACCGGCCATCCGAGGGTCTTACGGACGGCGAGGCGGGCGGGCGCCCGGCGGACAGCGCCCGAGGCGGGGGCCCGCCGGACGGCGGTGACTTCTTGTGCTGACCCGGGATGCCCCCGTCTTTCTCGTGCTGGCCGCCCTCCTCGGCCTCGCTGTCGGGAGCTTCCTGAACGTGCTCGCCTGGCGGCTCCCCCGCGGGCTGTCGCTCCTCGGTCCGGGGTCGTTTTGCCCCAGCTGCGAGCGGCGGCTCACCTGGTGGGAGCTCGTGCCGGTCCTGAGCTATCTCGCCCTGCGCGGCCGCTGCCGGACGTGCCGGGCCCGGATATCGCCGGTCTACCCGGCCGTTGAGGCCGGCACGGCCGTCCTCTTCGCGGGCGCCTGGGCCAGGTGGGGCCCGGGGCCGCAGGCCCTTGGGGCGGCCGTCCTCGGCTCCCTCCTCGTGGCCGCCGCGGTCGTCGACGCCAGGCACCGGATAATCCCCGACGCCGTGACGCTCCCGGGCCTCGGCCTCGGCCTCCTCGTCTCAGCCCTGAATCCGGAGGTAGGACTACTCCGGGCCCTGGCCGGCGTCCTCGCCGGCGGCGGGCTCCTCCTCGGGCTGGCCGCCCTCACGAACGGCGGTATGGGCGGCGGGGACATCAAGCTCGCGGCGATGATGGGGGCCTTCCTGGGGTGGAGCGGGGTCGGCGTGGCCCTGCTCGTGGGTTTCATGAGCGGCGCCCTGGTGGGCGGAGTGATGATGCTCGCCGGGCGCAAGGGCCGGCGCGACCTCATGGCTTTCGGCCCGTTCCTGGCCGCGGGGGGTATCGCCGCGGCCTTCTGGGGACAGGAACTCGTAGGATGGTATCTCCGGGTCTTTTTCGGGTGACGGCGCCCGCCCCGAGAGGAGGACGCGCCCCGCGGCGCGCGACCGGGACCGGCTCGGCTGAGAGGATAGCTCCGATGGACACCGAGAAGGCGAAGATGGACCGCGAGAAGACGAGGATAGACCTCGAGAGAGCGAAGACCCTGGTCTGCCGCGGCGTCGACGACCTGGCGCCCCTCCTCCGGGGGGTGAACCGCGAGCTCTACGAGAACCCCGAGCCGGGGCATCGCGAGTACCGGTCGGCGGGCCGGCTGGCGGGACTTCTCGAGGAGGCCGGCTTCGAGGTGCGCCGGGCGACGGGCGGGCTGGAAACGGCCTTCGTCGCCGCCTGGCCCGAGGGCGCGGGTGGCGGCGACCCTGTCGTGGCCCTTCTCGCCGAGTACGACGCCCTGCCCGGCATCGGGCACGGGTGCGGCCACAACATCATCGGCACGGCGACCGTCGGGGCGGCCCTGGCGGTCAGGTCGCTCGTCCCCGGCGGGGCTCGTCTTCTCGTTGTGGGCTGCCCGGCCGAGGAGGGAGCCGTCGAGGGGGCCGGGGGCAAGGCCGCCCTCATCGAGGCGGGGGTCTTTGAGGGCGTTGACGCGGCCCTCATGGTCCACCCGGGCCCCGTCAACGCGATGAGCGGCCCGACCTCCTGCCGCCTGGCCCTGGAGGTTTCCTTCCGGGGCCGGAGCGCTCACGCCGCCGGCGCACCGCACGAGGGTCTGAGCGCTCTCGAGGCCGTCCTGCAGACCTTCAACGCCCTGAACGCTCTCCGGCAGCACCTCCCCGGCCGGGTGCGGGTCCACGGGGTGGTGGTCAAGGGGGGCGAGGCTCCGAACGTCATCCCGGACGAGGGCGAGATACGGCTGTACGTCCGGGCCCCCAGCGTCGAGGAGCTCGAGCCCGCCGCCGAGAGGGTCAGGAACTGCGCCCGGGGGGCGGCCCTGGCCACCGGCTGCCAGGTGGCTTTCCGCGAGTTCGCCCGCACCTATCTCGACCTCCGCCCGAACGACCCGCTCGACCAGGCCTTCGCCCGGAACATGACCGCCCTGGGGCGGCCCCCGGTCTCGCGACGGGACACCGGGGGCGGACTCGGCTCCACGGACATGGGGAACGTGAGCCACGTCGTGCCCGCCATCCACCCCTTCATCGCCATCGGGCCTCCCGGTCGGACGCCTCCGTCGCACACCCGGGAGTTCGCCCAGGCCACGGTCTCGCCCGAGGGGGAGGGGGCCCTGCTGGCGGCGGCGAAGGCCCTGGCCATGACCTGCGTTGACCTCTTCTTGGCTCCCGAGACCCTGGAGGCTGTAAGGCGGGCGGCCCCGGGGGCGGACCGCGCCCGGCCGCCGCATAGCGGCCGGACGTCGAAAGCCGCCCGGACGCCGGGCAGCGGTCGCACGCCGAAAACCGCCCGGACGCCGGGCAGCGGTCGGACGTCGAAAGCCGGCCGGACATAGATTCCCGGGCCGGGAAGCGGGGATTGGGGCTCCCGGCCTAGAAGAGAACCGGGTGTTAGAGGAAGTCGACCGGGTGGCGGGGGCGGACGGCGACCCTCGAGCTGGCCCGGATGGGAGGGCGGGAGATGAGCAAGATCCGTATCGTCACCGACACCGTTTCGGACGTCCCGGACCACCTCATCGATGAACTCGGCGTCACCCTCATCCCGATGGTCATCAAGTTCGGGCAGGAGGAGGTCAAGGACCGCGTCGAGATCTCCATGCCGGAGTTCCTCGCGCGGCTAACATCGACCAAGGAGGCGGTCAGGACCTCGCAGCCGTCTCCCGGGGAGTTTATGGCCGCCTACCGGAAGGCGGCCGAGGGCGGGGCCACGGTCGTCTCTATCCAGCCGTCGATGAAGTTCAGCGGGGCCTACCAGACGGCGTGCATCGCCCGGGACCTCGTGGCCGACGAGGGCATCCGGGTCGAGGTCGTCGATACCCGGAACGCCTCGATGGGCCAGGGGTGGGCTGTCATCCAGGCCGCGAGGGCGGCGCTGGCCGGCCTGTCCCTCGAGCAGGTCCTCGAGCGGGTCAGGTTCGTCTCGGACCGGGTCAGGACGTACCTCACCCTGGACACGTTGAGCTATCTACAGCGCAACGGTCGGCTCGGGCGGGTCCAGGCCCTGGTCGGCTCGCTTCTCAACCTCAAGCCGATTCTCCAGGTGAAGGAAGGCGAACTCGCGCTCGCCGATGCGGCCGTGGGGGCTGGGCAGGTCATGGGACGCCTCGTGGCCACCGTCCGGCGCAACATCAGGGAGGGCGCCCGGGTCGCCTTGGGCGTGGTCCACGTCCAGGCCCGGGAGCGCGCCGAACAGCTCAGGCAGGAGCTCAACCGGGTTTACGAGGTCGTGGAGACCATCGTCACCGAGACCGGCCCGGCCATCGCGGCCAACGTCGGACCCGGCGGTTACGGGGCGATGCTCTACGAAGTCGACTGATCGGACCCGCCGGCGGGACGTGGGGGCGGCCGGTGGTTTCTCCGAGGTCCGGACCGCCTGCCCGCTCGACTGCTGGGACACCTGCACCTTCCTCGTGAGGGTCTCGGGTGGACGGGTCACGGGCCTGCGCGGTGACCCCGAGCACCCCGTGACCCGGGGGCGCCTCTGCCCGAAGGCCCGCTTCCAGCTCGACCGCCACCGGTCGGCCGCCCGGCTCCGGACTCCCCTCGTCCGGCGGGGCGACCGTCTGGCTCGGGCCTCCTGGGCGGCCGCCCTGGACCTCGTGGCCGGGCGCCTTCTCCGGGCCAGAGAGCGGAGCGGTAGTCTCGCCGTCATCCACTACTGGGACGCCGGCTCGATGGGCTACCTGAAAGACCTCTATCACCGGCTCTTCAACCTCTTCGGCGGGGTGACCGAACCTCATGGTAGCCTCTGCTGGTCGGCCGGGCTGGCCGCCCAGGAGGCCGACTTCGGGCGGGTCCTCTCCCACGCTCCCGAGGACCTCCTCCAGGCTTCGGCCGTCCTCATCTGGGGCCGGAACCCGTCGGACACCAACCCCCATCTCGTCCCCTATGTTAGGCAGGCCCGGTCCCGCGGGGCGACGGTCTTCGTCGTCGACCCCCTCCGGACGGCGACGGTCCGCGAGCTGGCCGACCGGCACATCGCCCCGCGGCCGGGGACGGACGCCGTGCTCGCCCTGGCCGTGGCTGGGGAACTCCTGCGTCGCGGGCGGTTCGACGGGGGCTTCTGCCGCGACCGGGCCGCTGGCTTCGAGGAGTTCTCCGCGGCCGCGCTCGGATGCGGCGTCGCCGAGGCGGCCTCGCGATGCGGCCTCCCCGAGGCCGACGTCCTGGCTCTGGCCGACCTCCTCGCGACCCGGCGTCCCTGCGCCTTCCTCATCGGTTATGGCCTGCAACGCCACGTTCGAGGAGGGGAGGCCGTCCGGGCCATCGACGCCCTGGCCGCGCTGAGCGGGAACGTCGGGGTCCCCGGAGGCGGGGCCAACTACGCGAACCGCCACGCCGAAGGGGTGCTCCGCCCCCTGGGCGGCCGCGAGCTCGCGCGGACGCGGCGTCACTTCCGGAGGCCGGCCTTCGGGCGGGAGGTCCGGGCCCTCCGCGATCCGCGTCCCGAGGTCCTCTTCTGCGAGCGGGCAAACCCTCTCGCCCAGCTCCCTGATCTCGCCTCGGTCCTGGAGGCCTGGCGGTCCGTTGATTTCAAGGTGGTGGCGGAGATAGCCCCCACCGACACCACGGCCCTGGCGGACGTCGTCCTCCCGGTGGCCGACTTCCTGGAGGACGAGGACCTCTACCTCTGCTCCTGGCACGCCCACCTCACTTGGGGGGTTCCGGCGGTCGAGCCCTCGGGCGAGATCTGGCCGGAGACCCGGGTCATCGCTGAACTCGCGGCGAGACTCGGCCTCGCGGAGGACTTCCGGTGGAGCCCGGCCGAGTGGATCGCCCACGCCCTCGAGCCCCTCGTGGAGAGGTTCCCGGCTCTAGCCCCGGGCGGGGACGTCCTGGCCCTGCGCGGCCGGTCTTTTGCCAACCCGGCGGCCCCCGTGGTTCCCTGGTCGGAGGGCCGCTTCGCCACGCCGAGCGGCCTTTACGAGTTCGGCCGGGTCTGGGAGTGCCTGCGGGATTCCCCGGGCCCGACGGCGGCCCCGCTGACGACCACGCCAGCGGCCCCGCTGACGACCACGCCAGCGGCCCCGCTGACGACCACGCCGGCGGCCCCGCTGACGACCGCGCCGGCGGCCCCGACGGCCCGCACGGGGGCCCCGCCGACGGCTCCGGCGGCGGCCCCGAAGGCGACCCGGACGGAGGCGGGCCGAAGGGGGGGCCGGGGAGAGGGGGAGGTCCTTTTCCACCTCCTCACCCCCCAGCACCGCCTGAGCCTTCACTCTCAGTTCTACGACCGGGTCCTCCGGGCGACCTCGCGGGGCTCGGACCTCCCGGCCGTCTTCGTCAGCCCGGGGGCCGCGCGCCGCCTCGGTTTCGAAGACGGATGCACGGTCAAGGTCCGCTCGGACCAGGGAGAGCTTGTCGCCCATCTCGTCCACGACGACGGCCTGCGCGAGGATACGGTCGTCATCTACTCCGGGGGTCCGGCCGGCCACGCCGGCGGGATACCGGCCTCGGCCAACCTCCTCACCCCCGACGACGTCGCCGATATGGGGACTCAGGCGGCCTACTACAACTGCCTGTGCTCCCTGGAACCGCTTGGTCCGGCGGATTGAACCCACCCGCGCGCGGCGCGGACCGGCGGAGGACGGCCGGAGCCGGCCCCCGCCGGCCGCTTACCGCTCACTGTCAGCCGCTCAGGAAGAAGACGAGGCCGCCGCCGGACTCGGTGACGTCGAGCCAGAGGGTCGCTCTGGCGGTCAGGGCCCCTCGCGCGGCGAGAAGGGTCACCGGGTAGCGCCCTTCGGGCGTATCCGGCGGAAGCGGGACCTGACCGGCGAAGTCCCGGTCGAGGCCTTCCGGCCGGGCCGGGACCAGCGCCGTCGTCAGGATTCCGCCGGGGAGGTGGAAGGCCGCCTCGGCGCTTCGGGCGGGAAGATTGGTGGAGGCCGTCACCCTCACCACCTGCCCGCCGCCGGCCGGGTTCGGTCTGAGCGTTCCGGAGACGGCCAGGCTCCCGACCTCGAAGGTCGCCGTGGCCGTCCGGGACCCGGCGCGATAGTGGGCCGTGAAGGTCACCAGGCACGGGCCGGGAGGAGAGGAGTCCGGCACGCGGAACGAGGCCGCCCACTCCCGCCTCCCGCCTCCCGGCTCGAGCTCGACCGGACCGGCGGCGGGGAAGGAGGAGAGGGCGGCGCTCACCCTGGCCGGCGCCCCACCGGCGGCGGCCGCGAGCCGGACCGTCTCGCCGGGCAGGACGAGGACGGGGTGGACGGAGCCCCGGAGCCACTTCTCCTCGATCTCCACAGGCTTCAGGGTCGAGAGGTGGACAAGGCCGTTCCTGTCCCGGAGCCAGCCGCGGTAGTAGTAGATTCCGGGAGTCAGGACGATTCCGCGCTCGTCCGTCCCGTCCCAGGTCAGGGCCTGAGGTGGGGGGCCGTTGGGGGCCGACCCCACCGAGCGCCGGGGCTCTCCCGCGGCGTCGTAGACGGTCAGGCCCCAGCCCCGGGCGTTGCGGTTCCGGAGAGACCCGAGCCGGAAGAGCGTCACGTCCTCCACGCCGTCGCCGTCGGGCGAGAAAGGGTTCGGGTCGGCCTCGGCGAGCAGGAGACAGCAGCGGTAGATGACGGTGGCTCCTTCGGCCCTGGTCATCGCCTGGCGGGGCCGCAGGGTGCGGTCGGGGTAGCCCTCGATTATCCCGAGGCGCACGGCCAGGGCCAGGAGCTGGCGGTGCCCGGGCGGGATGCTCGACCCGTCGCGGAACTGCCGCAGGTAGGTGGCGGCGAGCTCGGCGTCCATCCGGCGGGCGAAGTCGGCGAGGCCCAGGGCCTCCACCAGCACCGCGACCGCGTCCTGCCGCAGCAGGACCGGGGCGGGTCGCCCGGCGGAGGCCGGGGCCGCCCAGGCTGACGCCGAGGCTTGGCTTGAGCGGAAGGCGAGCTCCGGCCTGCCGCTGCCGGCGAGAGCGACAGCGACGGCCGGCGGCGGGAAGAGACCCTCTCCCGGGTGGACGTTGAC
The DNA here is from genome assembly GCA_020725405.1 of Symbiobacterium sp. GTDB lineage: Bacteria > Bacillota > Sulfobacillia > UBA995 > UBA9673 > DYFB01. The sequence continues at coordinate 3,222 of DYFB01000056.1, read as the reverse complement.
GAGCCACGTGCCGAAGTCGGCCGGCGCGACGCTTGCGTCGGGGAGGAAGAGCCAGGCCCGCTGGCGGCCGTCCGGCGCGGGGTCGAGCGGTCCGGCCCAGGGCGTGATGACATTCTCCTCCCGGAGAACCGTGATGTAGGTCGCGGCCCAGTGCCCGGAGATGTCGGAGGACCGGCCGCCTAGGGCGCCCTCCGCGCGCCCGGCGCCCGGCCCGAGGGTCGAGGCGAGCCCAAGGAGCAGGGCGACGATCAGGGTCGGCGTCCGCCCCGGGCCTCTTGTCGTCGGCATGGTCTTCACCTCCCCCCGCCGGACCTGTGGCGTTCCCGGCAAGCCCGGCCGGTTCTCCTCCGGGGTCGCTCCGTCCTTCGGTGAAGGGCGTCGACGGTCGTAAGCACTTTCGGCCATGAGTTCGCGCGCCGGGCGGACACCGGGAGGCTGAGTCGAATCCGGCCGCCGGGCGCGACCCGTCGGGGAAGGGGTCGAACGAATCCCCCTTGACCCGCCGCGGAGGGTCTCCTAGAATCTGGTCACGCTCCGGCGTCGGCCGGACCGGTCCCGACTCCCGCGTTGAGGTCTCCGGCGGCTGCCTAGGCCGCCGAAACCGGAGGAGACTGGCCGTTGAAGTGGTCCGTGCCGGCTCGAGCCCGCTACCTCGCTTTGGCCTTGGCCTGCGCCGTCGTGGCGGGGGTGCTGGCCCACACCTACCTCACCGGATTGTCGCGTTCGGTCCCGGTCGTGGTCGCCGCCCGGGATTTTCCCGCCTACACCGTCATCGACCCGTCGCTGGTCAAGACCGTGCTCCTCCCGGCGGTCGCCGTGCACCCGACCGCGGTGCGGAGGGCGGCCGAGGCCGTCGGGCTGGTGAGCCTCGTTCCGCGGGCAGCGGGGGAGCAGCTCCTGGCCGCGAGCCTCGTGAGCGGCTCGCGTCCGGGTGAGTACCGGGCCTCCCTGGCCCCCGAGGAGCGGGCCCTCGTCCTGCCCCAGGAGGTGGTTCTCGGAGGCTGGTTAGGGGTGGGCCGCGGCGACTATCTCGATCTGTACGTGGTGGTGCGCGGGACGTCGCGGTGTCTCGCCCAGGGTCTCGAGGTCCTCGAGATCATCGAGGACGGCGCTAGGTCCGTTCTCGGTTCGCGTCCGGGGCCGCCGGCGGCCGTCCTCCTCCGGGTCACCCCCGGGCTGGCCGAGCAGGTCGTCCTGGCCGCGGAGTGCGGGAAGCTGTACTTCGCCGTAAGCGGCTACACCGGCGTTCCGGTCCCGACGACCGGTGCCTGGCTCGAGCAGCTGAGCGGAGGGGGCGACGGGTCGAGTGACTTCTTGTGGCCGTGAGTCCTTGCGGGTGGTCGCCGTCACCCGCGACGCCCGTTTCCTCGACTCCCTGCGGCGAGACGGCCGGATGACGGTCGTCGCCCAGCTCGAGGACGGGGGCCTGGCCCGCGCCCTCGTCGCCGCGGCCGCGGTTGACGCCGTCGTGGTCGACGAGCGGGAGGCGGCGGCTTTCATGCTCGCCTGGGAGAGCCCTCCGGGGCTGAAGCCGCCGGAGGTCTACGTTCTGGGCCTGCCGTCGGCCGCGGGCGGAGCTTCGACCGGGCCGGAGGCGCCGGGTCCGCGGCCACCGGGGGCGGAGGCCCTCGGGCCGGAGCTACCCGGACCGGAGGCTCTCAGGCCGCAGGTGCCCGGGCCTCAGACGCTCAGGCCGGAGGCGCCGCGGCCGGACCCGTCAACTCTCCGGGAGTGGTGGCTTTCCTCGCGGGGCCGGACCCCGGCGTGGTCTCCCGCTTCCTCCGCGTCTCCCGCCACCTCCATGTTTGGCACGGCCTCCACGTTTCCCACCGCCTCCGCGTCCCCCGCCGGACCGCCGCGGCCCGGTCCCGGCCCCGAGGTTCTGATGCGCCAGACGATCGTCGTTATCAGCCCTAAGGGTGGGGTCGGGAAGACCTTCATCTCGGTGAACCTTGCCGTCAGCCTGGCCCGCTACACCGGCTTCCGGGTCCTTCTCCTCGACCTCGACCTCAGCTCGGGGGACGCGGCCGTTCATCTCGACCTTCTCGGCAGCCCGACCCTGGCCGAGCTCGTCCCCTACGCGGCCAACCTGGAGCCGGCTCATCTCGAGCGGGTGGTGGTCACCCACGCGCCGTCCCGCCTGGAGGCCGTTCTTGCCCCGGCCCGGCCGGAAGCGGGCGACCTCCTGAGCGGGGAGCACCTCGCGAACCTCCTCCGGCTGGCGGGCCAGAGGTACGACTTCGTCATCGTCGACACGCCTCCCGACCCGTCGAACCCGCTGGTTCGGAACTCGCTGAAGGAGGCGACGACGGCCCTGGTCGTCTCCTCTCTCGACGCCGCTTCCCTCCGGCAGTGCCGGCTCCTCCTGGACTCGCTCGGCCCCTCGGGCGCGGCCGGGCGGGTGGACGTGGTTCTTAACCAGGTCCACGAGCGGGCGGCGGTTCCCGCCGCCCGGGCGGCGTCCTTCCTGGGGACGGGGCCCGGGAATCGGGCCTTCAGCGTGCCGGAGGACCGGCCGGCGGTGGAGCGCTCGGTCTTCGAGGGCCGCCCCCTGGCCCTGAGCGGGCCGGATCACCCTGTCGCGCGGGCGGTCTACGAGCTGGCCCACTCGTTCTGCCCGGTCTTCGGCGAGATGGTCGCCGGCCCGGCCCGCAGGTCGACCGGGCTCCGGGGTCTCCTGGAGGCCGTCCGGCGGTGGTGACCGCGGCCCCCGCTCCCGGCTCAGACCTCGCCCCCGGCCGTGACCCGGACGGGCTCCTTGAGACCGTCCGCCGCCGGCTGATGGCGGCCTACCCCGACCTTCTGGCCCGCGCCCGGCTTGACGAGCGGGGGCGGGAAAGCGTCAGGAGGGCCATCCGGCAGATCCTGGTCTCCGACGGGCTGTGCTCCGACCGGGAGCGTCGGGAGGGCCTCGTCGCCCGCCTCTTCGAGGAGATAGCCGGGTACGGGCCGATAGAGCCGCTCCTGGCCGACCCGGAGGTCTCCGAGGTCATGGTCAACGGGGCGGAAAGGGTCTACGTCGAGAGGGGAGGACGGCTCGAGCGGGCCGCCGTGAGGTTCCGCGACGACGCGCACGTCCTGGAGATCATCGCTCGGATGGTCGCCGTCAGCGGGCGGAGGGTGGACCTCAGCCAGCCCTACGTCGACGCCCGTCTTCCGGACGGCTCCCGGGTGAACGCCGTCATCCCGCCCGTGGCCCTGGACGGCCCGACCCTCACCGTG
>DYFB01000055.1 GCA_020725405.1 Symbiobacterium sp. | reverse complement strand
GAACCCGCGACCTCCAGGGCCACAACCTGGCGCTCTAACCGGCTGAGCTACATCCACCGCCAAACTGGCGCGCCTGGGAGGATTCGAACCCCCGACCTTCTGGGTAGAAGCCAGCCGCTCTGTCCAGCTGAGCTACAGGCGCAGTTCAAAACGTCCAAAGCAACGTCCAAAGCGGGCCGTCCGGCCCGCTCGCAGTCCCGATGGAGCGGGTGATGGGAATCGAACCCACGCTAGGAGCTTGGAAGGCTCCCGCCCTACCATTAGGCTACACCCGCCCGGTGGTCTCGGCGCGACGCGCGCGCTGAACGCGCGTCCTTTCAACGCGTCCTTTCAAAGAGCAGCCCCGAAGGGCAACGAGCAAACGAGCTGCCCCGAAAGACAAAGAGCAAGCCCGAGGGGCAATCTATAGTATAGCACCGTGAAAAAACAGCGTCAAAACGCAGGCAAACTGCTTCAGAACGCAGACATGAGTGGAGCGAACGTTCCAAAAGATGGTCGGGGCGCCGGGATTTGAACCCGGGACTTCCTGCTCCCAAAGCAGGCGCGCTACCAAACTGCGCTACGCCCCGTCCCCTAAGTCAGTCTGCGGCTAGATTAGTATAGACCGGCGGCCCGGTGCGGTCAACGCACCTTGGCCCGGCGGCCGGCGCCTCAAGTGCAACCGCCTCGGCCCGGCGGCCGGCGCCTCAAGTGCAACCGCCTCGGCCCGGCGGCCGGCGCCTCAAGTGCAACCGCCTCGGCCCGGCGGCCGGCGCGCTGAGTGCCCTCAGCCCGGTGGCCCCTCAGGGCGCGGAGCCGCCCGAGGCTCCGCGGAGCCGTCCGGACCCCTGTGGCCGTCGCTGGCCAGGAGGACGGTCTCCACGTCGGCCGCCGTGGCCGAGGCCGGGAAGACAGTGACCGAAGTGAAGACGGCCTCGAGCCGCTCACGGAAGAGGGCGGGGTCCAGGCCAGCCTGCGCGGCCAGACCGCTCTCCAGCTCGGCGAGGCGCGGCCCGGCTTCCCCGATCAGGTCGGCGATGTCCGGGTGCCTCCGCCGGAGGTCCTCGAGCCGCTCCCGGAGTCCGACATAAGATAGCCTGATGACCTTGTCGCAGAGCATCAGGATACGATCCTCGGCCGTTCGCGGGTGATGGATGGGAGAGACCATGGAGTCAAGCCCGTGGACGGTGACCGAACGCGCGAGCCTGGGGTGGAGCCCCTTCGCCCGGGCCCAGAGGCCCGAGCGCCAGGCGTGGGGCGTCAGACCCGGCGGGGCGGCAGTGGGGAGGTCCGGACCGCCAGCGAGGCCAGGCGTCTTGCCGATGTCGTGAAGCAGCCCCGCGGCCGAGGCCACGGCCGGGTCGACGGGCCGGCCGGCCTCAACCAGCAGGAAGGCCGCCTCCCGACAGCCCCGGGCGACAGCCAGCGAGTGCCGGAGAAGGCCGTCGGGGCCGCCGCTGGCGGTCAAGGCCTGAACGCACCAATCATGGCCTGGGACGAGTCCCTCGGGGGCCGGGAAGTCGAGCCAGGCGAACGCCTCGAAGAGGTAGCCGCGAAGAGCTCGAAGAGCCCTGGCCCGGTGGCTCACGCGCTGCTTCTCCCCTGGATCGACCTCGGCGAAGGACCGGCCCAGGTCCCACGATAGGAAAACCGGGTCGTAGCCGAAGCCGCCCCGGCCTCTCGGCTCGGTCAGGATCTCGCCCCTGGTGAAGGCCTGAGCCAGGAAGAGCGGTCCTCCCGGGACCTTGAGAGCCACCGCAGCCCGGAAGCGAGCCTCGCGTCGCCCGGCCGGTATCCGGGACATCCTCTCGAGGAGGAGCCGATTGTTCTCGTCCGGGCCGCCGCCGCTGAAGCGGGCGGAGCGCACCCCCGGTTCGCCGCCGAGAGCCTCGACCTCGAGCCCGGAGTCTTCACCGAGGGCGACGCAGCCCTGTCCGGCCGCGGCGGCGAGCGCCTTCGCGGCCGCGTTCCCGCCGAAGGTGGCCCAGTCCTCCTTGACGGCCGCAGCCCGGGGGTCGAGGAGGCGGAGTTCCAGGCTAAGGGCCCGGAGAGCCGGGTCAAGAACCGGGGCGGTCTCACGGAGCTTGTTCTCATTGGTCGTCGCGGCCACGACGACGCGGTCGATGCGGGTCGGGGACACGTGAGTCGGGGACACGTGAGTCGGGGACACGTGAGTCGGGGACATGCGGGTCAAGGATGGCTCATCTCCCGGAAACATACTTCCCGTCGGGAAGTATGTTTTCTCGGGGAGACATTCTCTTGTCTCCCTTCCCTTCTGTCCCTCACTTCTCTCCCACCCCTGCCTCCCCCACTTTCTCTCCCACCGCCGCCCTCCCCGCTCCGCCCATCACCGCCCTACCGCGGCCCGGCCGGCAGGGCCGGGGCGCGGAGGTTCGCGGCGTCCGGGCCCAAGACCTCGCGCTGGACCGCGACCAGCCGCTCGCACCCGGTCCGGGCCAGGGTCAGAAGGGACCCAAGCTCGTCCTCGCTGAAGCTTCCCCGCTCCGCCGTCCCCTGGACCTCGACGAGCCGGCCGCCGCCGGTCATGACCACGTTGAGGTCCACGGCGGCCTCGCTGTCCTCCGGGAACGAAAGGTCAAGAACCGGCTCTCCCCTGAGGATGCCGGCCGACACCCCGGCAACATAATCGGTCAAGGGAAAGGTCGAGACAGCGCCGTCGGCCTTCAGCTTGAGGCAGGCGTCGAACAGGGCGACGAAGGCGCCGGTGACCGCGGCGGTCCGCGTCCCGCCGTCGGCCTGGATAACGTCACAATCAAGAACGATGGTCCTCTCCCCCAGAGCATCGAGGTCCACGACAGCCCGGAGGCTGCGGCCCACGAGGCGCTGGATTTCGAGGGACCGGCCGGCCGAGCGGCTGACAAGCCCCGTTTCGCGGCCCCGCCGTTCGGGTGTTGCCCGGGGGAGCATGGCGTACTCGGCCGTGACCCAACCGCGGCCCGAGTCCCTGAGGAACGGGGGGACCCGGTCTTCGACGGAGGCGTTGCAGACAACCCAGGTGTCTCCTACCTTTATCAGCACCGACCCTTCGGCGAAGCGAGTGAAGCCGCGGCTGATGCTCACCGTTCGGAGCTCGGAGGGCTCCCGCCCGTCTATCCTCAACACGCCACCTCCCGCGCTTTGCCCCGGCTCCTCGCCCTGCGGGCGCAGGCGGGAGAGCCGGCTCAACCGGAGAGCGAGTCCCGGTCGCCGAGAAGCTCGGCGACGCGCCGCCGGAAGTGGGGCTCCCGGCCGGTCGTCAGGAAGCTCACGCTGACCGGTTCCTCGGCGACCGGTTCTTCGGCGCCGGTAGAGGCAATGCCTTCCTCCGCGTCCGCACTCCCGCCGAGGACGGCGAGGAGCTCTCTCACCAGGGCCCGGGCCGGATCCACCAGCGTGACCGGGCGCCCGCTGGCGGCCAGGACCTCGGCGATGACCGGGGCGGCGAACGGGTAGTGGGTGCAGCCGAGGATGACAACATCACCGCCGCCCGCCCCGCCGGAATCGCCCGGGCTGACCGGCGAGACGGGTCCGTCGACGGGAGCCGCCCGCGACAGACCGGTGGCCAGCCCGCGCAGAGCGGACTCCACGGCGTCCCTGGCCGCCGGTCCGTTCCGGCCCTCCTCTATCAGCTTGGCCAGGAACGGGCAGGCCCAACCAACGAGGAGCCCGGGATAGCCGGCGCCGCGCACCGCCGCCTCCCAGACACCGCTGCCGATGGTCCCCTCGGTCCCGAGGACGAGGACCCTCGAGGCGGCGGTCCGCCGCGCGGTCTCGGCCGCGTCCCGGGCCCCGGGGCCGACGATGTCAAGGACCGGCACCGGCGATGCGACCAGGCCGGCCCTCACTCCGGAGGCCGCCGCCGTGTTGCAGGCCACGGCCACGACGTCCGCCCCGCGTCCGGCCAGGAGGTCCACTCCGGCCAGAGCGAGACGCCGAACCTCATCGAGCGGGCGGGGTCCGTAGGGGAAATGGGCGAGGTCGGCAAGGTAGACGATACGGCCCCAAGGCGGTGAGGCGACCTCCAGCATCCGCCGGAGGACGCTGAGACCCCCGACCCCGGAATCGAAAAGCCCCACGGTCGGGCGCCGGACTGGCCTCGGGACGGTCACGGGGTCACCTCCGGTCGGGACGGTCACAGGCCCGGGCGCCTCCCGCGGCCGGGCGGCATCCGAGCCGGGCGGCATCCGAGCCGGGCGGCATCCGAGCCGGGCGCCTCCCGCACAGCGGGTCATCGACCGCCCCAACATTAATATCCGCCGAGCCGCCGGGAGGGCACAGCACCCGCCGCGGCTCCAGCCCGGCCCGTCCGCCGGCGTGACTACCATTATAGCAGGGTAAACGTATCCGTAGCAGAGGTTTTCGCCGGTGGACCTCGCGCGGACCCGGCGCGACCGGCGTCCCGGCGGGACGCCGAGATCGGCGCGGCGGGCTACGGGCTGGAGAAGAACTCCCGGAGACCGTCGAAGACGGCCTGCGCTATCTTCTCCTTGGTCCCGGGGTCCATGATGAGAGCCAGGTCGTCGGGGTTGGTCATGTACAGAGTCTCGATAAGGCACGAGGGCATGCGGGGCTCCCGGACGACGGGGAAGGCGGGCATGTACCGCGTTCCCCCGTTGGGGCGGCCGAGGCGGCCGACCAGATGCCTTAGAATGATCTCGGAGAGCCGCTGGCTGTCAGGGTGGGTGTCGCTGTAGTAGACCTCGGTCCCGCACACCCCGGCTCGGTTGTTCGCGTTGAGGTGGATGGAGACGAAGACGTCGGCCCCGACGGCGTTCCCCACCGCGGCCCGATCGTACTTGTCCGGGTTCTCGTTCGCAAGACAGGTACGGTAGACCGAGGCTCCGGCCGCCCGCAGCTTCTCGATGAGGATGTCGGCGATGCTGTGGGTCAGGGTGGCCTCACGAAGGCCGTTCGGCGCGATGGCCCCCGGGTCGTTCCCCCCGTGACCCGGGTCGATGACGATGATCTTCCCCGCGAGGGCCGACCGCAGGACGTCGAGGGTGAGACCGGAAGCGGTGGCGACGGGCGCCCCGGCGCCGACGCCGGGCGCGGCCAGCAGGAAGGTGAAGGTCACCGTCCGGTACTGCGAGGACTCCTCGTAGCGCACCGACTGGACGAGGCTGTCGCCTACCTGGAACGTGCCGCCTCCCGTGAACTGATCGCCGAAGCGCGCCCCGTGAACGGTAAGGACGAGGCGGTCAGGGTAGGCCAGGCGCTCGACCGACCCGACCAGCGGGCGGTCGGCCGAGACCGTGAATCTTCCGCCGCGGTCCGTCGAATCGTAGCCAAACCCGGTGACGACGGAGGCGCCGCCGAGGTAGATAACGATGCTGTCTCCCTCGTGAATGAGCGTGTAGGGGAAGCTGCGGTCGGTGTCCAGGACGACCCGAGCCACGTCCGGGTTAACCTGGAACTGGGCCACCCTGATCTGTGAGACCCCGGCCTGGCCGACGGGGATGGTCCGCTGGGTGAGGGAGCTCGATAGCGTAACCCCCCGCAGGTCGACCACAATCCGCCACGGGTTGGTCGCCTCCCAGAGGTTGTGCTCGGCCGGTCCGTTTAGGCGGATGACCACTCGCTCGGAACCCGGTTCGCCGACGTATTCGACCCCGAGAACCTTGTACTGGATGTCGATGACGATCGCCCCGAGACCCCCGCTGAGATCGGCGGGCAGGTCGCCGGGCTGGAGCGCCGGAGCGCCGGGCTCCCACGTCGCCCAGGCCCGGAACGATAGGGGCTCGGTCGTATCGAGGACGATGCGGGCCAGACGCCCGCGGTCGGTTTCCTGGGTGAAGCTCCGTATCCGCTCCACGCCGGCCACGCCCACGGTGACCTCGGCCGGGAGCTCGAGGTCGGCCTTTTCGACATCGACGAGAATGCGGTCCGGGTAGGCTCCGCTACGGGCCAGTGTCTTGACCGAGTAGGCGGCGGGGCCGCTCGTGACGAAAACGAAGCGGGCCGCCCCCGGCGATTCGGCCCAGGACACCTGCCGCACGACCGGGCTTACCCGGGTGTAGGTGACGACGACCTGCCGTTTGGCGGCGACCCATTCGACCTGAGCGCCCAGGGCTTCCGAGACGAAGCGGATAGGGACCATGATGCGGTTGGACACGAGTCGGGCCGCGACATCCAGGATGATCGGCTGGCCGTCGATGGTTGCTCTGGCCTGACCCTCGGTGAGGACGATACGGCTGACGCCGGAGACGATGGTGACCGTCCGGGTCGAATCGTGCCACTCGACGACGGCGCCGAGATGCTCGGAAACGACCCGTATCGGAACAAGGGTCCGATCGGCGACAAGCATCGGGGGAACGTCGGTCGGGATTACGCGGCCGTTGATGATGAGGGTGATAGGTCCGGCCGAGGCGGAGACGAAGGCCGACACGGTCGGCAGGAGCACGGCGGCGACCATGACCGCCAAGAGCAGGCGAACCGGTTTTGGGCGCACGGCGCGAACCCCCGCAGGTCCGGACGGAAGCGCGGCAAGGGACGAGCAAGGGCCGAGCCGGCGCTGCCATCCGCAGCTAGAGCCCGGTTCGACCGTAGTTTACAAAATCCTGCACAACGTGCCTATGCAGTCGGCCTTCTTCTCAGATATTGACCGGACGCGGTTCATAAGCTGCTAGACGTCGACCGTGGGGCGTGCCCTGCTCTCAGGACTGGCCACAGGGGCAACCGGATACGGTGACCATGATGCAACGGTCAGGATGTGGCCCGGCAAGCCGGACATGGGGGGAGGTAATGGAAGAGCCCTCTAGCTCTTAACCCGGTTAGCGGCCTTCGATGTAGTACCGGACGAGCTCCTCCATGACCTCCTGGAGGTTAAGCTGGCGGATTAGGGTCCGCGCATCCTGGTGGGTGGTTATGTAAACGGGGTCGCCGCAAAGGAGGTAGCCGGCTATCTGGGCCACGGGGTTGTAGCCCTTCTCCTCGAGAGCGAGGTAGACCCGCTGGAGAATCTCGCGGGGCCCGGCCTCCGCTCCCGGCTCCTGCATCGAGATTATCTTGGTCTTGTCGCGGTTGTCGCTGATAGGCACGGATGGCCGCCTCCTGAGCCGTTCGGTCTCGCCGCTCGCGGCCGTCCCGGCCTCACCGGAGACCGGGGACGCCCGCAATCGCCTGGAGGTGCTTCGGCATCCGGGAGGCCACTCCTGTCACCGCCCATGCCGCGCCGCGCAGCTAGTTTGTGGAGAGGGTGGGTGAGAAGAGAAGTCACGTAAAAAAGCGCCACCTCCCGATGAACTGACGGCGCACGAGGTGCCGCTCGGGGAGGGGCGCGTTCTTCTCTGGTGGAGGCGGCCGGAATCGCACCGGCGTCCACAGGTGCGCGAGCAGCGGCTTCTACAAGCTTAGCTTCCGAGTGCTTGGTTCGCCCGTTCTCCGGCCCTTGGAAGCCCGGCCGGAGCGGACTAGCCCGTCGGTGTCCCCGGCGGCTCCAGGCCTTTCCGCCGGGTCAGCCTGCATCTGTGACGCCCTGGTCGGACCCTACAGGCGGAGGTCCGGAGGACGTAGCCGCATTAAGCGGCTAGAGCGTAGCTCTCGTCGGCAGTTACTTTGTTCCCGTGGATTTACGAGGCACGGGCGCTCGGCCTGCTGCCACTACCCTCACTGACCCGTGTCGAATCTGTTTCGCCCCCAACTCCTTTCTGGCTCGATCCTTTTCGGCTCGTCGAGTCCCCCACCGCAACCAGGCCGCGTCGAGGGATGCTTATTATATCACAATCGACCTTGCTTTTCGAAGGCATCGGATCGCTTTTCGAAGCGTCGACCGCGAGCGTCGACCGCGGGCGTCGACCGCTCTCTTGAAGGGATCACCTGGAGTCGTCGCCCCGTCCGCGGAGGGCGCGTTCGATGGCCCGGCGGGCGTCCCGCTCGGCGATGTCGCGGCGCTTGTCGTAAGAATGCTTGCCCCGGGCCAGGGCCAGCTCGACCTTGGCCCGCGGTCCGCTGAAGTAGACGCGCAGCGGGATGAGAGTGTAGCCTCTCTCCCTGACCCGCCCGGCCAGGCGCCGTATCTCGTGCCGGTGCAGGAGCAGCTTCCTCGGCCGCTCCGGGTCATGGTTGAACCGGTTGCCGTACTTGTAGGCTGAAATGTGGCTGTTGACGAGGTAGACCTCGCCGTCGCGAATCTCGGCGTAGCTGTCGCGCAGATTGCACTGTCCGGCCCGTAGGGACTTGACCTCGGTCCCGGTGAGGACCATCCCGGCCTCGTAGGTCTCCTCGATGAAGTAGTCGTGTCGGGCCTTGCGGTTCTCGGCGACCACGCGGCGGCCGTCATCCGCCCTGTCTTTGGCTCTGTTCTTTCCGCTTACTCTCGGGGAGTTCACAACTGACCGACCCTCGTTCCGGACCAGAAAGGAACGCGAGAGAGAATTCCTCGACTTACTTTACTTCACTTCGTGGCTCGGCGCACTTACTTTACTCCACTTCGTCCCTCGGCGCACGCGGAACTTCGGAGAGCGAGCTCGACCCGGCGCCTGGAGACGTCCACCCGGACGATCTGGGCCTTCACCCGGTCGCCGGCCCTCAGCCGGCCGGCCCCCTGTCCCTCAGCCGGGATGAGTCCCTCGACACCGTTGGGCAGCCGGACGAAGGTGCCAAAATCAAAGACATCGACGACGACCCCGTCGTCCTCCCACCCCAGAAGGCACTGGGCCAGTTCGGCCTTCTTGAGCCGGAGGCTTTCCCGTTCCGCCTGCTCGGCGGTTCGCTCCGCCCTGGAGCAGGCCTCGGCTACGGCCTCGAGCCAGACCTCGGGCGCGGCGGTCCCGGCCGGCTCGTCGTGTCTCCGTCCCTCGAGAACCGCGATTACCTGCCGGTGGACCGTCAGGTCCGGATACCGGCGGATGGGTGAGGTGAAGTGAAGGTAGTTGGGTGAGGCCAGGGCGAAGTGCGGATGCCGGACAGCGCTGTAGCGGGCCTGAGGCAGGGCCCGCAGAAGGGCCGAGTGGACCTCCGGCCCCTCGGGACGGCCCCGGGAGGCCTCGAGGATGGCCTGAAGGTCCGCCGCGCGCGGGGCCCGCGTGGGGACGCGGTAGCCCAGCGGGGCCAGGCTGGTCCGGAGAGCCTCGAGGTCGTCCGGGAACGGCTCCTCGTGTATCCGGGCCATATATGGCACACCGCTCCAGAGGAGGAAGTCGGCTACGGCCTCGTTCGCGGCGATCATGAACTCCTCGATGATCTGGGTGGCCACGTTGCGGGGCCGCAGGACGACCTCGAGCGGTCGCCCTTCGCCGTCGAGCCTCACCTTCTCCTCGGCGATGTCGAAGTCGAGGCTCCCGCGCGCAAGCCGGCGCCGCCGGAGAAGCCCGGCCAGTTCGGCCATCTCGCGGAGCGCGGCGCGGACCTCTGGGGACAGCCGGCCGCTTCCTCCGCTCCCGCTCGGGCCATCGGCGAGGGTCTCCCCGAACTCCGGTTCCAGGAAGGCGGCCACCTCATCGTAGGTCAACCGGCCGACCGTCCGGATGACCGACCGGCGGAGTTCATAGCCGGTGACGCGTCCCCGGCGGTCGACGTCCATCAGGACGCTCAGCGTGAGCCGGTCGACCGAGGGGTTCAGACTGGCAATCCCGTTCGACAGACGGGGCGGGAACATCGGGAGGACCCGGTCGACAAGGTAGACGCTGGTGCCTCGCCGCATGGCCTCCTTGTCGAGCGCTGTTCCGGGCTTGACATAATGCGCCACGTCGGCGATGTGGACCCCGAGCCGCCACCCTCGCCCGTCGGCCGGTCCGGCTACGGACACCGCGTCATCGAGGTCCCGCGCCTCGGCGTCGTCGATGGTGAAGACCGTCTCGGCCGTGAGATCAAGGCGGCCCTCGCGTTCGTCGGGCCCGACCTCGCCGGGCAGTCGCTCCGCCTCGGCCAGGACCTCCGGGTCGAAGCTCTCGCGGAGGCCGAAGCTCCTCAGGATGGCCAGGGTTTCCGCGTCCGGCGCGCCAGCCGGGCCCAGCCGCTCGACGACCGAGCCGGCCGGAACCGGGCGTCCCGGACCCGGGTAGCTCGATAGAGCCACAACCACCTTCTCCCCGGGCGGGGCGCCGAGGGCACCGCCGCGGACGGTCACCCGCGGCCCGAGGCGCCAGTCGTCGGGAACGACCCACTCCTCTCGGCCGGAGCGCTCGTAGGTGCCGACGACGGCCTGCGCGGCCCGCCGGAGGACCCGTACGACCTGCCCCGCCGGCAGGTTCCTTGTCGCCCTGTCGTTCTCCGCAGAGGCGGCGGGCACCGCCCGGCCCCGGCGGCGGATGCGCCGGGCGACGACCGTGTCCCCGTGCATGACCCCCGCCTCGACGGCCAGGTCGGGAGGGATCGCGAGAAGCGGCCGGTTCCGGTCGCCGGCCACCAGGACGCGGCCACCGCGCAGGACGCTGACGGTGCCGAGGAGTTCGCCCGGTCCCAGCCGAAGCTCCGGCCTGGTCTTCACCTTCAGAGGCCCAGGTCCCCGGCGATGCCCTGCATCGCCTCCAGGCCGATCTGGACAAGCTCCTCGAGGTCAAGACCCAGCTCGGTCTTCGCCGCCAGCATCGGCTCGCGCCGGGCTCCCCGGGCGAAGGCCTTCTCGCCGAACCGGTTCAGGACGAACTGGGTGTCGATGCCAGAGAGTCTCTTGGTCGGGCTGACGAGGGCCGCGGCTACGATGAGACCGGTCAGCGGGTCGGCGGCGTGGAGAGCCTTGGCCATCTTGCTCTCGCGGGGAAGACCGTGATGGTCGTTGTGGGCCCGGACGGCCTCCACTATCTCCCGCTCGACCCCCGCCTCCTCGAGCATCTCGGCCCCGACAAGGCTGTGCCGCTCCGGGCTGTCCTTGGTCGTCTCGTAGTCGATATCGTGGAGGAGCCCAGCGAGGCCCCACCTCTCCTCGTCCTCTCCGAGCCGGGCGGCGAGCTTCCGCATGACGGCCTCGACGGCCAGGATGTGCTTGCGGAGGTTCGAGTTCTGGACCTTCTCGAGCATGAAGTCAAGAGCCTGCTGTCTGTTCATGATATCCCCCCTTTTCATCCTTTCCGCGCCCGCCCCCGGTCAACCTGCTCCCCATCCGACGCCCGGGTCAACCCGCGCCCATCCGACGCCCGGGTCAACCCGCGCCCATCCGACGCCCGGGTCAGCCCGCGCCCATCCGACGCCCGGGTCAGCCGCCCCGTGCCCGGCACCCCGATCAACTCGCTCCCGTCCCTTAGCTACCGCGAAAGGGAGGATACGCCAGGTGAGGCGGGCTCACGGCGGTGAGACGGGGATGAGGCTGGGAGAAGGAGGGAGAGCGGCTTTGACCAGGCCACCGGGCCCGGGGTACCATGGTCCTTTGGAGGCGATACAATGGGTTATCTCGTCATAGCCACCGGTGAGAGGGCGGCGGCCGAAGTCCGCCTGATGGAGCGGAGGCTCGGGCATCGTGCCCGCGGCCGTCCGCGGGTGGTGCGCTCCGTCCGTCCGGCCCGCCTCACGGCCGGGCAGCGGGAAGCCCCCGTCCCCGCGGTCCTGGCCGGAACCGTCCAGGTCCCGACCGCGGTTCCTCTTCCCGCCGCGCTCTCCGGGCCGGGCCGCAGACCCGCGACCCGGTCCGGGTTCGAGCTGCCGGCCGGAGACCCGGCTGTCGTCGTCTGCGACGGTCATCCCCCGGACGCTTTCGCCCTGGCCGCCCTGTGGGAGGACGGGAGCATCGTCCTGGCCCGCGGCCCTCTGGGGCTCCGCCCCCTATACTACCTCGAGCGCGACGGGCGCCCGGCCGCCTTCGCCTCGGAGATGAAGGCCCTCTGCCCGCTCGGCCCGGACATCCGGGCCTTCCCGCCCGGGCACGTCTTCGTCAACGGGCAGTTCCATCGGGTGACCCGGGTGGCCGACCTGGCCACCGACGCCCCCCGGGATGCGGACGCCGCGGCCGTCGAGCTCGCCCGGCTCGTGGAAGAAGCCGTCGAACGCGGGTGCCGGAGCGGTGCCGTCTCGTTCGAGGAGGGCCACTCGGCTCCCGTCGCCGTGTTCCTGAGCGGAGGCATCGACAGCAGCGTCGTCGCCGCCGCGGCCGCGAGCCGCCTCGGCCCCGACCGGCTCCGGTCCTTCGCCGTGGGGACGGCCGACTCAACCGACCTCCCGCTGGCCCGGCTGGTCGCCCGGCACCTGGGCATACGGCACACCGAGCAGGTCTTCGGAGAGGAAGAAGTCCGCGAGGTCCTGCCGGACGTCATCTACCATCTCGAGTCGTTCGACGCTCCCCTGGTGCGCAGCTCGGTCGCGAACTACCTCGTCGGGCGGATGGCCGCCGAGGCCGGGTGCAGCCTGGCCCTGTGCGGCGAGGGCGGCGACGAGCTCTTCGCCGGCTACTCCTACCTCAAGACCCTGCAGCCCCGCCGCCGCGTCGCCGAGGAGCTCGTGACCCTGCTCGAGGGCGGGCACGCGAACGGCTTCCAGAGGGTCGACCGCATGACCGCGGCCCATGGACTCGAGGCCCGGGTCCCCCTCTCAGCCCCCGACCTCGTCGCTTTCGCCATGGGCGTCCCGCTCGATTGGAAGATACATCCCGAGAGCGGGCAGGAGAAGTGGCTCCTCCGCCAGGCGTTCCGCGACCGGCTGCCGCGGGCTGTCGTCGAACGGCCCAAGGCTAAGTTCTACGAGGGCTCGGGGACCGAGTCGCTCATGCTCAGGGTCGCCGACAGCCTCGTCTCCGACGCGGACCTCGAGCGCGAACAGGGCCGGGAGATAGGGCCGGGGCTCCTCCTCGACACCAAGGAGAAGCTCCTCTACTACCGCATCTTCCGCGAGTACTTCCCGCATCGCTCGGTCCTCGAGACCATCGGGTGGACAAGGACGCTGGAGCACTGAGGCCGTCTGACCGGTCCGGCGGAGCGCCGGCCGGCACCAAGCCGGGCGCCCGCCGCCCCGGGGCAGGTCTTCCTTCCCGCCCCGCCGAAGAGCACGTCGTCCCCCGCCCGGGCCGCGCTGGCCCGGGCGGGGCGTGAGCGAGGCGAGGAAGTGGGGGGTCGGACGATGGCGGTCGGCGGGAGCCGGGCCCCTGAGGCCGGACCGCAGGACGGCCCCGCGGAGACGGTCATCAGCGGCGCCCTGGTCCGCCTGCGGGACCGCCGCCCGGCGGACTTCGACGACATGGTCCGCTGGACCCGACCGGATCAGGCCTGGCAGGAATGGGACGCCCCCTGGGAGCCGGTCCAACCCCTGGAGGATACGCCCTCCGCCAGGGCGGCCTTCGCCGAGAGGTGCCGGGCCGCGGCGGCCGACCCCGACCGGGTCCGGACGCACCTCGCCGTAGAAACAGCCTCCGGCGACCGGCATATCGGGTGGGTGAGCCGCTACTGGGTCGATGAGAAGTCGGGCTGGCTCGAGGTCGGCCTCGATATCTGCGAGGCCGACTGTTGGGGGAAGGGTTTCGGCGGCGAAGCCCTCTCGCTCTGGCTCGATTACCTTTTCCGCCGCCTCCCTCTCCGCCGGGTCGGTCTGGGGACGTGGTCGGGGAACGCCCGCATGGTGGCTCTGGCCCACAGCCTGGGCTTTCGGGTCGAAGCGAGAATCAGGCGGGCCCGTGAGGTCCGCGGCCATCTCTTCGACGCCCTCCGGTTCGGTGTCCTCCGGGAGGAGTGGGAGGCCAGACGCGACCCGGCCGTGACCGAGGTCGAAGGCGCCGGCTGCGTCGTGGCCCTCGGCCTCGACGAAGACGAGCCGCACCTTCTCGTCGTCTGGGTCCGCGGCTACGCCGACCCGGTCCTGCCCAAGGGACACGTGCGCCCGGGCGAGACACCCGCGGGCGCGGCCCTGCGGGAGACCGAAGAAGAGACCGGCTACCGCGTAATCCTCGCCCCGGTCCCCCCGAAAGTGGTCACCGGGGTCTCGGTGAGCCGCCGGCCCTG
>DYFB01000054.1 GCA_020725405.1 Symbiobacterium sp. | reverse complement strand
GCCCGGGGTGGATCAAGTTCATCGAGCACTTCTACCCGGACCTCCTCCCGAACCTGTCGACCTGTAAGTCGCCCCAGCAGATGTTCGGGGCCCTGGCGAAGACCTACTACGCCCAGAAGGCGGGCGTCGACCCGTCCAAGATTTACTCCGTCTCGGTCATGCCCTGCACGGCGAAGAAGTTCGAGTGCGAGCGGCCCGAGATGCGCGACAGCGGCCATAAGGACGTCGACGCCGTCCTGACGACCCGCGAGCTCGGCCGGATGTTCAAGGAGGCCGGAATCGACTTCGAGCGCCTGCCGGAGGAGGACTACGACGACCCTCTCGGCGTGTCCACGGGGGCCGCGGTCATCTTCGGGGCCACCGGCGGCGTCATGGAGGCGGCCCTCAGAACGGCCTACGAGGTCGCCACCGGCGAGACGCTCAAGGACGTCAACTTCACCGCGGTCCGCGGGCTCGACGGGGTCAAGGAAGCCTCGGTCAACCTCAAGGGAACCGAGATACGGGTCGCCGTGGCCCACGGCCTGGCCAACGCCAGGAAGGTCCTCGATCGGGTGCGGGCGGGCGACAGCGGCTGGCACTTCATCGAGATAATGTGCTGCCCCGGCGGCTGCATCGGCGGCGGAGGACAGCCCATCCCGACTGACCTCGAGGTTCGCCGGAGGCGCATCGAGGGCATCTACACGGCGGATGAGCGGATGGTCATCCGCAAGTCGCACGAGAACCCGGCCATCAAGGCTATCTACGCCGAGTTCCTGGGCAAGCCCCTGGGACACAAGTCCCACGAGCTTCTCCACACCACCTACACGCCCCGGGGTCGCTATCTCCCGAGGCGGGAGAAAGCGGCCGACTGACCGGCCAACCGGGAGGTGAGAGGATGGCTAGAGAGGTGAAGAAAGCGGTCGATACGGCCCTGGTCGACAAGATAGTCGCCAAGCACCGGACACGTGAGGGAGCGCTCCTGCCGGTTCTGCGAGAGGTCCAGGACAGCCTGGGCTACCTCCCGCAGGAGGCCCTCGAGCGGGTGGCTCTCGGTCTCGGGCTGTCGCTCAGCCGGGTCTACGGCGTGGCGACCTTCTACTCGCTCTTCTACACCAGGCCCAAAGGCCGCTATATGGTCCGGGTCTGCGAGAGCGCTCCGTGCCATGTTCAGGGAGCCCAGGAGGTCATCGACGCGCTTATCCGCGAGCTCGGCGTGAGCTTCGGGGAGACGACGCCCGACGGACGCTTCACCTTGGAGAAAGTGAGCTGTCTCGGCGTCTGCGGTGTGGCCCCGGCGGTGATGATCGAGGACCGCGTCTACGGGAACCTCACGCCGGAGAGCGTCGTGGCCGTCATCCAGGAGTACAGGTGAGAGGACAAGGAGGGGTGACCATGAGTTTCTACCGCGCTCACGTTCTGGTCTGCGCGGGCACCAACTGCGCCCTGAAGGGCAGTCAGGCCGTCCGCGAGCGGCTGGTGAGTGAGCTCGAGGGCCGCGGTCTCGGCGCCGAGGTCAAGGTTGTCGAGACCGGATGCTTCGGCCTTTGCGAAGAGGGGCCGACCGTGGTCGTCTATCCCGAGGGTGTCCTCTACTGCCGGGTTACTCCGGACGATGTGCCGGAGCTCGTTGAGGAGCACCTCCTCAAGGGTAGGCGTCTTGAGAGGCTCATCTACCGCCAGCCGGTGGAGAAAGCCGTCCAGACCGTGCCCCAGATGGACTTCTTCCGCGGGCAGGTCCGCGTGGTTCTCCGGAACTGCGGGGTCATCGACCCCGAGTCCATCGAAGAGTACATCGCCCAGGGGGGCTACCAGGCCCTGGGCAAGGCCCTGACCGAGATGACCCCGGCCGACGTTGTGGCCGAGCTCAAGGCCTCCGGCCTGCGCGGCCGGGGCGGCGCCGGCTTCCCGACAGGCCTCAAGTGGGAGTTCGCGGCGCGGGCCAAGGGCGACGTCAAGTACGTGGTCTGCAACGCCGACGAGGGCGAGCCGGGCACGTTCAAGGACCGGCTCATTCTCGAAGGCGACCCCCACAGCGTCATTGAAGGCATGACCATTGCCGCCTATGCCGTAGGAGCGAAGAAGGGCTACGTCTACATCCGGGGCGAGTACGCCCTCTCGATCGAGCGGCTGGAGACAGCCCTCAAGCAGGCGCGGAAGATGGGCCTCCTCGGGCGGGACATTTTCGGGTCCGGTCTCGAGTTCGACATCGAGGTCCGCGTCGGCGCCGGAGCCTACGTCTGCGGCGAGGAGACCGCGCTCTTCGAGTCCCTCGAGGGCGGGCGCGGCGAGCCGCGCCTCAAGCCCCCCTACCCGACCGACGTCGGGCTCTTCGGGAAGCCGACGGTCATCAACAACGTGGAGACCCTGGCCAACGTGGCCCCCATCATCTCGCACGGGGCGAAGTGGTACCGGACCCTCGGGACGGAGGGCTCGCCCGGCACCAAGGTCTTCACGCTCACGGGGGACATCGTCAACGAGGGGCTCATCGAGGTCCCGATGGGTATCACCCTCCGGGAGGTCATCTACGGCATCGGCGGCGGCATCCCCGAGGGACGCGGTTTCAAGATGGCCCAGACGGGCGGAACCTCGGGCGGGTGCCTCCCGGCCGAGCTCCTGGACGTGCCCATGGACTACGACGAGCTGGCCAAGGTCGGGTCGGCCCTCGGGTCGGGCGCTCTCCTCATCATGGACGATACGCACTGCATCGTCGATATCGCCCGGGTCTTCTCGCGGTTCTTCGAGCACGAGTCCTGCGGCAAGTGCGTGCCCTGCCGCGAGGGGACGATGCGCCTCCACGAGATCATGACCAGGATCACGACGGGCGAGGCCACCCCGAAGGATATCGAGAACCTCGAAGCTCTCGCCCGGACCATGGCCGCGGCCTGCCTCTGCCCGCTGGGTCAGGCGGCTCCCGTGCCGGTCATGACCACCTTCAAGTACTTCCGTGAGGAGTACGACGCGCACATCAAAGAGAAGCGCTGTCCTACGGGGACCTGCCGCGCTCTTGCCTCACCGGCGGTCTCCCTGGCGGCCGGGAAGGGGGTGTGAGGCAGTGTCCAACGTCAAGTTGACCATCAACGGAACCCAAGTGGAGGTCCCGGCGGGGAGCACCATCCTGCAGGCGGCCGAGAAGGCTGGAGTCCGCATCCCGACCCTGTGCCATCACCCCGACCAGGACATCAAGGGTGTCTGCCGGGTCTGCGTCGTCGAGGTCGAGAAATCCCGCACCCTCCAGGCGGCTTGCGCCTTCCCGGTGGCCGAGGGCATGGTCGTCCGGACCAACACGCCGGCCGTGCGCGAGGCGAGGAAGGTGATAGTGGAGCTCATGCTTTCCCGCCACCCCCAGGACTGCCTCGGCTGCGCCCGGAACATGAAGTGTGAGCTCCAGGCCTTGGCCCAGGAGCTCGGCATCAGGGACGTCCGCTTCTCGAGACGGGAGAAGGACCTACCCCGGGACACCTCGACCCCGTCCCTGGTCCGCGACCCGTCGAAGTGCATCGTCTGCCGGCGCTGTGTCTACACCTGCAGCGAGGTCCAGGGAGTCGGGGCGCTCTTCCCGGCCTACCGCGGCCACGAGGCTGTGGTCGTGCCGGCCTACGACAATCCGATGATCGACGTGGTCTGCTCTCTCTGCGGGCAGTGCGTCCACGCCTGCCCGGTCGGGGCCATCACCGAGCACGACGACACCGAGGAGGTCTGGGAGGCCCTGGCCGACCCCGAGAAGCACGTTGTCGTCCAGACCGCCCCGGCCATCCGGGCCACGCTCGGCGAGGAGGCCGGGCTGCCGGCGGGGACCTTGGTCACCGGAAAGATGGTGGCGGCCCTCCGGCGTCTCGGCTTCGACCGGGTCTTCGACACTGACTTCACCGCCGACCTCACCATTATGGAGGAAGGCTCCGAGCTCATCCACCGGCTGACGACAGGCGGGACCCTACCCCTTCTGACCTCCTGCAGTCCGGGCTGGATCAAGTTCATCGAGCACTTCTTCCCGGAGCTCCTGCCGAACGTCTCGACCTGCAAGTCGCCCCAGCAGATGTTCGGCGCCCTGGCCAAGACCTACTACGCCGAGAAGTTCGGCATCGACCCGGCCAAGGTCTTCGTGGTCTCCATCATGCCCTGCACGGCCAAGAAGTTCGAGGCCGCCCGCCCGGAGATGAACTCGAGCGGCTACCGGGACGTTGACGTCGTCCTGACCTCGCGAGAGCTCGGACGCATGTTCCGGCAGGCCGGCATCGACTTCGACCGGCTCGAGGAGGAGGAGTTCGACAAGCCCCTCGGCCTGTCGACGGGGGCCGCAGCCATCTTCGGGGCCACGGGCGGCGTGATGGAGGCCGCGCTCCGGACGGCCTACGAGCTCGTGACGAAGAAGGAGCTCGAGAACCTCGACTTTGTCGAGGTCCGGGGCATGAAGGCGATCAAGGAGGCGACCATCGACCTCGACGGAACCAAACTCAACGTGGCCGTCGCTCACGGGCTGGCGAACGCCAAGGAGCTCATGGAGCGCATCAGCCGCGGCGAGGGTGACTACCACTTCGTCGAGATCATGGCCTGTCCCGGCGGCTGCATCGGCGGCGGCGGCCAGCCGATAAGGACGACCAACGCCGTCCGCGAGCAGCGCATCGACGCCATCTACCGCGAGGACCGGCGGATGCCGATCCGGAAGTCCCACGAGAACCCGGCCATCAAGCAGATTTACGAGGACTTCCTGGGCGAGCCGCTGGGTGAGAAGTCGCACCACCTGCTCCACACGCACTACACGCCGAGAAAGCGGGTGTAGGGCGGCGGAGCGGCGCCAGGGACGGATGCAGGACATACGGGTCCTGAGGCCAGGCTGGTAAGAAGACGACGCTGAAGCCGAGGGAGATGGAAGACCGCTGGAGACCGGCGCCCGCGGCCCTTTCGGGCGGCGGCGCGGGCTCGCGGTCGAGGTTCGCCGGCGAGCGGGCCCTCTCCCCGGAGAGGGCCCGTTTTTTGTCAGCGCGCAGCGAGAAACGGAGGCAGGATATGAGCGCCAAGGACATTGGTGGCACACGCCGGATCGGCGTTGTCGGCATCGTCGTGACCAGCCCGAGGACATCCGCGTCCCGGGTGCAGGAGGTCCTGACGGCCTTCTCTGACCTCATCGTCGGCCGGATGGGCATCCCCTACCGCGACCGCGGGGTATCGGTGATCGCCCTTATCGTGGATGGCGACACCGACCATGTGGGGGCCTTGACCGGCCGGCTGGGCTCCCTCCCGGGGGTCATCGTGAGAAGCGCTCTGACGGCCTTCGGGCAATCCGGGACGCTTGAGGTGGACAAAGACGAAGGGAGACGAGACAGATGACGAGCAGTGCGACGAGAGTAGGGCAGGGTGAAGGCGGGGCGCCCCCGGCGGGCGGACGTAAGACGGTGGGTCGTGCCGGAGGCCTGAGGTGGCTGACCAGAGCGGCCGTCCTCCTGGCGCTGGCCATCGCCTTCCAGAGCCTGCGCCTCGGGCAGGCCGTGACGGGGCCGGCGGTCAACGCCATCCTCCTGACGGCCGGCGTGGTGATCGGTCCGTGGGGCGGGGCGGCCATCGGTCTCCTCACGCCCGTGACAGCCTTTTTCCTGGGGGTCCTCAAGCCGGTCCTGGCGCCGGCCATTCCCTTCATCATGCTCGGGAACGCCGTGCTTGTCCTGATCTTCGCCTACGGGCGGAGGATGAACGTCTACCTGGCCATCATCGCGGCGGCCGCGGCCAAGTACCTGCTCCTCTCCGCGGCGGTCGTCTATATTATCAGCCTACCGGGACCGGTCAGCGTGGCCCTCAGGCTCCCCCAGCTGTTCACGGCCCTGGGCGGCGGCCTGGTGGCTCTCGTAATCCTCGAAGCTCTGGCCGCCGGGGGCGTTGTGTCCCGGGCCGACTGGCCGGGGCTTGGGCTCGGCGCCCGGCGCAAGGAAGCCGGAGAGCGCTAGAGGGCCCGGAAGTGAAGCGGACAGGGGCAGGCGGGCGCCGGGCCCCGGCCTGGCCGGCGCCTGCCCCTCCCGGGCCGCCAGGGGTGCTCCGGCATCTTCGGCGGCGTCACCGTATGCGGCGCCGCCGTATAAAGAAGGAAAGACAACCGCACCTGGTGAATCGTGCTCTGAAGGCAGTCGCACCTGGTGAACCGTGCGTCAAAGAACAAGGGCGCCAAGCGCGCCCTGTGTTGCTTCTTATCGGAAGATTCCAAAAAGTTTCGCCTATTTGGATTGATTTGTCTGACAACTTAGGCCTCACCAGCATCGTTACACCCACCAGGAAAGGAGGCGTGACGTATGGAGCAGGCGGAGGCGAAGGCCATGGAGGTCATCCGGCAGGACGCGTTCGACGCGGCGGCTTTCCTCGATGAGCTTGCCTCATACCCCTCGGGCGAGAACATCAGGAGCTGTATGCAGTGCGGTGTCTGCACGGCATCGTGCCCTTTGAGCTCGAAGATGACCGAGACGCCCCGGAAGATCATGGAGATGATCAAGACCGGGATGCGCAACGAGGTCCTGGCCAGTGACACCATGTGGTACTGCGCTTCGTGCTACGCCTGTACAGTCAGGTGCCCGCAGGGGATAAGCATGGCCGAGGTCATGTACGCGCTGAGGACGATAGCCATGAAGACGGCCCGGAACCTCAGCACATCGTTCTACCAGTCCTTCTCGGACACCGTCCGTCGCTACGGCCGCATGCACGAGAGCGACCTCATGATCCGCTTCGCCCTCAGGACGAACCCCCTGTCCCTTCTCAAGATGGGTCCGCTGGGGGTGCGGATGCTCATGAAGGGGAAGATGAACCTCATGCCCCCTTCGGCCATCCGCGGAGCGAAAGAGATCGCCAGGCTCTATGACAAAGTAGCCGAAATGGAGGGAGGGGCATGACCGACGCGCGAACCAAGGGCGCGGGTCCGAAGGCGGGCCTGGAAGGGGGCACTGAACCCGAAGCTGGGGCGGCGCTCAAGTACAGCTTCTTCCCCGGCTGCTCCCTGCACTCCACGGCCCGCGAGTACCACGAGACGGCCGTGAAGTCCATGGCCGCGCTGGGCGTGGAGCTCGAGGAACTCGAAGACTGGAACTGCTGCGGGGCCACGGCTCTCTCTTCGGCGGACACCCTGCTCTCCTACGCGCTCCCGGCCCGCAACCTGGCCATGGTCGCCGAGGTCGGGCGGCCGCTGGCTGTGGCCTGCAACTCCTGCTTCGTGACTCTCAACCGGGCCAACGCCGTCATGGCTTCGGACACCCCCTGGCGGAAGAAAGTCCAGGAGGCCCTGGCCGCCATAGGCCGGCGCCTGACCCGTCCGGTAGAGATACGGCACACCCTGCACATCCTCCGCCACGAGGTGGGCCTGGACCGGCTGCGCGAGAAGGTTACGCGGAGACTGGAAGGGCTCAAAGTGGCTCCGTACTACGGCTGCCAGATAGCCCGCCCGCGGCACCAGTGGGGTGATCCCGAGCTGCCGGTCGAGATGGACGAGGTGCTCGCGGCCACCGGAGCCGAGGTCGTCCGCTACGACCGCAAGACCAAGTGCTGCGGCGGGGCCCTCATGACGACCAAGGAGGACATAGTCCTCAGCATCAACGAGGAGCTCCTCCGCGAGGCCAAGGCCCGCGGGGCCGACATCATCGCCGTCTGCTGCCCGATGTGCCAGATGAACCTCGACGCCTACCAGGGGAAGATCAACAGCCGGTTCGGGACGGACTACTCCATCCCCATCGTCTACTACACGCAGCTTGTCGGCTTCGCCCTGGGCCTTGACGAGGCGGAGATGGGCTTTTCCCGGGGGTTCGTCCCGGCCACGAAGTACCTCAGGAAATACGCCTGACAAAGCGGAGGTGACGAGAATTGCCAGGACCCAAGATAGGCGTTTACGTGTGCCACTGCGGCAGCAACATCGCCGATAAGGTGGACATGGACGCCTTGCGCGACTTCGCGGGGGAACTTCCCGACGTGGTCGTCAGCCGGGACTACAAGTACATGTGCTCAGACCCCGGCCAGGACCTCATCAAGGCCGACATCAAGGAGTACGGCCTGGAACGGGTGGTTGTGGCCTCCTGCTCGCCGCGGATGCACGAGCCCACCTTCAAGCGGGCCTGCGAAGTGGGGGGGCTCAACCCTTACCTCATGGAGATGGCCAACATCCGCGAGCAGTGCTCCTGGGTCACCGTGGACAGGGGAGGCGCGACCCGGAAGGCCAAGGCCCTCGTCCGTTCGGCGGTCAACAAGGCTCGGCTCCTCGAGCCCCTCGAGGACAAGTCGGTCCCCGTCGACCCGAAGACCCTCATCGTCGGCGGAGGCATCGCCGGCATCGAGGCCGCTCTCAAGATCGCCGAGGCCGGGTACAAGGTCTACCTCGTGGAGCGGGAGCCGTCAATCGGCGGCCAGATGGCCAAGCTCGACAAGACCTTCCCGACCCTCGACTGCGCGGCCTGCATCCTCACCCCGAAGATGGTCTCGGCGGCCCAGAACCCCAATATCACTCTCCTCACCTACGCCGAGGTCGAAGACGTCTCGGGTTACGTCGGGAACTTCGAGGTGACCATCAGGAAGAGAGCCCGGGGGGTCGACGAGAAGCTCTGCAACGGGTGTGGGACCTGCCAGGAAAAGTGCCCCATCAAGGTCCCCAACGAGTTCGAGGAGGGAATGGGCCTGCGTAAGGCCATCTACACGCCCTTCCCCCAGGCCGTACCGAACAAGCCGGTCATCGACAGGGAGAACTGCACTTACTACAAGACCGGCAAGTGCCGGGTCTGCGAGCGCGTCTGCCCGCCCCAGGCCGTCCGCTTCGACCAGGAGGACGAGATAATCAAGGAGCGGTTCGGAGCCATCATCGTCAGCACCGGCTACCAGCCCTTCGATCCGTCCGTCGGCAAGCAGTGGGGCTTCGGCCGCTACGATAACGTCATCACCGGCCTCCAGTTCGAACGGCTCTCCAACGCGTCCGGACCGACCGGCGGCAAGGTCCTCCTGAAAGACGGGACCGAGCCGAAGGCCGTGGCTATCCTGCACTGCGTCGGCAGCCGCGACAAGAACTACAACGAGTACTGCTCCCGCATCTGCTGCATGACCAGCGTGAAGTTCGCCCACCTTGTCCGGGAGAAAACGGGGGCCAAGGTCTACGACCTTTACATGGACATGCGGACCTTCGGCAAGCAGTACGAGGAGTTCTACAACCGGGTGGTGGCCGAGCGCGACATCTACTTCATCCGGGGCAAGGGCGCGGAGATCATGGAGGACCCGGTCAGCGGCGGCCTGCTCGTCCGGGTTGAGGACACGCTGCTCGGTGTCTTCCGGGAGATCCCGGTGGACATGGTCGTTCTCAACGTAGCCATGTGTCCGCGGCCGGACGCCCAGGAGGTGGCCCAGAAGTTCGGCATCCAGAGGAGCGCCGACGGCTTCTTCCTGGAGTACCACCTGAAACTCGAGCCGATGAAGACGGCCAACGAGGGCGTGTTCATCGCCGGAACGTGCCAGGCGCCCAAGGACATCCCGGACACCGTGGGCCAGGGAGCCGGCGCGGCGGCCGAGGCTTTGAAGGTCGTACTTCTCGGGAAGGTCACCGTCACGCCGACCACGGCCGAGATACGGGAGACCCTCTGCTCGGGCTGCCGGATGTGCATCCCGCTCTGTCCCTACACGGCCATAAGCTTTAACGAGGCCAAGGGGGTCGCGGTCGTCAATGAGGCCCTCTGCAAGGGCTGCGGGACCTGCGCGGCGTCCTGCCCGTCGGGGGCCCTGCGCGTCAGACACTTCGACAACCGCCAGCTCCTATCGCAGATTGAGGGGGTGTGTGCGGAATGACCGAGAACGTGACAGCCAAGGGGGGCCAGGGAGGAGGCCCGGCCTGGGAGCCGAAGGTGGTTGCCATCTTCTGCAACTGGTGCTCCTACACCGGCGCCGACCTCGCCGGCATCTCCAGGCTCAAGTATCCGGCCGGGCTCCGGATAGTCCGGGTCATGTGCTCGGGCCGCGTTTCCCCGGCCTTCGTCCTGAAGGCCTTCCACGAGGGGGCCGACGGCGTTCTCGTCGGCGGGTGCCATCCGGGAGATTGCCACTACCTCGAGGGGAACTACAAGACCCTCAAGCGCAAGCTGGTCTTCGAGCGCCTGCTTGAGCAGTTCGGCATCGAGAAGACCCGCTTCCGCCTGGAGTGGATCTCCGGGGGCGAGGGCGACAAGTTCGCCCGCGTGGCTAACGAGCTTATCAAGGAGATCGAGGCCCTCGGCCCGCTCGGTTCGGTCGCCGAGCGCCTGCGCCAGGCCGACGGGCTGTCCCTGAGGGCTGAAGGGGGGGCCGGAAGTGCCTGAGAGCAAGAAGAAGCTGAAGCTCGCCCTCTACTGGGCGGCAAGCTGCGGCGGCTGTGAAGTGGCTGTCCTCGACCTTGACGAGAAGATTCTCACCGTCGCCGAACTCGCGGATATCGTCCTCTGGCCGGTGGCCCTCGACTTCAAGTACAAGGATGTCGAGGCTCTCGCCGACGGCTCGGTCGACGTCTGCCTCTTCAACGGGGCTATCCGGAACTCCGAGCAGCTTGAGATAGCCGAGCTCCTCCGGAGGAAGAGCAAGGTCATGGTGGCCTTCGGCGCCTGCGCCTGTTACGGTGGGATTCCGGCCCTGGCCAACCAGTTCGACCGGGAGAGCATCTTCGCTCGCGTCTACGGGACGACCCCGAGCACGGTCAACCCGGGCCGGGTCCTGCCCCAGACGAAGCTCCCCACTCCGCAGGGCGAGCTCCACCTGCCCACGTTCTACAACGCCGTCTACAAGCTCGACGACGTTGTCGACGTGGACTACTACATCCCCGGCTGCCCGCCGCCGCCCGACCTCATCTGGACGGCTGTGGAGGCCATCGTCAGCGGCAAGCTGCCCCCGAAGGGGGCGACCATCGCCGGAGAGCGGGCCCTCTGTCACTCCTGCCTGCGCAAGAAGGAGGAGAAGAAGGTTACGGCCTTCCGCCGCGTGCACGAGGTCATCCCCGACCCGGAGAAGTGCCTGCTCGAGCAGGGTATCATCTGCTCGGGGCCGGTGACCCGCGACGGGTGCGGGACGCGCTGTCTTAACGCCAACATGCCGTGCCGGGGCTGCTTCGGGCCCACGCCCGAGGCTCTCGAGCACGGGGCGAGCATGCTGAGCGCAGCGGCGACGATGGCCGAAGGGAAGGATGAGGCGACGCTCGCTCCCATCCTGGACGGCATCGTGGACCCGCTGGGGACCTTCTACCGCTTCACCCTGGCAGACTCCCTCCTGCGGATCCGGAACAAGGCCCTGGTCGCCGGAGCGGAAGAGAAGGAAGGGGAGGAGGCGGCCTCATGAAGCGAGTGACAATCGACCCCATCACCCGGCTCGAGGGACACGGGCGCATCGAGATCTTCCTCGACGAGGAGGGCAACGTCGCCGACGCCTACTTCCAGGTGGTCGAGCTGAGAGGGTTCGAGAAGTTCTGCGAGGGGCGGCCGGCGGAAGAGCTGCCGCGGATAACCCCGCGGATCTGCGGCGTCTGCCCGAGCGCCCACCACATCGCCTCGACCCGCGCTCTCGACGACCTCTTCAAGGTGGACCCTCCCCCGGCTGCCAAGAAGCTGCGCGAGCTCTTCTACAGCGCCCACATGATCCACTCCCACATCGCGCACTTCTACGCCCTGGCTGCTCCGGACTTCGTCCTCGGGCCGGAGGCGAGCCCGGCCGAGCGGAACATCCTCGGTGTGGTGGCCAAGGTCGGCCTGGAGATCGGCGGGTCCGTCATAAGGCACCGCTCCTACGCCCAGAAGATACAGGAGATGCTCGGCGGCCGGGCCACCCACTCGGTGATGGGTCTGCCCGGCGGCGTCTCCAAGGGGCTGTCCAAGGATGAGCAGAAGCAGGTCGTTGAGTGGGCCGAGTCGGAGGTCGAGTTCGCCAAGTTCTCCCTGAAGCTCTTCGACGACGTGGTCCTGGCCAACAAGGCCTACGTGGACCTCATCCTGTCGGACGGCTACACGATGAGAACCCACTACATGGGCCTCGTCGACGAGAACAACAAAGTCAACTTCTACGACGGGTTCGTGCGAGTGGTGGATGTCTCCGGGAAGGAGATCGTCAAGTTCCCGGCCCGGGGGACCAGCTACCTCCAGTACATCGGCGAGCACGTCGAGCCCTGGAGCTACCTGAAGTTCCCGTATCTCAAGAGCAAGGGCTGGAAGGGCTTCATCGACGGCCCCGACAGCGGCATCTACCGCGTCGCGCCGCTCGCCCGCCTGAACGCCGCCGACGGGATGGCCACGCCGGCCGCCCAGGAGGCCTATGACAAGTACTTCAAGACCCTGGGCGGCAAGCCGGTCCACGCGACCCTGGCCAACCACTGGGCCCGGTTGGTCGAGCTGCTCTACGCGGCCGAGCGCTTGCTGGAGCTGGCCCAGGACCCGGAGATCACCAGCGACAACATCCGCACCCTCCCGGTGGAGACGCCGGTCGAGGGGGCGGCGGTCATCGAGGCCCCGCGCGGGACGCTCTTCCACCACTACCAGACTGACGAGCGCGGACTTGTGCGCGGGGTCAACCTGATCGTGGCTACCGGCAACAACCACGCCGCGATTTGCATGTCGGTCAAGAAGGCCGCTCAGGCCGTCATCAAGAAAGGGGAGGTCCGCGAGGGTCTGCTGAACATGGTCGAGATGGCCTTCCGGGCCTACGACCCCTGCTTCGGCTGTGCCACGCACAGCCTACCGGGTGAGATGCCGCTCGTTGCCAGGATCTACGACCACAAGCGGAATCTCGTCAACACACTCGAGCGGTAATCAGGCGGTAATCAGGGAGGACCGCAAGGCGGCCCGGGGCCCGCGTCGCGAGGCGCCCCGGGCCGCCCCCGCCCGGCCGAAAGGGAGCTCCGCCTTGGACAGGGTCATCGTCATCGGCCTCGGCAACCCCATTCTGTCCGACGATGCCGTGGGGCTCGTCGTCGTGCGCGAGGTGGAGCGGGAGCTTGCCTCCTCGCCCGGCGGCATCCCCGACGGCCTGCGCTTCGTCGAGGCGGCGGTGGGCGGCCTCGACCTCATCGACCTTCTCAGCGGCCACCGCGGCGCCGTCCTCGTCGACGCGGCCGTGACGGGGCGCGCCCGTCCCGGGGAGGTCTTCGAGCTCGACATCGGCTTCCTCGAAGATACCACCCATCTCGGGACGACCGGTCTTTCCCACCAGGTGGACCTGGCCACGGCGTGGAAGTTGGGGCGCCGGCTCGGTCTTCCTTTGCCGGAGCGGCTGCGCGTCCTGGCTGTCGAGGCCGCCGACGTGAAGACCTTCTCCGAGGAGCTCAGCCCGGCCGTCGCCGCCGCCCTGCCGGCGGCGGTGAGAGCCGTGTCCGCAGCTGTCCGGGACCTTCTCGCCGAGACCGTCGGCCGCTCGCCGGCCGGACCGCGGGACGGCGGGAACGAGGGGCGAGGACCGGAAGGAGCCGGTGGCGGAGGTGGGCGGCGACGCACGAGCTGTCGCTGATGGAGCGTATCCTCGACGTGGTGCGCGAGAGTGCGGCCCGGGAGGGTATAACCCGAGTGAGGACGGTCGCTCTCGTCGTCGGTCCCCGGTCGGGGGCCATGCCCGAGGCCCTTCGCTTCGCTTTCGAGGTCCTCGCGGGGACAGCCGGGCCCGGCGGGACGCAGACCGCCGCCGGACCGCCGGCGACCGATTCCGCCGCGATCGAGAGTCCGGGTCCCCCCGGCCGATCGGGGGCGGGCCGCGGCCCGGCCGGTCTGTTCGCCGAGGCCGTCCTCCTCATCGACGTACCGCCGATCCGGGCCCGCTGCAGGAGGTGCGGGACCAGGTACGGCGAAGGCGACGAGAACGGGCCGGACTGGGCCTTCACCTGCCCGGCCTGCGGCAGCTCCGGCCCGGAGTTTCTGTCCGGGAACGAACTCCGACTGGACTACTACGAGGGAGACTGATATCAGGGGAGGCGAGCTCCCCTGCACCACTGCGAAAAGCCTAGGGTTTAGGGAGGGATGCCCGGGTGAGGGTGAAGCTCGCGCGGGATATCCTTAAAGCCAACGACCAGCTGGCCAATGGGCTCCGCCGGAGGCTCACCAGCCACGGGGTCCTCGGCGTGAACCTCATCGGCTCGCCCGGTTCGGGCAAGACGACCCTTCTCGAGCGGACCATCGAGCGCCTCGAGGGTCTCCGGGTCGCGGTCATCGAGGGCGACATCGCCACCGCCCTGGACGCCGAGCGCATCGAACGAACCGGGGCTCCGGCGGTTCAGATCAACACGGAAGGCGCCTGCCATCTCGACGCCAATATGGTCATCGACGCCGCCAGCGAGCTCGACCTCGCTGTTCTCGACTTCCTCTTCATTGAGAACGTCGGTAACCTCGTCTGCCCGGCCGCCTGGGACCTCGGCGAAGACGTGAAGGTGGTCGTCTCGAGCGTGGCCGAGGGGGACGAGAAGCCGCGCAAGTACCCGGCCGTCTTCCAGAAGGCGGCGGCCTGCGTGCTCAGTAAGGTCGACCTCCTGCCCCACGTCGACTTCGATATCGAGCGCTTCCGGGCCGATGCCGCTCTCCTGAACCCGGACCTGACCGTCCTGCCCGTATCCGCCAGAGAAGGGACCGGCGTTGCCGAGTGGGTCGCCTGGCTGAAGGACCGACTGACCGCCAAGCGCCAGAGGCGCTAGCCAGAATCCGGGTCCGGGTGACCGGCCTGGTGCAGGGCGTGGGTTTCCGACCCCACGTCTACCGCCTGGCCCGGCATCTGGGTCTCGGCGGTTGGGTCCTGAACTCCGCGGACGGAGTGACCATAGAGGTGGAGGGTCCCCCCGAGCGCGTGGCGGCTTTCGCCCGCGAGCTCCGGGACCACCCGCCTCCGCTGGCCCGCATCGGCCACCTGGAGACCGCCGCGGTGCCCCCGGCGGGCGAGACGCTCTTCCGCATCGTAGCCAGCCGTCCCGGCGGCGCCCGGAAGGTCGTGGTGCCCCCCGACGTGGCCACCTGCGAAGCCTGCCGCCGGGAGATCTCCGACCCGACCGACCGACGGTGGCGCTACCCGTTTACGAACTGCACGGACTGCGGGCCGCGCTACACCATCATCAGCGACCTCCCCTACGACCGTCCCCTGACGTCGATGAGGAAGTTCGAGATGTGCCCGGCCTGCCGGGCCGAGTACGAGGACCCTCTCGACCGCCGCTTCCACGCCCAACCCAACGCCTGCCCGGCCTGCGGCCCGAAGGTCTGGCTCGAGGAAGCCGGCGGGCGGAGACACGAGGACGACTGGCCGGAGGTTTTCCGGGGCCTCGTCCGGGAGGGTCTGGTGGTGGCGGTCAAGGGTCTCGGGGGGTTCCACCTCGCCTGCGACGCCCGTTCGGACGAGTCCGTCTCGCGACTCCGCTCGCGGAAGCGTCGCCCGGCCAAACCGTTCGCGGCCATGGCCCGGGACCTTGAGGCCGCCCGTCGCTACGCCGAGA
Organism: Symbiobacterium sp.; assembly: GCA_020725405.1. Lineage (GTDB taxonomy): Bacteria > Bacillota > Sulfobacillia > UBA995 > UBA9673 > DYFB01. Next base: position 5,980 of record DYFB01000054.1, on the reverse strand, counting down.
TCGGACCCGCGGCGGAAAAGCTCCTTGCCTCGGCCGAGGCCCCCATTGTCATCCTCCCGGCCCGGCCCGGGGTGGTCCCGTCGCTCTCACCCGGAACCGGGACCGTGGGGCTGATGCTCCCCTACACGCCGCTCCATCTCCTCCTCTTCGACGACGAGCTCGACCTTCTGGTCATGACCAGCGCGAACCCTTCGGGTCTTCCCATCCTGCGCCACAACGACGAGGCCCGCGAGCGCCTGGCCGGCCTGGCCGACGCCTTCGTCTTCCACGACCGGGACATCCTTAACCGCTGCGAGGACTCGGTGCTGAGGGTCGTCGAGGCGCCCCTATTCCGGGCGGCCTCGATGACGGACGGTCCGGCGGTGGTCTCGACGACGGCCGGTCCGGCTGGGGCGGCCGCGGCGACGGCATCTTCCGCGGCCGACCCCCCCCTGGTCATCCCCTACCGCCGCTCACGGGGCTACGCTCCCGCTCCGGTGGACGTCGGGCCGTCCCTGCCTGGAGAGGCCGCCCGTCGCTCGGGGCTGGCCTTCGGGGCGGGCGGAGAGATGAAGAGCGTCTTCGGGTTCCTCCGCGGGACCGAGGTCTTTCTCAGCCCGCATCTCGGGGAGATGGACTTCGTTGAGAGCCTCGAGGCCTACGGCGAGGCCTACCACCGCCTGAGGTCCCTCCTGGCGGCCGACGTCGAGGTCGTGGCCTACGACCCCCACCCGGGCTACAGCGTATCGCGCCTGGCCCGGGAACTCGCCGGTCCCGGCGCGGAGCCGGTGGAGGTCTTCCACCATCACGCTCACCTGGTCTCCTGTCTCGCCGACAACGGGCTGCCGGGAGATGGTGAGGTCCTCGGGCTCGTCTGCGACGGGACCGGTTACGGGCCCGACGGGAGCGTCTGGGGGTTCGAGCTCCTGGCCGGCGACGCCCGGGCCTTCACCCGGCTCGCCCACCTCGCCGGCGTGGTCCTTCCGGGCGGTGACGCCGCCGTGCGTCGCCCGTACCGGTCGGCTGCCGCACATCTCCTCCGGGCCTCGGGACCGGACGGCGTAGCCCGTCTCGCCCGGCTCAGACCGGAGCACGAAGCCGAGCTCCGCGTGACGCTCGGTCTTCTCGGAGCGGGTCGGTTCGGCCGCTCCGAACGGTCAGAGCCAGGGGTGGCCGGACTGACCTCCAGCTGCGGCCGGCTTTTTGACGCGGTGAGCGCCCTCGCTGGTGTGACCAGCGAGAACACCTATGAAGGACAGGCTGCTGTGGAGCTCGGCGAGCTGTGTCGTCCCGGGCGGGTAGAGGCCCTCGCGGGACGCCTGCCCGACCGCTATCTTTTCGAGTTCGCCGACGGACCCGACGGAAGCTTCGTCGTCGACCCGGCCCCGTTCCTGGCGGCCGCTCTCGAGGACCTCGAGGAGGGGTCCGCCGGAGCGCGCGACGTCGCGGAGCTCTTCCACGCCAGTCTGGCCGAGGCCATGTGCCGGGCTCTCGAGCGGGCCGCCCGGGCCCGGGCGGTCCGGAGGGTCTGTCTTTCGGGCGGTACCTTCCAGAACCCGGTTCTGGTCACGGTCGTCCGCCAACGCCTGGCCCGTCTCGGGCTGGAGGTCTTCATCCACCGTCGCGTCCCCCCCGGCGACGGCGGCCTCGCTCTGGGGCAGGTTGTGGCTGCGGCCTGGCGGGCGGCCACCGATAGAACGACGAGAGGATGAGCGAGCTTGTGTGTTGCGGTTCCGGGCCGCATCGTCAGCCTTGACGGGCCCAGGGCACGGGTCGACCTCGGCGGTAACGTTCTGGATGTGGACGTCTCTCTCATCGAGAAGCCCGAGGAGGGCGAGTGGGTCGTTGTCCACGCCGGCTTCGCCCTGGAGAAGGTCGACGAGAGCGCGGCCCGAGAGACCCTCCGGCTTGTCCGGGATCTCGCTACGGCCGGAAGCGGCGACGAGTCGTGAACCAGCCTTTCCGCGACCGCGATCTCGTGGCCTCTCTCGTCCGCGACATTCGGCGGGATGTCACGGCCCTCGGGCGACCGGTGACCTTGATGGAGGTCTGCGGCACGCACACCATGGCCGTCTCCCGGAGCGGCCTCCGTGACCTCCTTGGCGGGCTGGTCGAATTGAGGTCGGGCCCCGGCTGCCCCGTCTGCGTGACCGCCGAGGACGACCTCGACCGGATGATCGCCCTGGCCACCCTGCCCGGAACCACCGTCGTCACCTACGGCGACATGCTCCGGGTGCCCGGCGGCCTCGGGAGCCTGGAGGAGGCGAGGACAGCCGGAGCCGACGTGCGGGTGACCTACTCGGCTCTCACGGCCGTCCAGACGGCGGCCGCCGAGCCGGAGCGCCGGGTGATCTTCCTCGGGGTAGGCTTCGAGACGACGGCCCCCGGGGCGGCCCTGGCCCTGAGCGAGGCCGTCCGGCGCGGCGCAGACAACTTCTTCCTCTACTCGGCCCACAAGACCCTTCCCCCGGCCCTCCGGGCCCTCCTCCACGGGTCCCCGCCACCGACTGGGGCGACGTCGCCCGGGGCGTCGGGCGACCCGGGCTCCGCAGGCCCGGGGGCGGAGCGGCGCCGGGTGGAAGGGTTCATCCTGCCGGGGCACGTCTCGGCTGTTCTCGGGCGGCGGGCCTACGAATTCCTGTCCGAGGATTACGGCCTCCCGGCGGCGGTCACCGGCTTCGAGCCCGTGGATATCCTCATCGGCGTGCGAGAGCTTGTGCGGGCCGTAGCCCGGCAGGTCCGGGGTGGGGCCCGGCCCCCCGTTCTGAACCTCTACCCGAGAGTGGTGCGGGAGAACGGGAACCCCCGGGCCCGGGACATCGTGGAGCGGGTTTTCGCCCCCTGCGGAGCCGAGTGGCGCGGCCTCGGGGCTATCCCCGGGAGCGGGCTCTCCCTCCGGCCGGAGTGGTGGGAGTATGACGCGGCCGTCCGTTTCGGGGACGAGCTGGCTCTCCGCCTCGAGGCGGCTGCGGCCCACCCGTCCGCGTCCGGGCGGCGGCGGGACGCCCTCCGGCGGGCCTGCCGGTGCGGCGCCGTCCTGCGGGGGGAGATCCTGCCGCCCGAGTGCCCCCTCTTCGGCCGGGCCTGCACGCCGTCCGACCCGGTCGGCCCCTGCATGGTCTCAGGTGAGGGATCCTGTGCGGCCTACCACCGCTACCATCGCGGGAAGGAGGCTCCGACCAGTGCCTGACCCGCGGGAGTCAGAGAGGAAGGGCGCGCCCCCCCGGGTGACCCTCGGGCACGGGGCCGGCGGGCGGCTCACTTCCGAGCTGGTCCGCGAGCTGTTCCTGGCCCGCTTCCGGAACCCTCATCTCGAGCCCCTGGGGGACTCGGCCGTCGTGGCCGAGCCGGGCGGGGGGGCTCTCGTCCTGACGACCGACGGCTACGTCGTCACCCCGCTCTTCTTCCCCGGCGGGGACATCGGCCGGCTGGCCGTGTGCGGGACAGTCAACGACCTCGCCGTGGCCGGGGCCCGTCCGCTCTACTTGACCGCCTCCTTCATCATCGAGGAGGGGCTCCCTCTGGCCGAGCTTGAGCGGGTTGTCGATTCCATGGCCCGGACCGCTCGGGAGGCGGCCGTGGAGGTGGTGGCCGGGGATACGAAAGTCGTGGAGAGTGGGAGCTGCGATAAGCTTTTCATCGTTACCGCCGGGGTCGGGTGTCTCCGTCCGGGGGCCGACCTCGGGCCCGACCGGGTCCGACCCGGCGACCGCCTTGTCATCAACGGGCCCGTCGGCCTGCACGGGGTGGCCGTTCTCTCGCAGCGGGAAGGGCTCTCCTTCCAGACCACCGTGAGAAGCGACTGCGGCCTCGTCTCCGGGCCGGCGGCCCTCCTCGTCGAGCGGCTCGGCCCGGCGGTCCGCTGGATGCGTGATCCGACGCGGGGCGGACTGGCCACGCTGGTCTGCGACCTGGCGGAGGACGCGGGGGTTCCCGTGATCATCGACGAGGAGAGCGTCCCGGTCCCGCCGGACGTCGAAGCGGCCTGCGAGCTCCTGGGGCTTGACCCCCTCTACCTCGCCAACGAGGGCAAGCTCGTGGCCGTGGTCGAGGCGGGAGCCGCCTCTGAGGCCGTCCGTCTTCTTCGTGAGGCGGGCTGTCCGGAGGCGGCCGAGATCGGCCGCGTTTCCCCTTCCGGTCCGGCGGGGCCGGGCCCGACTCGGCCCAGGGGCTACCTCCGGACGAGATACGGTGGGACGCGGCTCCTGGAGCGTCTCGATGGGGACCAACTCCCCCGTATCTGTTGACCGGCCCTGGCCACCGCCCGCCGTCCGGTCGCGTTTCCCTCCCACACCCCGTGTATCTCGGGGTCAGTCGTGGCGGGAGAGCCAGACGCGCTCGAAACCGACCTTGACGAAGTAGGGCCAGCGGCCGACTGCGGAGGCTCTGAACCGCTTGGGATAACCCTGCTGGGGGCCAGGACGGGTCCAGACCAGGACGGCCCGACCGGGCCCCATCCTGGACAGACAGAAGTAATCGGAGACGTAGCGGCGGGGTCTCCCCCGTACGGCCCGCAGCCGGCGGGCGATGTTGTAGGCCGCGACCCGCCCCTGTAGTTCGGCGTTGCGGCCGTTCTTTAGGCCCTCGAAGGCGACGAGGTCGCCGAGGGCCCAGAGACCGTCGCTGTCCGAATGACGGAGAGCGCGCATCTCCCGCGTGGCCTCCACGAATCCATCCCGGTCCTTTCGGACGCCGGGGGAATCGGTCAGGACCGCGGGCGGCCCCATGTGCGGCAGGATCATGGTCAGCTCGGAGGCCAGGCGCGTCCCATCGCTCAGGACCACTTCGCCCTCGTCGACCCGGGTGATCTGGACATTGGCGGAGACCTGCACCCCCCGGCGGCGGGCGTCACGCTCCAAAGCGGCCGCCCTCGTAGGGCCGCTGTAGAACATGAACGCGGGCTCGGCCGTAACGAAGCTGACCCGTGACCTCTTGAGCGCCCCTGTCTTCTCGAGCCGGTCAAGCAGGAAGTAAAGGACCTCGTAGGCCGGACAGGGCCAGGGGGCGGGCGCGGCCGTACCGATGACCGCCGGGCCACCCCGGAAGCGCCTGAGCGCGTCGCGCAGGCGCACGGCGTCCTCAGGCCAGAGAACGCTGTAGGAGTTAGCGGCAAGGCCCGGGGTTTTCTCCCAAAGAGGCTTGACGCCCATGGCCAGGATAGCCTGGTCGTAGAAGAGGTTACCCCGTCCCAGGGTAACGCACTTCCGCTCGGTGTCGATCTTCTCGACGTGCGCGCAGATGAAGCTGATGCCGCGCTTCCGGCAGGCGGCCGCAAGGTCTATGGCGATGTCCTCCGGCCGGCGGTGGCCGGCGGCCAGCCAGGGAAGAGCCGGGCGGAAGGTGAAGGTCGGACGGTCCGTGACCATGACGACCTCGTGCTTCCTCCGGAGGCCGGCGTCGATGAGGTGCTGCTGGAGCTCGTAGGCTGCGGTGACCCCGCCGAAGCTTCCGCCGAGCACGGCTACAGTCGCCATGGTCCCTTCCTCCTCGCCGCTGAGCCGGAGCTTTCCGGCAAGCCGGAGTTTTCGTTGAGGCCGGACCGCGGGCTGTCCGTGAAAACGCGAGCAGCGTCCGGCGTTCCCGGGCCGGACGTGACGGCCCCGACCACAGTATTTGCCCGCCTCCCCGCCCGAATGCGCCCCGCGGGACGTGGCGCCCCGGCTCGTCCGCCCTTGCCGAGGCTGCCACCAACTTCGGCTTGACGGCTCCAGGGAGCCGTTCCTTGACACGTCGAAGGGGCCGTGCTAGAATTTAGGTCCGAGCGAAACCCCTCATACGGACCTTGAGTTGTGGAGACCTCGGCGCCGCAGTCGGGCGCCGATTTTGTGCCCGGCAGCCGGGACTCCGGGCGACGAGGGCTCTCGTTCCTTGAAAACTGAACAGTGGCGATAGAGTCGGTAAGGTGACTGGGAGACGCGAGGTGTGCGGCTCCGGGCCTTGCGGAGAGCGGCTCTTAAGATACTCCTCGTTGAAGACGCGCCTTTCTCTTCCAGTGAGAGGG
>DYFB01000053.1 GCA_020725405.1 Symbiobacterium sp. | reverse complement strand
CCCTCTCACTGGAAGAGAAAGGCGCGTCTTCAACGAGGAGTATCTTAAGAGCCGCTCTCCGCAAGGCCCGGAGCCGCACACCTCGCGTCTCCCAGTCACCTTACCGACTCTATCGCCACTGTTCAGTTTTCAAGGAACGAGGGTCCTTTCACGCCAGCACCGCGGTCGCGTATGTTTCCCCGCTCCCCGCGGCGCGAAACTCATACTAGCACCAGGAAAACCCCATGTCAAGGTGACGCTCTGCTCTTTGCTGCCATCTCTCATTATTACGTCTTCGGTCTCCGGCTAGTTACACGATTACGTCTCCGACCCCCGGCTGATTACGCGCTCGGGCTCCCGGCTACACACGTGGTCGCCTGGCCGCCCCCATGCACGGCCGTTCGAGCGCCCGAAGGACCGCCCGCAGGATGGGCGAAATCCCTCCCGGCACGGGAGAGGCAGGAGGAGAGGCAGGTCAGAAAGCGATGAAGATGTACATAGAGACCGTTCATCTTTCAAATCGATGTGCTCTTATCCGTGTTCACTACCGCCCGCTCGCCTACGGCCGCGAGCCACTGAACTGGGACCCGGGCGAATGGAAGGTCCTCGGGCTGCCGGACGGGTGGGAAGACCTGAGGGTGTTCCGGAGCCTGGTGGACCTCTGGGACCACTTCGCCCGGAAGTTCCCGGGCATGGAGAGCCTCCATTTCGCCGATTTCTGGCCGGGAACCGGTATGAGGGAAGTGAGAATCGGCTTGCCGGGCGGCTCTCGGACGCACAGCTTCTCGGCCGAGGAATCGAGACTGGTGGCCGAAGCGATGTCTCTGGTCGACACCGCTGTCAAGGAGGACTTCGAGATAAAGATACATGAGGCGCTTCACGGCGGGGACCCGCCGGGGACCGCAAACGGCGGCGGCAGGTAAAGGACCTTTCCCCCCTTGCCGTTTGTGTGCCACGGAGAGCAGAAGCCCAGCCGGGAAACTCGTCCTGGCTGGGCGGCAATTCTGGTGGCCCAAACGGGATTCGAACCCGTGTTTCAGCCTTGAGAGGGCTGCGTCCTAGGCCTCTAGACCATTGGGCCGGAAATCTGGCTGGGGGAGGAGGGCTCGAACCTCCGATAGATGATCCAGAGTCATCCGTGTTACCACTACACCATCCCCCAGCGTCAGCGGGAGAACCTTATTGGCGTTTTCAGCGCCGCTCGGACTGCTTAGCCCGCGCGCGCGACACATTATAACACGGCCTCTTTTGCGGCGGCAACCGATGTGGAGCAGTCGCGGGCGCTGGGTCAGCCGCCGTCGTCCGGCCCGGCCGCCCGCGCCTGGAGCGTCCCCCAGTAGCGGTCGACCTCGGCCTGGAGCCTGTCGACGATGTGGCGGTTCTCGGGAGTGAAGAGGTGCCTGAACCGACCCTGGGCCTTCAGAAAATCGGTGACCGGCTTTTTCTCCTTGGGCCTGTAGGTTATCGTCCATTTTCCGCCTTCTACCTCGACGAGAGGCCAGAAACAGGTTTGAACCGCCAGGCGGGTCAGCTCGATGGTCTGGGCCGTGTCGTACCTCCACCCCCTCGGGCAGGGGGCCAGAAGGTTCAGGAAGGCGGGCCCGTCGATCTGGAAGGCCTTGCGGGCCTTTCGCGCAAGATCCCGCCAGTGGCTCGGCGAAGCTTGGGCGACGTACGGGATGTCGTGGGCCGCCACGATGGCCAGAAGGTCCTTCCGGGCCTGACCCTTGCCGGCCGATACCCGTCCGCTGGGCGTGGTGGTCGTGTCCGCTCCCAGGGGCGTGGCGCTCGAGCGCTGGATGCCGGTGTTCATGTAGGCACCGTTGTCGTAGCAGACGTAGACAACGCGATGGCCCCGCTCGAGCATCCCCGAGAGCGCCTGGAGGCCGATATCGTAAGTCCCGCCGTCCCCGCCGACGGCGATGAAGGTCATCTCACCCCCGATCCGGCCCTGGCGCTTTAAGGACCGGTAAGCGGACTCAACCCCGCTCATCGTCGCCGCCACGTTCTCGAAGGCGCTGTGGATGAACGAGCAGCGCCAAGCCGTGTAGGGGTAGATGGTCGTCGCCACCTCGAGGCAGCCGGTCGCGCAGCCGAGAACGACGGGGTTCTCGGCCGCGGCCAGGAGCTGGCGCATGACCACCGGCGCCCCGCACCCGGCGCACATCCGATGGCCCGCCGTCAGGAGCTGTGGGGCGACCACTAGCTCCTTCAGGCTCTTGCCCATGCCCCTCACTCCCTCACCCCGAGGTACTCGATGAGCGGTCCGACCCGGCCCGTGTCCGGCGTCCGGGTCGAGCCCGTCTCAACCGCCGTGGCCAGGCGGTCGAACACGCTTTCGATGTCTCCCGGGTCGAGGTCCCGGCCGCCCAATCCGTAGATGAAGTTCATGGTCAACGGCGGAGCGCCCGGAGAGGCCGGCCCCCGGCCGCCATCTTCGGCCAGGGCGTAGAGAGCCGACCGCACCTCGGTGAAGAGAGGCCCGCCAGCCGTGGAGAAGCCCTCGGCCCGGTCCAGGACGGCCACCGTCTGGAGTCTGGCGAGGGTCTCGGCGAGCTCCCTCCCGGGGAAGGGCCGGAAGACCCTCAACTTGAGGAGGCCGACCTTCCGCCCCCGGCGCCTGAGCTCGTCGACGACGAAGCGGGCCGTTCCGGCCGCAGAGCCGAGAACGACGACGGCCGAGTCGGCGTCTTCGAGACGGTGGGCCTCGAAGAACCCGTACCGTCTCCCGCTGAGGCGGGTGTAGTCCTCGGCTACCTGAAGAATGACCGCTCGGGCCTCCGACATGGCCTCCGCCTGCTGGCGTTTGTGCTCGAAGTAGAAGTCATAGAGATCCAACGGCCCGACGGTCACGGGTCTCTCAGGATCGAGAAGGGTGTGGTCGGGGCGGTAGCGTCCGACGAAGGCCCGGACCGCGGCGTCCTCGAGGACGTGGAGGTTCAGGAGAGCGTGGCTGATGATGAACCCGTCAAGGCAGACCATCACCGGCAGGAGGACCTTCGGATGCTCGGCCACGCGGACGGCCTGGATGACGTTGTCGTAGGCCTCCTGGGCGTTCTCGGACCAGAGCTGGACCCAGCCCGAATCCCGGGCTCCCATAGCGTCCGAGTGATCGCAGTGGATGTTCAGCGGCGCGCTCAGGGCCCGGTTGACGACAGGCATGACGATCGGGAGGCGGCTCCCGGCGGCGATGTAGAGGACCTCCCACATGAGGGCCAGGCCGTTGGCGGAGGTCGCCGTCATGGCCCGGGCCCCGGCGGCCACCGCACCGACGGTGGCACTCATCGCGCTGTGCTCGCTCTCGACGGTGACGAACTCGGTGTCGACCCGCCCGTCGGCGACGAAGGAGGAGAAGTACTGGACGATATCCGTCTGCGGGGTGATAGGGTAGGCGGCAACGACATCCGGGTTTATCTGGCGCATGGCCAGGGCCACCGCCTCGTTCCCGGTAAGGGCCACCCTCCTCTGGTTCGGGTTCACCGTCCCCGTCGTCACCGCCGTCGTGGTCATGTCTCCCCTCCGGCCTCCTCCCGGGTCATCTCCAGGGCGTGGGCCTTGTCCGGACACTCGGTCGCGCACACGCCGCAGCCCTTGCAGTAGCGGTAGTCCACGCCAGCCACCTTCCCGTCCTTGACCACGATGGCCGCGTCCGGGCAGTAGATCCAGCAAAGCAGGCACTGGATGCACCGGTCCGGATGCCAGACCGGGCGAAAAGTCCGCCAGGCACCCGTCTTGTAAGCCGTGGCGTTCCCTGCGGTCAGGATGAGCCCGCCCCGAGGTATCTCCCGCCAGCCCGCGCCCTCGCGGACGGTCACCCCACCGCCACCTCGCCGTAGGCCCGCCGGATGGCCTTAAGATTCCCGTCCACCAGGGCCGGGCGGGCCCTGAACTTCTCGCCCAGGAGCCTCCGCGCCACCTCCATGAAGCGGTCGAACTCGAGAAGGCCGGTGACCCTGATGACCGCCCCCATCATCGCAGTGTTGGGGATGGCCTGGCCGATGCAGTCCATCGAGATGCCGCTCGCGTCCACCGTCGCCACCCGGACCTCGGGCTGGCCGTCGAGGCGGAGCCTGCCGCGCATCGTCTCCGGCTCTGCGGTGGAGTTGACCACGACCACCCCGCCGTCGGCCAACCCGGCGGCCACGCCCGGATCCTTGATGAGCGTCGGGTCGAGGACGGCGACGACCGAGGGCCGGGAGATGTGACAGTGGAGAAAGATCGGCTCGTCGGAGAGCCGGTTGTAGGCGAAGACGGGGGCGCCCATCCGCTCCGGCCCGTACTCCGGGAACCCCTGGACATGGAGGCCCGCCTCGGAGGCCGCCTCGGCCAGGAGAAGGGCGGCCGTCTTGGCCCCCTGACCGCCCCTTCCGTGCCAGCGTATCTCGGTCAGCGTCGCCACCCGGGACCCCCCCCGCCCCCTAGAGTGTGCCACCCGGCGGGGAGAAGAAATCATGCGAAGGGTTGACGGTGCCGCTCAGGTTCCCCGCGCTCCGGACCCGGCCGGGAGGGAACCTTTTCCGCCGGGGCGAACTCGATTTCCTGGAGGGGATGCCAATGGCCGGCGAGGAGACCCCAGCCGAGCCCGCTCGCCCAACGGATCCATCCCGTCGGAAGACCGGTGTAAGACGCATCATGGTGGGCGCGCTGGCGGCTCTGGTCGGCCTGATCACCGGGCTCGGTGCCTGGACCGCCGCGCAACCCCGGGTCGCCCGGGAGGTCTGGGCCTCGAGTCTGGACTGCCCGGCCGGGAGTCCGGCCGCGGTCGTCGACTCTCTCCTCTCAGCCCTCACCGCCGGCGACCACCTGGGCGTGGCGGCCCTGCTATCGGAGGTCCCCGGGTTCTCGGAAGAGGAGATCGAGCGAATTGTCCGGCTTCAGTCGCGTCTCGGCCTGGGCCGCCACGCGGTCGTGCGGCAGGAGGTCTGGGACGACACCGATCCTTCGGGGCTCCGCCTGGCTCAGGTCTGGGGGGTGGCGGCCTCCCGGTGGGCCGGCGACTTCGTGCTGGAGGTCTGCCTGGCCCTCGAGCCCGACGGGGCCTGGCGGATCAGGAGCCTGGCCGGGTACCGCCCGAGGGACGGCCAGGTCGGTCCCCCGGACTTCGGGGTGGCTCCCGAAGCCCTTGTGCCCCTGGCGGCTCCCGCCCGGCCGTCGGAGGATACGACCCACAGCGCCCTGACCAGCGCCATGGCCTGGGAGAGCGTCTGGGGCGAGGGGAGCGTCCCGGTCGTGCTGTGCCCCCAGATGGAACTGGCCTTCCTCGTGGCCGGCCTCACGGGACAGGCGCCCGAGTTCTGTTCCACCTCGTCGACGCTCGGGGGGGACGCCCTGCGCCACTTCCGGGCCTGCCGCGACCATCCCGCCGTCCAGGCCATGGCGGAGCTCACCCGCCGGTCCTTCCGCTACGACGCCGTGCCCAAGCTGGCGCTCTGCTTCGGTGACCCCGACGCTCTCGAGCCCGTCTTCCCCCTCGACGACTACCTTTGCGGACGGAGCTACGGCCCGGACCGGAGGTCGAGAGAGCGGCGCCTCCTCGAGGCCGTCGAACTGATGCGCCGGTTCTCCGAGGAGTGCGACTTCCTATCCTGGTTCGAGTCCAAGCGCGGGGAATACGAGGCTCTCGTTTCCTCGGTCATGTCGCGCGTCCCGCCCGGCATCCCGGCCGCGCTCGAGAAGTACTTCGGCCAGTCCTTCGCCGGAGGTTACGCGGTCATCATCTCGGCCCTCTCCGGCAACTACGCCGCCTACATCGACGCCGGAGATGGCCAGTGGATCTTCTGCATCGTCCACGCCAGGCCCCGAGACACCCAGTCTCTCTGGGGTCTGGTCGTCCACGAGTGGAGTCACGGGTTCGTCAACCCGGTGACGGCCGCCCACTCGAACCTGGTCGACCGCTACAGGCACCTCTTCCCGCCCCTTGAAGCGGCGATGAGGCGCCAGGCCTACGGTTCCTGGGCGACGACCCTGAACGAGCACATCGTGCGGGCGGTCGAGGCCAGGCTGGCCCTGCACTGGTACGGCCAGGAGGCCGCCGAGGAGATCCTCGCCCGCAACGAGAGTCTCGGCTTCGCCCACATCAGGACGCTCTACGACCGCCTGGCGGTGTACGAGGGGAAGCGCGGCGCCTACCCCACCTACGCCGACTTCTTTCCCGAGCTGCTCCAGGCTCTGGGCAACCCGGGGGACGAGCCCGAGGGCGGCTGAACCCGCGCCCTCAGGTTGCGAGGCGCTGGAGGAGGAAGAGCACGACCAACCCGGGTATGCCCAGGAAGCCGGCGGTTATCGCCGTCGGAAGGTTTATGGCGAAGTGGTAGCCGAGAAGGTTTCCGCCGAGGTTGAGGACCCAGAGGATGCCGGCCCCGAGGAGGGTGCGGTAGGCCAACCGCAGGATGAACCGCACCGGTCCGTATAGCAGCCGGACCAGCACGTAGAGAAGGACGACCACAAAGACGTAAGCCAGAAGGGTCTGGGCGTCCACCGGCATCACCCCGAAGCTGAGTCAGGCTGGTAAGGGGCTATTCGGAGCCCGCCCGGGTTAGAACAGGGGCTAGAACGACGGGCTGTCGAGCCCCTCGCGCTTGGCCCGCTTGAGAAGGTACATGTACTTGCGTTCCGCCGCTCCAAGAAGATAGATGGCGTGGTCGACGAGGTCGGGGTCGCTCACGGTATCGAAGTAGTTCCTGGCCGCCAGCCACTCCTCCCGGGCCCGGCTGATGGACTCGCGAGGAGTCGGCGGCCTACCCGACGGCAGGCCGAACTCAACGTCGGGCAGGATCTTCGCGGAGATTGTGCTCAGAAGCTCGCCCAGGTTGGCCAGGCTCAAGACCTCCGGAGGCCCAGGGCCAGTCTTGATGTCCCGCTACCAGTGTGGCCCCCGGCCCTCCGGCGTATACTCACATCTCCCGGCGGCCCTCGAGGGCCCGCGCCAGGGTCACCTCGTCGGCGTACTCGAGGTCGCCGCCCACCGGAACACCCCGGGCGATGCGGGTGGTCTTGACGTTGAGGGGCCTAAGAAGACGGGCGATGTACATGGCCGTCGCCTCACCCTCCACCGTGGGGTTGGTGGCCAGGATGACCTCCCTCACCCCGCCCTCCTTAACCCTCTTCAGGAGTCCGGCCAGGCGCAGGGCTTCCGGGCCCACTCCCTCGAGCGGGGAGAGAGCCCCCTCGAGAACATGATAGAGCCCGTTGTAGGTCCGGGTCTTCTCCATAGCCACGAGGTCGTTGGCCTCCTCGACCACGCAGATAACCCCCCGGTCGCGGCGGGCGTCACGGCAGATGTGACAGGGCTCGGCGTCAGCCAGGTTGAAACAGACCGAACAGCGCCCGATTTTGCGCTTGGCGTCGGCCAGGGCCGAGGCCAGGGCCATGACGTCCCTCTCCTCCATGCGGAGGACGAAGAAGGCGAGCCGCTGGGCCGTCTTGGGGCCCACGCCCGGAAGGCGCGTGAACTCCTGGATGAGTCGGGCCAGGGGCTCGGGGTAGTGGGAAAAGGCCAAACCGTCACCTGCTCCTTCCAGGGGTAAGGCCGGGAAGGTTCGGCAGCCCGAGTTCCCCGGCCAGCCTGGACATCTCCCTGGTCACCATCTCCTCGGACTCCCGGAAGGCCTCGTTGACCGCGGCGATAATAAGGTCCTGGAGCATCTCGACGTCGGAGGGATCCACGACCTCCTTGTCGAGAACGAGCTCGACCAACTGCTTGTCACCGGTCACGACCGCCCTCACCTTGCCCCCGCCGGCTGTGGCCTCAACCGTCCGAGAAGCGAGCTCCTGCTGGAGACGCTCCATCTCCTCCTGCAGCTTCTGGACCTGGCGCATCATCTTGCTCACGTCAAAAGACACTGTCGACATCCCTCCAGGCTAGGACTGGCCGGCCCCGTCCCTGTCGTCCAGGACCCGGCCTCCGAAGATGCTGAGGGCACTCCGGATGGCCTCGCTCCCCTCGGACGAAGGCTCGCGCCCGACCGTAGCGCGGTCACCGCCCCCGGGTCGGGCGGCCGGGCCCGCGGGCCGGGGGGCCTGAGCCGGATCCCGCCCGGCCGCAGCGCCCGCCCGAGCCCCGGGGACCGCCGGCTCCTCACCGCGAGCCGGCTGGGTCGGGCCCCCGGTCTCCAGGCGGCACTGCACCCGGAACTTCACCCCGGTCGTCTCGAACAGGGCCTCCTCGAAGACCCGCCGGTTCTTCTCTTCCTCCATCTGCTCCTTGTGAAACTGGGTATCGAAGCTCAAGGTCAGGACATCGCCCGTGAGAGCGGCCGGCCTGGCCTTCAGGAGGAAGGCCCGGGCAAACACGCTCTTTCTCCTGATCCGGTCAAGGAGGCCGTCCCAGTTGTCCCTGACCCAGCCGAGGTTGATGTCGCCGCTTCCCTTCACAGTATTTCCCCGGTCTCCGGAGGTTCCGGAGGGCGGCTCGACCGGCCCGGGGGGCAGGGTGGCGGGTACCGTCGTGGGTGGCCCGGTCGAGCTAGCCGCGGCCGGTCCGGCCGGTCCGGTTCGGCCGTCGTCTGGGGGGCCGGCGGGGGCGGCCGAGGGCGTCGCGGGACAGGGGGCCGAGGGCGTCGCGGGACAGGGGGCCGAGGGCGTCGCGGGCCGGGCGGCCGAGGGCGTCGCGGGCCGGGCGGCCGAGGGCGTCGCGGGCCGGGCGCCTCCAGCGAGCTCGCGCGGGGTTCCGGCCGCTCTAAGACAGAGGCCGAGAAGAGCAACCTCTAGAGCCAGGCGCGGCTGAGGCGAGTACTTCATCTCTCCCTCGGCCCTGGCCAGGGTATCCATGATGCCCACCAGCCGCTCTGTCTCCCAACCGGCGACATCCGCGGCAAGCTCGGGGTCCGGCTCGGGCCCGGCTCCCCCGGCCTCGCCGTCCCGAGCCGCCGCCTGCCCCTTTTCGGCGAGACGCAATCCGGTCAGGAAGACGTCGCGGAGATACCCGACAAGGCCGGAGCAAACGGCCCCGGCCTCGCGCCCCGACCGGATGAGCTCGTCGACGAGGGCGATAGCCTCGGCCGCTTTCCCTTCCCGCACAAAGCCCGCCAGGCGCCGCAGGGAATCGAGGTCCACCCCTCCGGTGACCGCCAGGAAGTCCTCGACCGTCGGCCGCTCCCCGGCGAAGGCGACGCACTGCTCGAGAAGACCGAGGGCGTCCCGCAGGCTCCCATCCGCCTTGCGAGCAATGAGGCTCAGAAGCTCGGGCGGGGCTTCTATGCCCTCGGCCGCGGCGACGGTCTTAAGGCGCCTGGCGATGTCCGGCTCCGGCACCGGACGGAACTCGAAACGCTGGCACCGCGACCGCACCGTAGGGATGATCTTCTCCGGTTCGGTCGTCGCCAGGACGAAAACGACGTGGGGGGGCGGCTCCTCGAGGGTCTTGAGAAACGCGTTGTAGGCGTCCTTGGTCATCTGGTGGGCCTCGTCGATGATATAGACCTTAAACCGCCCCGACATGGGGGCGAGGTGGACGTTTTCCTGAAGGGCGCGGATCTCGTCTATGCCCCGGTTGGAGGCGGCGTCGAGCTCGATGACGTCCGGATTCGCGCCGGCCACGGTCGCCGCGCAGGCCTCGCACTCGCCGCACGGTTCGGCCGTGGGCGCCGGGTGGGCCTGGCAGTTCAGGCACATGGCCAGGAGACGGGCCATCGTCGTCTTGCCCGTCCCGCGACGGCCGCCGAAGAGGTAGGCCTGGGCGATGCGCCCCTGCGTGACCGCGTTGGACAGGGTGCGGGTGACGTGCTCCTGGCGGGTCACCTCGCTGAAGGTGCGAGGCCGCCACCGTCGGTTGAGGGAAAGGTGCGTCAAATCACCCACTCCTGGCGGACGGAACCCGGGCCTGCGGGGCGGGGCCGGGCGTTAAGCTGAAACTTTCTCGACCCCCGGTTCGTTTCCTGTCCCGGACAAGGAGTTGTCCGGAAACCGAAGAAATCCCAGTTAAATACGGCACAAGCTCGAGGCGGGCGCGGCCCTGCCGTCTCGGACCCGGTGGCCGCATGGGAGGTGGCGGGTTGAGAAGCAAGGTCTCGACCGTGGTTCTCACCGGTCTCCTCGTCCTCGCCTTCGTCGTGGGCACCGGCTCGACCAGCGGATGCCGCAAGGTCCCGGACAAGCTCGTCTTCGGCTTCGCGCCCTCCCCCGAGACCCGCGAGTCCCAGATCACCGAGGCCGAGACGCTGGCCAAGATGGTCGGCGACCGCATGGG
The DNA here is from genome assembly GCA_020725405.1 of Symbiobacterium sp. Taxonomy (GTDB): domain Bacteria; phylum Bacillota; class Sulfobacillia; order UBA995; family UBA9673; genus DYFB01. The sequence continues at coordinate 1,979 of DYFB01000053.1, read as the reverse complement.
CATCCGGGGTATCCACGTCGTCGCCTTCGGCTCCTCCATGGAGGTCGTCCAGGCCCTCGGCGCCGGCCAGGTCGACGTCGGGCTCCTCAGCCCCTTCGGTTACGTAGCCGCCCGGACGGCCAGCCGGGCGCAGATACTCCTCAGATGCGTCAAGGACGGAAAAGACTACACCCGCTCCCAGTTCGTCGTCCTCGCCGACGGTGGTCCCCGCTCTCTGGAGGAGCTCAGAGGCAAGATCGTCGGCTTTGTCGACCCGGCCTCGGCTTCCGGCTACCTCTTCCCAGCGGCCCACCTCATCCAGAGCGGTATCGACCCGGCCCGGGACCTGCGGGGTGTGGTGTTCACCGGGAGCCACCTCGAGTCGGTCAGGGCCGTGCTTCTCGGCACGGTCGACGCCGCCGCCTGCCGCGAGGACGCCCGGGAGCTGGCCTACGGGGAGTTCCGCGATGTCTTCGACCGGGTCGTCGTGATCGCCTACACCCCGCCCGTTCCGCTCGACGCCTTGGTCGTCCGGCCGGGCCTCAGGCCCGAACTTGTGGCCGACCTCCGGGACGCCCTCCTGAAGTCGATTGCGACCGGCGACGGCCGCCGGTCCTGGAAAGTCCTCAGCGGCACCGACGACCTGACCGAGGCTCAGGACTCGGACTACGACGTGGTCCGGGCGATGGCCGCGGCTCTCGGCATCGATATCGAGGTCCTGGCCGGCGGGAGATAAGGAGATAGTCGGAGGGTCCGGCCAGAAGGCCGGACCCTCGTCATTTCGTGGCCGCGCACCCACCTTTGACCTCGACCTTACCGGCGATACCGGATAGGCCGGCTCGGACCAGGTGCGCCTGCGGCACCCGGGAGGATCCGCTTACCGCTGCTCCCTTCCGGGCCTGACGGGGTTCACGGGCTCCCGCTGCGCAGGTCCAGGTCTTCAACGCCCGCCAGCACCGGCCGGCCCGACAAGGCCAGGCCGGGGGTGGGAATTCGACCCCGCTGTAGCGGGTTGCGGGTACAGGGCACCGCTACCTCCCCGTCTAGCGCGGCCAACCCCTGCGCGCGGGCCCGCCCTGCCGGATTCCCGCGTCTTGACAGCAAGTTTGAATTCCGTCCAGAGAAAGTGGCGGAAGGGGCGGGATTTGAACCCGCGAGGCGGTTGCCCGCCTACACGCTCTCCAGGCGTGCTCCTTAGACCACTCGGACACCCTTCCGCGCAAACGGTTTCCTCGCCCCGCCCCGCCCGGACCTAGAGGGGCCGGGTGGGTCGGCTTTGCGCCTCCCGCGGCGAACTTCTCAAATCATGAAAACGTGGCGGAGGGGGTGGGATTTGAACCCACGAGGCGGTTTTACCCACCTACTCGATTTCGAGTCGAGCTCGATCGACCGGACTCCGACACCCCTCCGCGCCAAACCCTGCGGCAGGACCGCCGTTCACTCGCGCCTGTCCCGGAAGAACCTCCGGAGGACCTCGCCGCACTCCCGCGCCCGTATCCCGCTCACAACCTCAAGACGGTGGTTCAAGCGTTCATCCTGCACGATGTTCATCAGTGACCCGGCCGCCCCGGCCTTCGGGTCGGGGACCCCGTAGACAAGCCGGCCAACCCGGGCCAGGACGAGGGCTCCCGCGCACATGGCGCAGGGCTCGAGGGTCACGTAGACGGTCGTTCCCTCGAGGTGCCAGGTCCCCCTCGCTTCGGCCGCCCGGCGCAGGACGATAATCTCGGCGTGAGCGGTGGGGTCGGCCAGAGTCTCCCTGAGATTGTGGCCCCGGGCGACGACGAGATCGCCCTCGACCAGAACGGCGCCGACGGGCACCTCGCCAGCCTCGGCCGCGGCTCGCGCCTCGGCCAGGGCCTCATCCATGAAAGCCTCGTGTCTCTCCGTATCCGTCACGCCGCACCGTCTGACTATCACGCCGCACCGTCTGACTATCACGCCGCGTCGTCTGACAAAATGGTGCGCCCGGAGGGACTCGAACCCCCGGCACAGGGATT
>DYFB01000052.1 GCA_020725405.1 Symbiobacterium sp. | reverse complement strand
TTACACCCACGGGCTGCTAGTGCTATGAAGAAGACTCCGCACAGCCCCGTGACCCCCTCCGACCTCAACCTCAAGACTGAGGCCAGGAGGCCCTCCACCACCCCGGTGATGGAGGGGAGGATCGAGACCGGGAACCTCGGGCGCGTGGGGTTGACGACGGGCGCTGGCAGCCGGCGCCGCACCTGCTACCGGGAACCTCGGGCGCGTGGGGTTGACCGCTGAGGGGCTGGTGAACCTCATAGAACAGAGAGGCCTGGCCCTCGGCGATGTGTTCTACGCCTCGATGGCCCCAGGCAGGGATCTCTTCGTCGTGGAATACAAGAGCTAGGACCCGGCACCTTGCCTTACATCGCCGCCAGGCCTGATAATCGAGCCAAGGGGGGAACGGCCATGACGCCTGGAAAGGCGCACGATGATCCGGAGAACCGCAAGGCCGAGAAGACCGGAGGCCCGACGATAATCATCGAGGGCGGGACCCTCGTCGACGGAACGGGCGGCCCGCCGCTGACCGGGGCCCGCATCGTTGTCCGTGACGGCCGCGTCGTCTCGGTGGAAGGACCCGCGCCGGAAGGAGAGGAGCGGCCTACCGGCCGCCAGGACACCGGCAGCCCCGGAATGCGGCCCCCGGCCACGGAGGCCGCCGGTGACGACGTCGTCCGCATCGACGCCCGGGGCCGGACGGTCCTCCCCGGGCTCATCGACTGTCACGTCCACATCATGGGCGACGGAAACCCCGACATCCTGCGGGCCATCCGCAAGACCACGCCGCGCTACGCGCTGGAAGCCGCCGTCCACGCCCGCAGGACCCTGGAGGCCGGCTTCACGACCATCCGCGACGCCGGAGCAACGGCTCTTATCGACCTCGCCCTCCGCGACGCCATAAGGGACGACCTCGTCCCCGGACCCCGGATGCTCGTGAGCGGCGTGCCCCTGACCACGACCGGCGGCCACGGCGACCCGTTCTGGCCGCCGGAGATAACCTTCAGGGACCGCTCGGTCGTGGACTCTCCCGACGAAGCCCGCAAGGCCGCCCGCGAACAGCTCCGCTGCGGCGCGGACGTCATCAAGCTCTGCGCCACGGGCGGGGTGATGACCGAGCTGAGCGTCCCGACGGCGCGGGGGATGACCGTCGCCGAGATGCGGGCGGCCATCGAGGAGGCTCACAATCTCGGCCGGAAGACCCTTGCCCACGCTCACGGGGCCGAAGGCGTGAAGAACGCCATCCTGGCGGGGATAGATTCGGTCGAGCACGGGTCCTACCTGACCGACGAGATCATCGAGCTGATGCTCGAGCGCGGCGTCTTCCTGGTCCCCACTTTGGTGGCGGTCCATCGTATCGTCATCAACGCCGACAAGGCCGGGATGCCCGAGTGGGCCGTATCCAAGGCCCGGGAGCACACCGAAAGCCACCGGGCGAGCTTCCGCCGGGCCCTCGCGGCCGGGGTGAAGATAGCCATGGGCACCGATGCCGCCACGCCCTTCAACTATCACGGGGAGAACGCCCTCGAGCTCGAACTCATGGTGAACGAGGGCATGAGCCCGGGCGAGGCCATCTTGAGCGCCACGAGCCGGGCCGCCGAACTCCTAGGCCTCTCGGACCTTGTCGGAACTGTAGCACCCGGGAAACTCGCCGACATCGTCGTCGTGGCCGGCGACCCCCTGGCCGACATCACCTGCCTGCAGGACAAGTCCAGGATAGAGGTCGTCCTCAAGGACGGGCGGATAGCCGTAGACCGGCGTTCGGCGGGGGGCTTTTCGCCGGGGGGCTAGGCCTGCGCGCCCGAGCGCCCTCGCCCCCCTCTCCCCGGTCCACCCTGCCGGTCGATGGCGACCCGCCAGGACTCGTTCGTCCTCCGGATGTAGGTATCGCGGTCCACTAGCGGCCGGGCCACGCGCTCGAGGGTCTCGGCGACGAGGGACCCGGTCGACCCGAGCTCCCGGCCGCACTGTCTCGCCGCCTCGACGACGTCAAGGGCCCCGCCGTCGCCGTCGGACCCCTGACCGGCCAGAGCCGCCCGGAGGGCCAGGCCGAAGGCCGGACCGTGGGGCCGCAGGAGGGCTCCCCCGTAGCTCCTTCCGAGGTTCCGGCCGATAGCCTTGACGTGCTCCACCAGGGGGGCGAAGTTCTCGAGCTCCCAGAACCCCGCGACCGAGACGAGCACTATCTGGGTCCGGTCGAGCTCCTGCCCGGCCTGGAGGGGATGCCGGCAGCGACCGTCCCGGACCTCAACCATGGGGTCGAGAAGGGGAATGAGTCTATCGACGAAGGTCTTCATCGGGCCGGTCATGCCGTCGAAGTAGAGCGGGGTAGCCAGGATGAGGATGTCCGAGCCGCGGATGAGAGGATAGAGGTCGTTCATGTCGTCGGCCTGGGAGCACCGGCCGGGCGTCCGGATCCAGCAGGCCCAGTCGCCCCGGCAGGGGGCCACGTTCATGGTCCGGAGGTAGCGGACGGGCACGCCGCTGGCGGGCTCCGCTCCCACCTCGGCCAGCCCCTCGACGAAAGGACGAAGGATGAGATCGGTGACCCCCTTGCCCGCCCGCGGGCTTCCGTTAACGGCGAAGAACCTCACCGGGCCGCCCCCCTCCGCTAGAGAGGTCTCCCAGAGGTTCTCCCGCCGGGGCCGGACTCCCTCTCCGCCAGCCGGGCAGATGTGGGCGGACGAAGCAGATGGCGCTTACAGTCCAGGGTCTGGTCTAGAGAATCCGGCCGTCCACCATCTCGAAGACCCGTTCGGCCCTCGCGGCGAGCGAGCGGTCGTGGGTGACCATGACGACGGTCTTGCCCTGCTCCCGAGCCAGGCTGGCCAGAAGGTTGACGATGATGTCGGAGTTGGCCGAGTCGAGGTTCCCGGTGGGTTCGTCGGCCAGGATGAAGGCCGGGTCGTTGGCCAGGGCGCGCGCGACCGCCACCCGCTGCTGCTCGCCGCCGCTCAGGCGGGCCGCCGTGTGCCGGTGCCGGCTGGGGGGAAGCCCGACCAGCTCGAGGCACTCCCGGGCCCGCTCCTCCCGTCGGCGGCGCGGCGTGCCGTCGAACTCCAGCGGCAGGCCGACGTTCTCAAGGGCCGAGAACCCCGGGATCAGGTTGTAGGCCTGGAAGACGAAACCCACGCGCCGGCGGCGGAACTCGGTCAGGTCGGCCTCCCTGAGAACGTGGATGGGGCGGCCCTCCACCCAGACCTCGCCAGCCGTCGGACTGTCGAGGCCCCCGAGGACGTTGACGAGGGTGGTCTTCCCGCTCCCACTCGGCCCGACGACGCTGACCATCGTCCCGGTCTCGACGCTGAAACTGACTTCCCGGAGGGCCTGGACCCTCTGGCCCCCGAAGGTGAACTCCTTGGACAGCCGCTCGACCCGTATGGCCACCCGGTCATTCACCCCTTATCACCTCCGCCGGCTTGAGGTTGGCCGCCGCCAGGGCCGGGACCAACCCACCGATGAGCCCCAGAGCGACCCCGCCGGCTGCGGCGCAGGCGGCCAGCGCCCAGGTCACGGTTATGTCAAGGGAGCCGAGAAGGACTCCTACCCCTTGCCGGGCCATAAACATCTGGGCGCCCGGCATCCCGCCGCCCGGAAGGCCCGCCCCGGCCGGCCCCCCGCCGGGGCCGACGGCCGGAGCGCTCTGGCCGGCCAGACTCACCACGGCCGAGGCGACGCTCGGCCCGATGAGCCCGAGGAGGATAACCCCGATCAGGGCCCCGATGAGCGACAGGGCCACGGCCTCGGCCCCGAACTGGAGGGCAATATCGCGGCGGCCGGCCCCTATGGCCTTGAGAATGCCTATCTCCCTTGATCTCTCCCGGACGACGAGAAACATGGTTCCGAAGACCACCGCCCCGGCGGCTATGAGGGAAAGGAGAAGACCGATCCGGCTCGTGGCCCGGAGGTTCCCGAGCGTCTCCTCGAACCGGCCGGCGAAGCTGTCCTTCTGGGCCACGACGTCGACCGTTTCGCCCCAGGCCGCGAGAATGGCCTCCCTGACCGCGTCGACCTCACCGATGGAGGTGACGCGCACGGTCACCTGGGTGAGTCCGCCGAGACCCAAGACCTCCACGGCGGTGTCGAGGGGCATGAAGACCGCCGACCGGCCCATGCGTGACTCGGACTCGTGGATGCCGACCACCTCGAAGTCCCGGCCAGCGAACTCCACGGTCGAACCGACGGCGAGGCCCCTCTCACTCGCGAGGAGCGCGCCGACAACGACGACCGCCCGCCCTGCGTCACCCGGCTCGAGGCTCCGGCCGGAGACGATCTCGACCGTCCCGCCGCCGGGAACGGAGAGGGGTCGGTCGGGCTCGACGCCGAGGGTGAAGCTCCCGAAGCGAGGGCCGCCCTGCATCGGCTCGCCGGACCCCGGCCGGGAGGGGTCGGCGGTGCGGGCCACCAGCAGCGGGACGACGTCGGCCACCCCGTCCAGAAGAGCGAGGTCATCGACGAGCTCGAGAGGAAGGAGCTCGCCGTCGGGGCCGGGGCCGATGGCCCCCGCGGGTCTGACGTCGATGAGCGTCCCGACGGTGGCCTCCACCTCGGCGACCCGGCTGCTGACGCCTCGCTCGACGGCAAGCATGGCCAGGGACAGGCAGGCGACGAGCCCGAGGATGAGCAGGATGACGGTGGTGCGGGCGAGGTTGCGCCGCAGGCTGCGGAAACCACGGTAGATGTTCCTCATAGGCCCTCCTGAAAGCCCTCCAGGGCCGGATAAGGCCGCTCGCGGCAGGCCCTGCGCAGGCGCAGGCGCGCCTGACGGCCGCGACGCGGACCTGACCATAGCTTACCGCCCAATTGTGGTGGAATTGTGAGCAAACCTTGAACAGTGTACTAACAGCCCTCCAGTTGCCCGCCAATCCCTAAGGCGGGCGACGGCGCAGCCCCGGCTCCTCGGTGACCCAGGCTCCCCGCCCGGCCGCCACCCGTCGCGGGCGACGCGCGCCTGCATATAGCTCCCAGGGTTGTCTTCTCCTGGGTCCGACTTCATAATGGTCTTGGGGCCTAGCGGTGGCCCGGGCTTCGAGGTCGACTTCACCCGCGGCGGTCACCCGCCGGCCGTCAGCCGCTGACGGGTTACCGGGGCTACGATGGCCCTGACCACGATCAGAAGGGAGACTCAGGGACAGACCGTGACGCGAAGACCGCTGCTCTCTACGGTGAAGGACGGTTTCACCCGGCTCCTGTACCACGCCCTCCGGCACCCCGGTGGCACGGAGGTCACCCGCCTCAGGGGCGAAGTGGAGAGACTCACCCAAGAGAACCGGGCCCTGGCCGGAGCCCTCCGCCAGGCCGAGGAACGGGCCGGCCGGCTCAGAAGGCTCGCCGCCCGAACAGGGCCGCCGTGCGCCAACGGGGCCTTCACGGTCCGCCTTCCGTTCGCCTACACTGGCCCCGGCGGGCGGGTCGCTCTCTCCCGAGGCTTCGAGGTCGGTGTTCCCGCCCCGGTCGTCCACAAGCTGGACCTCGCCGACGGAGACCTGATCGAGCTCTCCCTGACCCTCCCCGACCGGGTGAACCTCAAGGTCGTTGACCGGCTCCCGCGGCGCGAGGTTTTGGGTCACGCGAAACGGCACTCGGCGGAGACCTGGGAGGTCGTGGGCACGGACGCAAGGCGCGTCGGCTGGATCGGGGACGCCGAAGCGCGGGCTCACGACCTGCGCGACGGGGACCCGCTGACCGTCATGCGCCCGGAGGTGGAGATGGCGGGCGATGGCGAGAGGACGTTCCTCCCCCGGGTGAGGATTCTCCGCGTCTACAGGGAGGTCGAACTGCCGCCGCCCGACCGCCGGGAGACGAACAACGCTCAACGGCTGAAGGAGCGCCGGAGCCGGGTGACCCACCAGCGCAAGGTGCACCGCCGGGAGTCGCCCCTCGGGCGCCTCACACCGGCCGGCAGGCCCCTGGCGGGCAAGAGGGTCCTGGTCGTGGGGGCGGAGAGCTTCCATCCCGGCTACCGCCGGATCGTTGAGAGCCTCGGGGGCGTCTTCGAGGGTCTGGGGGCCGGAGACCTGAGCCAGGCCGAGGCCAAAGCCCGCGCGGCCGACATCGTGGTCCTTGTAACACCCTACCTGGCCCACAAGGTCGGAGACGTCGTCGAGGGCGCCCTCGCCCGGGCCGGCCGCGAGAGCCGCCTCACACGGGCGAACACGACCGGACACCGCGGGCTGCTGGAGGCCCTGCGACCGTTCCTGCACCCGTCGTGAGGGAGCGAGGCCGGGCCCGGCGAGACCCCGCGGCAACCTCGTTCGGGGCCCGCGCGGGCCCGACGCGTCAGGGCTCGCGGGAGCCGCGCCGGCAAGCCGGGCAGTACTCCTCGTCCGGAGAGCCCTCGGGGGGCTCGAAAGGCTGGTCGCACCAGGCGCAGAAGGCGAGCCTGCCGAGTTCCCAGGAACGGGAGCAGGCAAAGCATACATACCAGGGATCCTCATCGGGCGAGCCGACGTCTAGGAGCGCGTCGCGGTCGCAGGCCGGGCAGCGGTAGATGAAGCGGTCCTCGTCCGGGAAGAAGTCCAGGGCGTACTCGGCGGCAAGGTCCTCAGGCCGCCCGCTGTAGCCGCAGAACAGGCACTTAGGCCCGCCGCGGACGATGAGGGTCCCCTCGAGTCGGCAGTTCGGGCAATTCAGGAGGGAGGCGCCCGCGTGCTGGGTCCCGATGCGCCGGAGCGCCTCGGTGACCTGGCCTTCGAGCCGGGTGAGCTTCCCCCGAACCGCGTCGAGGATGGCCGCGAGAGACGGCGTGAGCCGACCCGGAGGGACCGAGTCGACGAACGGCCTGGCGGCGGCGAGAGCAATGCAGACGAGGACGGGGGTCGACTCGACGAACCCCCGGAGCTCGAGGAGGCTCTTCCGTCTGGCCAGGCTCTCAATGCCCCACCGCCAAAAGGCGGGCACCTCCACGCCGCAGACCCCCTCGAGACGGAGAAGGCAGTCCATGAGCCCGGCGGCCGGGAGGAGACCGCGCTCGAAGGCTTCCCGGGTGGCCCGGGCCGGGTCCTGGAAGACCTGGGACCAGTGCTCCTGCCGCAGCCGCTCGCGCAGGAGGGCCTCGGCTCCGGCCGAGAAGTTGAGGATGGCGTGCTTGCGCCGGCGCGGGGTGGGGTTCTCGCAGAGGAACTCGAGCCCGCGGAGGATGAGCTCGAGCCCGCTCTCGATGGGGTCGCACTGGAACTTTTCGTCGAAGGGCAGGTCTTCCACTAGGGCCCGGCTCCTTCCTCCTCGGGACTCCAGGGTGAATATTCGCCGCCGGGCCCGGGAGTACTCCTCCTCGCCCGACCAGCGCCTCCCCCCTCTCCCCTTCATCCCCGCGCCTCCCCCTCACCCCTCCCTCCCCCAGGGCGCCGCCCTAGGACCAGGGCCTCCGATCGGTCCGAAGGAGGTTTTCTGCCTTGTGGGGAACGTCCTGCTGAGGGGTGATTCTCCATGCCGCGCATCCGCTTCATTGTCAACCCCGTGGCCGGGCACGGCCGAGCCAAGGCCAACTGGGAGAAGGCCAAGCCGCTGGCTGACAGCTTCGGCGACTACGCCGTCCGCTTCACCGACGGCCCTATGCACGCGGCCGAACTGGCCCGGCAGGCGGCGGAAGAGGGCTGCGAGCGCGTCGGGGTCTTCGGCGGGGATGGGACGCTGAACGAGGCGGGCAACGGCCTCGTCGGAACGGGCGTCGCCCTCGCCCTCATTCCGACGGGCTCGGCCAACGACTGGGTCCGGCAGTTCCCCATCCCCACCGATATCGGGCAGGCCGTCCGCCTGGCCTTCACCGGCTCGAGGGCAAGCGTCGACGTGGGCCTCGTTGAGAGCGCGAACGGCCGCCGCTACTTCTTCAACATGATCGGCTCGGGATTCGACGCCGTGGCCGCCGACCGGGTCAACCGGTTCGGCCCGGTGCTCAAACTCCTGCCGGGCACCATCCCATCCCTGATCTGCGTCGTTCTGACCCTCTTCGACTACCGCTTCCCGACCCTGACGCTCCGCGCCGACGGCCGGGAGGTCGTCATCCCGCGGGCCGTCTTCTCCGCCTTCGGTCTCTGCGGTTACATCGGGGGCGGGATGTGGCTCCTTCCGGGAGCGGTTCCGGATGACGGGCTTTTCGACGTTCTCTGGGCCCATGGGATAAGCCGTATGAGAATCCTGCACCTCCTGACGAAGATTTACAAGGGCAAGCACATCGAGCACCCGAAGATCGAAGTCATCCGGGCCCGGAGAGTGGAGGTCTCCTCCGAGCCTCCCCTCATCTGGCACATGGACGGCGAGATCGGCGGCCGGCTCCCCATCACCGTGGAGACCCTGCCCAGGGCCCTGGACATCATCGTCCCCCCCAATCGCCCCTGCCAGACCGGTGCCTCGGTACGACCCTGGTCCCCGGGCTCGTCGACCCTCTAGCAGCCCGTGGGTGTAATCAGTGCG
>DYFB01000051.1 GCA_020725405.1 Symbiobacterium sp. | reverse complement strand
CTTGCCAAGCTACCACCCCATCCTATGTGTGCCTATCCCAAACCGCCTTCCGTGAGACCTCCGTTGCCGGCGATTGCAGTCACCATGCGGGTTTCCGCGTTCGGGCTCGGGCTCATGTGCCTCCGAACTGTCGAACTCGGGCTGACACGAGTGAGGGAAACGCCGAACGCCGCTCCGGAACGGGGGCGGGGGACAGGGTTCCCCCGTCAGGCGGCACGACATGTCCCGAAGCAATCAAAACCACTGTTTTTTCTCGACTACATAGAGCTGTTCGAATTCCTCGTCGGTCTTGGTCAGGTAGATGATACCCTCAACGAAGGCCATGATCCCCAGCACGATGTTGGGAATGCCAAGAAGGAAAATCGTAACGACCCACCCGATCGTGTTCGTGAGGAGGTAGACCAAGCCCGGTCCAACAAAACCGAGGTAGAACTTGTGGATTCCCAAGCCCCCGAGGAAAATCCCCAAGAGCCCGGCGGCTATCTTGCTCTTCGAACCAGAACCTTCGGTGGAGCCCAGAGCTCTGTATATCGCTATGGCCTGGTCGCCATCCACGTCGAAATCGACTGACATCCCACGCGCAGGTGGTAGATCAGCCTTCCATTCCACTCCGCTGAACGTATACCTTGAGCCGTCAGAACCGGAGATGATGCCGGAATTCGTTGGAACCGAGAAGTCCAGAACCTGACCCTTCATCAGTCTTTCCCTGCCCCGCAATCTGTTCTGGTTGCACTGGTTGCACCATCCTTTTGACGCCATTCGACCAAATCCTTTGGAGTGGCCGAGCGGGCGACGCCGTCTGCCTGACGGAGTCTTGGCCGGTGCAGGTCCGATTGACACCCTTTGGAGGGGTGTGCTACGTTCTCCCTTGGAGAGAGAGCCCAGAGCGGCTGTCTCTCCCGGTGATGAGGGAAAAGGAGTAGCCGTTTCCCCCTCAAAGAGAGCCGGGCGCGGCGGCCCGCACGCGGCCGCCCCCGCTGAGAGCCTGGTGAGCGGTGAACGGTGAACGGCGTTCCTGAACCGGCACGTCCGAACGAGGTGGGTTCCCGCAAGGAGGCCCCGGCGGCCTCCGACCGGAGGGGTGACCCGGGACCGACGGGAGCCAACCAGGGTGGAACCGCGGGAACTCGCTTCCCGTCCCTGGGCTGAGCGGCGCAGGGCCGGGAAGTTCGCGTTCTACGGGGCCGAGTTCGTTTTCCCGGGGCCGCCCGGGGGTGCTCGGGCCCGTGGCCTGGAGATACTTACGGGGAGGCGAGACCTTGAACCCCATAGTCTGGTTGGCCGGCCTGGCCCTGCTCTTCGTCCTCTACGACGAGTGGCAGCGCCTGCGCCGCCGGGTGAAGAACCTCGAGGACCGCATCGACCGTCTCGAGCGCGGCGAGGAGGGGACCAGGCCGTGGTCCGTGAACTGACCCCGCCCGCCGGCCGGGGGCGCGTCCTCACCTTCCAGGAGATAGTCATGGCCCTCGACCGCTTCTGGGACGGGGAGGGCTGCGTCCTGGCCTTCCCCTACGACATGGAGAAGGGGGCCGGGACGATGAACCCGGCGACCTTCTTCCGGGCCCTCGGACCCGAGCCGTGGCGGGTGGCCTACGTCGAGCCCTCCCGCCGGCCGGCCGACGCGCGCTACGGCGAGAACCCGAACCGCGTCGGCTACTACTACCAGTACCAGGTCATCCTCAAGCCGTCTCCGGACGACGTGGTCGAGACCTACCTCCGGAGCCTGGAGGCCCTCGGGATCGACCCCCTGCGGCACGACATCCGCCTGGTCGAGGACAACTGGGAGGCCCCCACCCTGGCCGCCTGGGGTCTTGGCTGGGAGGTCTGGCTCGACGGGATGGAGATAACCCAGTTCACCTACTTCCAGCAGATGGGCGGTCTCGACGTAAGGCCGGTCGCGGCGGAGATAACCTACGGGATAGAGCGGCTGGCCATGTACATCCAGGACGTCGATAACTTCTGGGACATCCGCTGGAACGACGAGATAACCTACGGCGAGCTCTCGCACCGCCTGGAGGTCGAGCATTCCCGCTACGGCTTCGAGGAGGCCGACGTCCCGATGCTCCGCGACCTCTTCGCGGTCTACGAGGCCGAGGCCCGGAAGCTCAACGAGAAGGGCCTGGTCATGCCGGCCTATGACTACGTCCTGAAGTGTTCGCACACTTTCAACCTCCTCGAGGCCAGGGGGGCCATCAGCGTCACCGAGCGGACCAAGTACCTCGGCCGGGTGAGGGCCCTCGCCCGGCAGTGCGCCAGGGGCTACCTCGCCTGGCGGGAGAGCCTCGGCTTCCCCCTGCTGACAGCGCCGTCCGCGGCCCCCGCTGGCGGCGGGGCGTCGGGGGCCTCCGGCCAGCGGGGGAGCGGGGGTGGGTCCCGGTGAAAGAGGACTTCCTCCTGGAAGTAGGCACCGAGGAGATCCCGGCCGGGATCATGCCCGGCATCCTGGCCGGCCTCGAGCGGAAGGCCGGCGAGCTCCTGGAGGCGAGCCGGCTCACCTACGACGACGTCCACGTCCTGGGGACCCCGCGGCGCCTGGCCGTCCTGGCCGAAGGGGTCGGCGGCCGCCAGCCGGACGAGACGGTCGAGGTCAAGGGGCCGTCGGAGAAGGCGGCCTACGGCGAGGGCGGCCGGGAAGGCGGCCGGCTGACCCGGGCCGGGGAGGGCTTCGCCCGCGGCCAGGGCGTCGACCCGGACGACCTGTTCGTCCGGGACACCCAGGCCGGCCGCTACGTCTTCGCCCGCCGCATCAACCCCGGCCGCTCGGCCCCGGAGGTCCTCGCCCAGCTCTCCGTGACGCTCATCACCTCGGTCGAGGTCGAGCGGCCGATGCGCTGGGGTTCGCACGACTTCCGCTTCATCCGTCCCATCCGCTGGATAGTCGCCCTCTACGGGGACGAGGTCCTCGACCTGGAGATAGCCGGGGTCCGGGCCGGCCGGACCACCCGCGGGCACCGATTCCTCGCCGCGGGCGAGATGCCGACCGTCTTCCGGGCCTCGACCTACCGCGAGGTCATGGAGCGGGTCTGGGTCATGGTCGATCCGGCCGAACGGCGGCGGGTCATCGCCGAGGGGGCGGCCCGCGAGGCCGCCCGCCGGGGCGGCTGGCCCGTTCTCGACGACGAGCTCCTCGACGAGATAGCCCACCTCGTGGAGTACCCGACGGTCCTGGCCGGGTCGTTCTCCCGGGAGTTCCTCAACCTCCCGGCCCCGGTCCTGGTCACGACCATGCGCCACCACCAGCGCTACATCCCGGTCGCCGAGGCCCAGGACGGGAAGCTCCTTCCGGTCTTCATCGCCGTCCGGAACGGGGGCGAGGAAGGCCTCGACCTCGTCCGGTCCGGCAACGAGAAGGTCCTGCAGGCCCGGCTGGCCGACGCGCGCTTCTTCTACGAGGAGGACCGGAAGAGGCCCCTCGCCGAGCGGGTGGAGGAGCTTGACGGCATCCTCTTCCTCGAGAACTTCGGCACCCTCCGGGACAAGGCCGGGCGCCTGGTCGAGCTGGCCACCCACGTCTGGAAGGTCCTCGGGCTCCCGGAGCCCGACCTTCCGCGGGTGGAGCGGGCGGCCCGCCTGGCCAAGGCCGACCTGGCCACCCGGATGGTCTACGAACTGACCGAGCTCCAGGGAGTGATGGGGCGGGAGTACGCCCTCCTCTCCGGTGAGGAGCCGGAGGTGGCCGAGGCCATCGCCGAGCACTACCGGCCGCGCCATGCGGGCGACGGCCTCCCCGGGAGCCACCTCGGGCGGGTGGTCTCCCTCGCCGACAAGCTCGATACCATCGCCGGCTGCTTCGCGGCCGGCATAGAGCCGACCGGGTCGCACGACCCGCACGGGCTCCGCCGCCAGGCCGCCGGAGTCGCGGCGACCGTGGCCGACGCCGGGTACCTCATTCCCCTCGGCCTGCTCCTGCCGCGGGTCATCGAGCCCTTCCGGGCCTACGCCGGGACCTGGGACCCCGAGGGGCTGAAGGCCGCCGTCCTGACCTTCTTCCTGCCCCGGGTCCGCGGTCTTCTCGGCGAGGAGGGGCTGGCGTACGATGTCATCGACGCCGCGGCTGCCGACTGGGGACGCGAGGGGGACCTAGCCCGGACCTTGGCCAGAGCCAGGGCCCTCCAGGCCTTCAAGGCCTCCGGGCCCTTCGAGCACCTGGCCGCCACCTACGTCCGGGTCACCGGGCTGGCTGGCCGGGCGGCCTCGGGGGAGACCGTCCCGCGGCCGAACCTTTTCGGCGAGGAGGCCGAGTCAGATCTCTACCAGGCCTGCCTTGCCGCGCAGGAGCGGGTCGGCATCGCCCTCGAGGCGGCCGAGAGCCGGGCTCGGAGGGCCTCGGCGGCCGGGCGCGGGGCGGAGGCCATGGCGGCTCTTGTCGAGGGCTTTCACCAGATCCTCTCCGAGCTGTCGGCCTTGCGCCCTGTTGTTGACAGGTTCTTCGACCGGGTCCTGGTCATGACCGAGGACGAGACGCTCCGCGAGAACCGCCTGGCCCTGCTGAGGGCGGTGGCCTCGCTCCTCGGGGCGGCCGGGGACCTTTCCAGGCTGGTCATTGAAGGCGAAGGCGCGGAACGGAGGAAAGAGAGTTGAAGGACAGGAAGTACGTCTACCTCTTCGAGGAGGGCCGGGCCGACCAGAGGAAGCTTCTCGGCGGCAAGGGCGCGAACCTAGCCGAGATGACCAACATCGGCCTTCCCGTGCCGCCGGGCTTCACCGTCTCCACGGCGGCCTGCATCGCCTACTACGAGGCTGGCGGGCGCTTCCCCCCGGGCCTCGAGGAGCAGATCTTCGAGCGGCTCGCCGTGGTCGAGAAGAAGACCGGCAAGCGCTTCGGCGACCCAGAGAACCCGCTCCTCGTGTCGGTGAGGTCGGGGGCGGCCGTGTCCATGCCCGGGATGATGGACACCATCCTGAACCTCGGGCTCAGCGACGAGGCCGCGCGCGGGCTCGCCGCCCTCTCCGGAAACCGCCGCTTCGCCCTCGACTGCTACCGGCGGTTCATCCAGATGTTCGGGAACGTGGTCCTGAAACTGAGGCACGAGAGGTTCGACGAGATCCTCCGGACGCGCAAGGAGAAGTCCGGGGTGGACTACGACCACGAACTCGACCCCGAGGCCCTCGAGGAGGTCATCGACGCCTACGCCGGGCTCATCCGGAGCGAGACCGGGCGCGACTTCCCGCAGGACCCGAAGGAGCAGCTCCTCCTCGCCGTGAGGGCCGTCTTCGAGTCCTGGAACAACGACCGGGCCATCACCTACCGGAACGTGCACAGGATACCCCACGACCTCGGGACGGCCGTGAACGTCCAGACCATGGTCTTCGGGAACCTCGGCCCGGACTCGGCCACCGGGGTGCTCTTCACCCGCAACCCGTCGACGGGCGAGCGGGGGATCTACGGGGAGTACCTCATCAACGCCCAGGGCGAGGACGTCGTGGCCGGCATCCGCACGCCGCGACCGGTGGGCGGGCTGAAGGAGGAGATGTCGGACATCTACGAGCAGCTCGTTCGGCTGTGCGAGACGCTCGAGGCCCACTACTCCGACATGCAGGACATCGAGTTCACCGTCGAGCGGGGCCGCCTCTACGTCCTCCAAACCCGCCTCGGGAAGCGCACGGCGGCGGCGGCCATCCGGATAGCCGTGGACATGGTCGAGGAGGGGCTCATCGACCGGTCCGAGGCCGTGATGAGGGTCGAACCCGGCCAGGTGACCCACCTCCTCCACCGGGGCATCGACCCGGCGGCCAGGGTCGAGGTCGTGGCCAGGGGTCTTCCGGCCTCCCCCGGGGCGGCCTCCGGGCGGGTGGTCTTCACCGCCGACGACGCCGCGGAGACAGCCTCCCGGGACGGGACCCGGGTCATCCTGGTCCGGCCGGAGACGACCCCCGACGACATCCACGGCATCGTCGCCGCCCAGGGCATCCT
>DYFB01000050.1 GCA_020725405.1 Symbiobacterium sp. | reverse complement strand
GCCAGTTCTTGGGCTTGTGTGCCGCGGTAGCTCAGTTGGTAGAGCAGAGGACTGAAAATCCTCGTGTCGCCAGTTCAATTCTGGCCTGCGGCACCATTTGAGCGGAAGTAGCTCAGTGGTAGAGCATCGCCTTGCCAAGGCGAGGGTCACGGGTTCGAATCCCGCCTTCCGCTCCAGAGAGTGACGCGCAGTCAGCGCTGCGCTTGGGTTTTCGCCGAGGCGACATAGCCAAGTGGTAAGGCAGAGGTCTGCAAAACCTCTATCCCCGGTTCGAATCCGGGTGTCGCCTCCAGAGTTCGAAGACGGCCGGCCCCTCATGCGGGCCGGCCGTTTCTAGAAGAGGAGAAGACGAGATGCCGATAAGGGAGTTCCAATGCCGGTGCGGGCACAGGTTCGAGACCCTCGTCCTCCCCGGTGAGGACGAATCGGCGCTCACCTGTCCGAAATGCGGTGGAATGAGCCTCGAGCGGAGGATGTCCGTCTGCTCTGCCCGCGTCGCCGACGGCGGCGGCGGGACGAGGAGCCTCGGCTCGGCCTGCTCGACGTGCTCGGGCGGCAGCTGCTCGACCTGCAAGTAGTCCGGACGCGGGACAGCCGCGGTCTTGGCAGGGTGCCACGACCTAGGCCTCACGGCCCGGGAGGGCCACAGGTCCGACAGCCCCCGTCTCCGGGATGATAGAGGGTCAGTCTTGAGTCGGTCTTCGCGTCCTCATTGGTGAAACGGACCGGCTCGTGAGGGGGCTCACAGGCCACCCACGCTTTCTGGCCCATCCCCTTGAGTTCCACAACCCAGCACTGATAGGTCCCGGCCGGTACGGTCAGCCGCTCTTTCCCGCTGACCTCGACGGTGACAGGAATCTTGCTGCCGCTCTTGGTGATAATCGTGCTGATGGTCGCCTGGAACCCCTCGGACAGCGGCAGGGCCCGGAGAACGGGGACGAACTGCTCGTTGTCGAAGTAGGGGGGAGGGGGAAGAACGATTTCGGCCGTGGCCGCACGGCCGCCGCCGGCCGTTCCCCGCAGGTCGGCCTCGATACGGACCTTTTCCTCAGCGTAGACCGCGGTGTAGGTGACCTGCCTGTCGCCGTGCCGTCTCCGGTAGTGGACGCGCCGGGGCAGGAGCGTCAGCGCGTCGGTTTCAACCGTGCACCACTCCTCGAAGACCGTGCCGCCTTCTTGTCCGGGCGAAGGACTGACGCCCTCGGTGGTGACCCCGCTGCGGAGAAGCCAGGAGCTTTCCCCGCCGAGGTCGGCCTGCATTTCCCAAATCGCCGCCACCTCACCTTCGGCACCCTGGATCACCTCCAGACGGCAGAACTCCCCCGGGTGCCAGGGCACCCGGAGCGCCGCGGCGGGATTCCCGCTGTCCATACGGGCTGTCCTCCCTTCCCGACCGGCTCGCAGCGAACTGGATTCTGCCTCGCGGAGCCGTCTTCATAGTTTCATCGGTGCGCCGGGCGTCCCTGCCCGGAAGCGCGAAACGGGGGCCGGCCTCGGGCGCCGATGAAGGTGTTTGCATCTTCTGGGCGAAACGCGGTGTCAAGAACGTCTGGAGGGAGAGGATAGACCCATGGTCACCGACCAGAGTCCCCGCGTCGCCATAATGATGGGCAGCCGCTCAGACCTCCCCGTGATGGAGAAGGCCGCGGCCGTCCTCGCTGAGTTCGGGGTTCCGCACGAGATGCGGGTCCTGTCCGCCCACCGGACCCCGGACGCCCTCGACGCCTACGTCAGGGCCGCCGTCGGGGGCGGGGTGGAGGTCTTCATCTGCGGCGCGGGCATGGCCGCCCACCTGGCCGGGGCCGTGGCCGCCCGCACGACGCGTCCCGTCATCGGGGTCCCGCTCTCGGCCACTCTGAACGGGCTCGACGCCCTCCTCTCGACGGTCCAGATGCCGCCCGGCATCCCCGTCGCCACCGTGGCCGTGGACGGGGCGAGGAACGCGGCCTACCTCGCCGTCGCCATCCTGGCTCTGGGGGACCCGGGGCTGGCCGAGCGGCTCCGGGCCTTTCGCGAGCGAGCGGGCGCCGAGGCGGAGAGGAGCGGGGCGATTCCGACCGGTGCGGGCGCCGGCCCAGGCGTGGAGCACGCCCCGGGCGCCCGGCCCGCAGGAGGTAGCTCGGCTTGATCCCGCGCTACACCCGCCCGGTGATGGCCGAGCTCTGGTCCCCGGCCAACCGCTACCGGCGGTGGCTCGCGATCGAGGTCCTGGCCTGCCAGGCCCAGGCCCGCCTGGGGCGCATCCCGGCCGAGGCCGCCGAGCGGATCACCGCCGGGGCCTCCCGCATCTCCGTCGACGACGCCTTCGTGGCCGAGGTTAACGAGATAGAGGAGGTCGTCCGGCACGACGTCATCGCCTTTGTCACCGTCGCGGCCCGCCGCCTCGGCGAGGACGGCCGCTACGTTCACTTCGGTCTCACCTCCTACGACGTCGTCGATACCGCCCTCTCCAGCCTCATGGTCGAGGCCCTCGACATCATCCGCGGGGGCCTGGACGAGCTCAACTCCGTCCTGGCCGACCTGGCCCGGCGGCACCGGGACACCCTCATGGTGGCCCGCACCCACGGGGTCCACGCCGAGCCGACCACCTTCGGCCTGAAGATGGCCCTGTGGTACGCCGACGGCCTGAGAAACCGCGAGCGGCTGACGCGGGCCCGCGAGGAGGTGGCCGTCGGGCGGCTGGCCGGAGCCGTGGGCACCTACGCCAACGTCGACCCGGCCGTGGAGGAGTACGTCTGCGGAAAGCTGGGCCTCCGGCCGGCCCCGGTCTCGACCCAGATACTGCAGCGCGACCGGCACGCCGCCTACCTCTCGGCTCTGGCCCTTCTGGCCTCGTGCCTCGACCGCTACGCGGTGGAGATACGGCACCTGCAGAGGACCGAGGTCCGCGAGGTGGAGGAGCCGTTTCGTGAAGGGCAGAAGGGCTCCTCGGCCATGCCGCACAAGCGCAACCCCGTCGGGTGCGAGCAGATATCCGGACTCGCCCGGGTGGTCCGGGCCAACGCCGCGGCGGCCCTGGAGAATATCGGGCTCTGGCACGAGCGGGACATCTCGAACTCCTCCGCGGAGCGCATCATCATCCCCGGCTCGACTTCGCTGGTGGACTACATGCTGGCCCGCTTTACCGAGATCATGAGGGGCCTTAGTGTCTATCCCGGGAGGATGCTCAGGAACCTGGAGGCCGCCGGCGGCCTCGTCCACTCCCAGCGGGTCCTGCTGGCCCTGGTGGAGGCGGGGATGAGCCGGGAGGAGGCCTACGAGGTCGTCCAGCGCCACGCCATGGCCCTCTGGCGGGAGTTGGACGAGGCGGGCGGGCCGGTGGACGAGGGCGCGAGGACGATTCCGGGGCTCCGGGACCGGCTGGCGGCGGACCCGGAGGTGCGGCGGCGCCTCGGTCCGGCCGAGCTAGAGGCCTGCTTCGACCCCGGTTGGCACCTGCGGAACGTCCACGTGATCTTCGAGCGGCTGGGGTTGGCGTAGCCGCGAAGACGAAGGAACCTCGATCATCATCCTCTTGGCGCCGAAGCAGCCCGCGCAGGGCGACCCTGTTAGCTCTATCGCAAGTGCGGCTAGGGTGGTGTTGGGTTGAACGCCAATTCAGGGGATGCCACCGTCACGATACGCGGCTACCAACCGCCGGATCTTGAGGCCTGCCGGGGGCTGTGGGCCGAACTCACCGAGTGGCACCGGTCCATCTATCAGAGCCCCAGCCTGGGAGGCCCCGATCCCGGCCGGCATTTCGACCGCCACCTCGAGCGCGTCGGTCCGCGGCACCTCTGGGTTGCCGAAGTGGGCGGACAGGTGGTCGGGCTGGCGGGCCTGATTGTGGAGGAAGAGGAGGCCGAATTGGAGCCGCTGATCGTGAGCCCGGCCAACCGTGGCCGGGGGATAGGGCGGCGGTTGGTCCAGGCGGTTTTCGAGGCCGCTCGGGCGAAGGGGATGGGTCAGATTTCGGTGCGACCCGTCGCCCGCAACGACAGGGCCATCCGCTACTTCCACTCTCTCGGGTTTGACGTTCTTGGGCGGGTAGAGATGTTCACCGACCTCGCCCCGCCCGAGCGTCAGATCTGGAAACCAGGGGAGCAGCTGGCGGGCAGAGGCTTTCGGGTGTAGCCTCGGTGATCGGGGACAGCCTCGCGGATGGTTGACGGGTCTAGTTGCACTGGTGCCGGCTCAGGTTGGTGCCGGGAGCGGGGCTCGAACCCGCACGGCCGCGAGGGCCAGTGGATTTTAAGTCCACCGCGTCTGCCAGTTCCGCCACCCCGGCCGGAACGACTGCCCAAAACCTGGCGCGGGTCGCGGGCGAGGGTCCCGCGCCCGCGCCACCGTGCTTTGAAGAGGGACGTTCTACCCCCACATTATCCTCAAACTGCGTCGAAAGTCAAACCGGCCGTGCCATGCACCTCACAGCCCATACCCCCCGGGTGCCGGTTGGAGAGGTTGGAGTCGCGGTGGAAGCCCTCGCCTCGGGTGCCCACCTCCGGTCCGGAGTCCGAGAGGGCCAGATCGAGTGGAGGACCGGCAGCGGCCGGAGCGAAGAGTCTCCCAAAAGGCCTGGATAGGAGAGATGCCGAGTTGCCCGAGCTAGCCTACGTGAACGGTCTCGTCACACCGGTCGACGAGGCCAGGGTCAGCATCGAAGACCGGGGCTTCCAGTTCTCCGACGGCATCTACGAGGTGGTCCGAACCCACAACGGGGGCTTCATCGACCTCGAGCGGCATCTCGCCCGGCTGGAGAGGAGCGCGACCATGCTCGACCTGGCGCTCCCGATGCCCCTGCCCGAACTCGAGCGGGTGAGCCGGGAGTTCTACGCGCAGAGCGCCCTTCCGGAGGCCATCTTCTACCTCCAGGTCACCCGGGGTGCGGCCCCACGGCGCCATACGGCCCCGCCGGGGCTCACCCCGACCCTGGTCATGACCGTGCGGGCGATAACCCAGCCCCCGCCGGAACGGTACACGGCCATCACCGTTCCGAACAACCGCTGGAAGCTCTGCGCCTGTAAGTCCATCGGGCTCCTCCCGGCCGTCCTCGCCAAGCACGCCGCCCTCCGGGCCGGCGCCGACGAGGCCGTCTTCGTCGAGGACGGCCTGGTCCTCGAGGGGGCGAGCGACAACTTCTTCGCCGTCAAGGACGGGGTCGTCTACACGCCGGACACGGACGGCCGCATCCTCGCCGGG
Source organism: Symbiobacterium sp. (assembly GCA_020725405.1). GTDB lineage: Bacteria > Bacillota > Sulfobacillia > UBA995 > UBA9673 > DYFB01. The sequence goes on along the minus strand of DYFB01000050.1, from coordinate 25,934 downwards.
GTGACCAGGGAGCGGGTCCTCGAGCAGCTGGCCGAGAGAGGGGCCAGGGTGGAGGTCGGCCCGCTCCCGCTCGAGCTGGCCCGGTCGGCCGACGAGGCCTTCATCACGAGCTCGGTCCTGACCGTCGTGCCCATCGTTGCCCTTGACGGGCGCCCCGTGGGCGACGGCCGCCCCGGCCCGGTGACCGGCCGGGCGCGGGAGGACTACTGGGACTTCATCCGCCGGACGACCGCCTGAGGCCCGGTCCGGACCGGGCCGCGCCTTCGGGCCATGTGCCTCTCGCGGTTCAGACGGCGGCCGGCCCATCCGATAGTCGGCAGCCTGGCACCGTCTAGCAGCCCGTGGAGCTAATCGCTTTCGCGCACGTGACTAGGCCATCCGCCGCTCGACGGTCCCGGCGACCGCCTTCGCGGTGCTCCGGGCGAGGTTGAGGACCTCGCCGCACCGCCGCCTCGTCTCTTCGCGGAAGGTCTCGTCCCTGAGCCCCGGGAGGTTCACCAGCACGTTGAGGGCGGCGCCCTCGGCTCCGGCGAGGGCCAGGCGACCAGCGACGCCGGCGTCCGTGATGGCGTTGGGGTTCCCTTTCTCCGCGACCACCCGGGCCAGGGCCAGCACTTCGCAGGCGAGCTCGACGACGCGGAGGGGAACCCGGGCGGCCTCCTTTGTGGCCGCCTCGATCGCCTGCCGGCGGGCTTCCTTCTGTTCGTCCGTCTCCCGCGGCAGGCGCATGGCGGCCATGACCGCGTCGAAGGCCTGGGTATCCCGGTCGACCAGGGCGGCGAGCTCCCGGCGCAGCCCCGGGGCCACCCGGAGGACCTCGGTCATCTCGCCCTCGACCTCGGCGAACTTGACGCGCCCGGTGGTCAGCCGGGCTACCATTTCCACCAGGCTGGCGGCCGAAGCGGCGGCGAGGGCCGAGGCGCTCCCGCCTCCGGGGGTCGGGTCGTCCGAAGCGAGGTGTCCGAGGAAGTCCTGAAGCCTGAGTCCAATGAGGGTATCAGTCAAGTCGTTGCGCCTCCCGGGTTGTGATGGTCCGTCCCGCCGCATTATAACCCGGTTGGGGGCACTGGGGCGAGTCGGGCCTGGCGTCGCAGGAAGGCTGCCGCGGAGACCGAAACCCGACTGTACCTGGTCTGACTTGGGAGGGGTCGTCCCTGGCCCGCGTCCGCGGCCTCCGCCACCTCGTGCACCCGCGCAACACCTTCGATTTCTCTCTCCTCGAACCGGGGGACCTGGTCCTCGTGGCCAACCCGACCGACCCCTGGCCTATCCGCGCCTTTCTCTTCTGGTCCCACGTGGCCGTCTACGTCGGAGAGAGCGAAGACCGGACCTTCGTCGACGCCGTGAACCTCCCGGTCCGCCGGGCCGGCCGCCGCTCGGAGAGGGGCCAGCCCTGGCAGAGAGTTCGCTACACCAGCCTGCGGATGTTCCGGTCATACCTCGACGTTCTCGTCCTCCGGCCGGACCTGCCGGTCGAGGCACGGATGGCCGCGGCCGAGTTCGCCCGCGCGCAGGTCGGAAAACCCTTCCCTTCGCGGCTCGGGGCGGCCATGCTGAAGCCGGCGCAGGCCCGCGGCCCGGCCGGCGGCCGGAAGGAGGCGCCTCCCGGGGAGTTCACCTGCTCCTCGCTGGTCTGGCACGCCTACCGCCGCCAGGGTCTGGATCTCTCGTCCGGCCTCCTGGGGGGAATCCTCCTCCCCTGGCCGAGCCTTCTCGGCCACGACCCTCGCCTTGCCCACGTGGGCCGGGGCACCCGGTACAGGCCGCTCCGGGCCGTCCGGGGGCAGGTCGCCCTCCTCCTGTCCCGGGCCTGGGCGAGGTGGGCCCTGAGGGCGGACATCAGCTGGAGAGGGGAGGCCCTCCCGCCGGCCGGACCGGGCTGACGCCCTCCCGCCGGGCTGCCGGCCGGGTTCCGCGCGGCCGGCGGGGAGCGTCCCCGGGTCCGGGCGGCTGCCAGCGTCGGGCCGCCCACTCCGGGTGGCGCTTCTCGTCGAGCTCGTAGGGGCGGAAGATGAGGAAGGCGACGAGGAACATCAGGCCGGCGAGGGGTCCGAGGAGGTAGATGCCGGTCGGGTTCGAGGCCCCGAAGCCGAAGAGGTTGAAGACGGTCATCATTGTCACCGTCGAGACCGCCACGGCCGCGTTTTGCAGGATATTCTGGACCCCCACGTAGATGGCTTCCCGCCGCGTGCCGGTCCGGCCCTCGTCGTAGTCAACACAGTCGGAGATGAGCGCCCCGGGGAGCACGTAGAGGACGCCGAGAGGCAGACCGGCTGCCGCGAGCAGGATAAGGGCCTGCGTGCCGGGCGAGAGCGGCAGGGGCAGCTTGCCCACGAAGAAGAGCAGCGGGGCGATGAGGGCGATGCTGCCGATGCCCCAGAGGTACAGCCGGCGCTTGCCGAACCGGCGGGCCAGCGGTCCGACGAAGGGGAACACGGCCATGGCCGCGGCGAGATGGGCCCCGAGGTAGAGGCCGACGAGCCCTTCGGGCTGTCCGAGGACGACCTTGACGAAGAAGGGCACCCCGGCCAAAAGGACGTTGAACCCCACGTAGAAGGCGGCCATGTTGAACTCGTAGTGAAGGAAGGGCCGGTTCCGGAAGACCATGACCAGAGTCTCGGCGAAGGTCACCTTGGGGACCTCGTCACGAGTGCGGGGGCGCTCGCGGATAACGAGGACCGGGCAGTAGGTCATCACCAGGGCCAACGACCCGACCACCAGGGCCATTCCGGTGAACCCGACCCGCTCGACAAGGATCCCGGAGGCAATCATGGCCACGGCGGCGGTGAGCATGGTGAAGGTGGCGTTGTAGGTCGAGACCGTGACCCGCTCGCGGCTCGTCCGGGCGATCTCCGGCAGGAGAGCCCCCTGCGGGTTGAACACGGCCGTGAAGGCGATGAAGAAGAGATTGATGGTCAGAGCGAACCAGAGGGCGTTGGCCGTGCTCCCCGGTGATCCCGGAGGCGTCCAGAGGAGAACGAAGATGACGATGAGCGGAAGGCCGCCGAAGAGGATATAGGGGATGCGCCGTCCCAATCGTCCGGGGGTCCGGTCGGAGAGGTAGGCCACGGGCAGGTCGGCCAGAGCGTCCACGATGCGTCCGAGGGTCATAGCCAGGGTGAAGGCGGCCAGGGAGACGAGGGGCACCCGGCCCGAGCCTTCCGGGGCGACGTAGAAGTAGGCTATCCACGTCACCACGGTGGTGTTGAGGAGGTGGGCCCCGCCGGTGCCGGCGGCATACAGGGCCATCTGCGGGTGGGTGAGCCCGGAGCAGTCGCGCCGACCGGGCGCCGCCTTCGAGGTGTCTCCGGCCAAGGGCTTCAGCCCTCCCCGGGGGCCGGGGGCGATCCTGGCCGCCCCGGTCTGTCGGAACCTGTGGATGCTGGTTCTAGGGCGGGCCGCCGGCCTCCTTCCTCGGGCCTACGCCGCTCGCCTCCTTCCTCAGGCCTGGGCCGCCGCTCCCGCTTCTCTCACCCACCGCGCGGGTCGGCGGTCCCGCTTCTATCACCCACCCTCGTGGGGGCGGTCCCACTTCTCTCACGGACGCGGGCGGGGGCCTCGCCACATCCGTCCCGGCCGACCGGGCCCGCGCCGGCGATCATGAACAGGAGCCACTGGTTGTCGCGGGTCCGGACAAGCTTGTAGGCCCCGTTCAGACGGCGCCCCAGGGCGGCGAAGGTCACCTTGTCGCGGGTCATCTCGGCCGGGGCGTACACCCCCCGGTCCCAGATGAAGACCTGTCCGGCACCGTAGCTCCCCGGAGGGATGGTGCCCTGGAAATCGAGGTACTCGATCGGGTGGTCTTCGACCTCGACGGCCAGGCGCTGCACGCCGGGTCTTTCGGGGATGCCCTTCGGCACGGCCCAGCTCCGGAGCTTGCCGTCAACCTCCAGACGGAGGTCCCAGTGAAGACGCCTGGAGTGGTGCTCCTGGACGACAAAGCGCGGGTGGGGCCCGGGAGGCGGGGGTGGCCCGGGAGGCGGGGGTGGCCCGGGAGGCGGGCGTGGCCCGGGAGGCTGGCGTGGCTCGGGAGGCGGGGGTGGCCCGGGAGGCTGGTGGAGCACGGGAGGCGGGTGGGCGCCGGGGAGCGGGCCAGGTCCGGGACGGGCGCCACCGGCGGGGCCCGGCCCGCCGGGCGGCTCGGGAGTGCGGGCGAAGTCACGCTTCCGGTTGTACTCGTCGAGGCCGCCCCCGAGGGGCCGGTCCGGCCGTCGCGATCCCACCGCCACTCACCCCCGTCCCTCGTTAGTCTGTCCCCAGCTGCGGGTGAGTGCCGCCCGGGGCCCGCCGGGGAAGGTAGAATCGGGTCTGTGGCGGAATCAAAGGTGGACCGCACGCCAAGCGAACTGGGGAGGTCGGAGCGAGAAGGTGCCCGCGAATCTGACTCCGGCCTATCGGGCCGCCGAGGAGCGCTACCGGGAGGCCAGGACCTACGAGGAGAAGCTCGCCGCTCTGGAGGAGATGCTCGCCGTCATCCCCAAGCACAAGGGAACCGAGAAGATGCAGGGGGATCTGAGGCGGCGTATCTCGCGGCTGAAGGACCAGATAAGCCAGCAGGGCCGGAAGAGCGGTGCCCGCCATAAGGCTTCCTACTCCGTCCGGCGCGAGGGGGCGGGCCAGGTCGCGCTCGTCGGACCGGCGAATTCGGGGAAGTCCTCCCTTCTCGCCGCGGTCTCCAACGCCGATGTGGAGATAGGGGAGTACCCCTTCACGACCCAGACGCCCCAACCCGGAATGGTCCGGTGGGAGAACGTACAGGTGCAGGTAGTCGATCTGCCGCCCTTCGACCCCGAGCTGTCGCCGCCGTGGCTTTCCGGGAGCGTCCGCTCGGCCGACGCTCTCACTGTCGTCCTGAGCCTGGCTAGCGACGACATCCTCCAGGAGGCCGAGGAGACCTTCGCCCTTCTTCAGAGACACCACATCTGGCTCACCCCGGGCCGCCCTCCCGTGCCGGACCTGGATCCCACGGCCTGGGGCGGAGAGAGTCTCCCCGGGCCCGCTCCGCCCCGGGAGGAGGGGGTCCCGGGGCCGCGCCGCTGGCCCGGCCTCATCGTGGCCAGCAAGCTGGATGCCTCAGGCGCGACCGACCGGCTCGGCCTCCTGGCCGAGGCCTGCCCGGCCCTGCCCATCCTCGCCGTCTCGGCCAAGGAAGGCTGGGGGCTCGACGACCTCCGGGCCTGGTTCTTCGGCCTCCTCGATAAGATCCGGGTCTACACCAAGGCGCCGGGTAAGAAGGCCGACATGAGCGCTCCGTTTGTCATTCCCCGGGGCTCGACGGTCCTCGAGGCGGCGGCGGCCGTGCACAAGGATTTCGCGAGACACCTCAAGCTCGCCAAGGTCTGGGGCCGCCGCACTTTCGAGGGCCAGGCCGTCTCGAGAGACTACGTCCTCGAGGACGGCGATATCATTGAGCTCAGGATGTGAGGCCCGGGGCCGGCCGCCTGACGGAGGAACCGCCCGGCGGTCGGTGAATACCCATCGCTCTGGAACGCGAGACCGCCCGGCCGGCCGAACCTGGGCCGGAGCAGGCCCGAAGCCGGCATGGGGCCGGCGCTAAGGAGAGAGAGCCCGCATGACTCGGACCCGGAAGACACACCAGCCCAAGCTCCCGTCAGGACGCCACCTCCAGCTTCTCCGCGCGGGGGGTCTGCGTCCCGACCGGACCCTGGCCGCCTGCCGCGACTGCCAGGTGTCCTGCCAGTCCGCCTGCAAGACGTCGTGCACGGTCGGAAACCAGCGCTGCCCCAAGTAGGATCCGGGGTCGGTCGTGGGGCCGGCCGCCGGGCCGAGCGTGACTCGGGCCGACGGGCCGAGTGTGACTCCGGCCGACGGGCCGAGTGTGACTCCGGCCGACGGCAGCGTGACTCAGGCCGCCGGGCCGAGCGCGAACCCGGCCGCGCGGCCGGCGGCGAAGCCGTCGAGGTCCACCTCTTCCGGGCGAGAGACCTCCGCCTCGCCTTCCTCCCTGAGACCGAAGACCTCTTCCTCGTCGACGCGGTGGGTTGGGACGCCCTCGATCTCCGACGCCGGGGACTTCCGGAGCCAGCGGTGGGCCGGGAGCTCGCCGCCCGGCACGGGCGGGCCGCCGCCCACCGCTGCCTTGCCGACCTTGCCTCGGTTCTCGACCACCTCGACGGGAGTCCGGCCGCGGCCGGGTGGGGGGACGCGGACTGGCTTGCCTTGTCCGCGGGGCGCCCCCGGCTCAGGGCCCTGTGTCTGAACGTCGCCCACGACTGCGACCTCGCCTGCAGTTACTGCTTTGCCGGGCGGGGAGGGTTCGGTGGGGCCAGGGCTCTCATGACCGCCTCCGTGGCCCGGGCGGCGGTGGACTTTCTCCTCGAGGGCTCCGGTGATGTCCAGGCCTGCGAGATGGACTTCTTCGGCGGCGAGCCGCTCCTCAACCTCGAGGTCGTACGGGAGACGGTCGACTACGCTCGCCGGCGGGCGGCCGCGGCCGGCAAGAGGGTGGGGTTCACCCTGACGACCAACGCCGCGGCTCTGGGGCCCGACGAGGCGGCTTACCTCAACGAGACGATGGACAACGTGGTTTTGAGTCTCGACGGCCGCCCGGAGGTGCACGACCGGATGCGCCGCCATCCCGACGGGCGGCCAACTCACGCCGCGGTCCGGGCCAACGTCGAGCGTTTCGTAGCCCTCCGCGGCGAGCGGGACTACTGGGTGCGGGGAACGTACACCGCCTTCAACCTCGATTTCAGCGAGGACGTGGCCTACTTGGCCGGCCTGGGTTTCCGCAACATCTCGCTCGAGCCCGTCGTCGGGGGACCGGTCGGCCCGGGGCGCTGGGGTCTCGGCCCGGCGCACCTCGAGGCCCTCGCCGCCGAGTACCTCCGCCTGGCCGATTTCCTCCACGATTCGGCCCGCCGGGGACCGACGGTGCACTTCTTCCACTTCATCGCCGACCCGGAAGCCGGGCCCTGCTACGCCAAGCGGGTCCGGGGGTGCGGGGCCGGGCGCGAGTACCTGGCCGTTACCCCGGAGGGTGACGTCTATCCCTGCCACCAGTTCGTCGGAAGAAAGGGTTTCCGCGCCGGACACGTCACGGAGGGGCTGGACGCGACCCTCGTCTCCGGCGGCCTCGAGCTCGAGGGGAGGGCGGCCGAAGTGGCCGGCCTCTGGGTGGGCGCGAAGGAGGCCTGCCGGCTGTGCTGGGCCCGCTACCGGTGTTCCGGCGGCTGTCACGCCAACGCCCACGCGGCCACCGGAAGTCTTGTCAAGCCCGACCCGGTGGGCTGCGCTCTGCAGAAGGCCAGGCTCGAGGCCTCGCTCTATCTCGAAGCTCGGCAAAGATTGTCAGTAAACACTGCTTAGACGAGCAAGATACAACATGTTATATTTTATGCATGGCGCTGCGTAGTCTAAGCGACATACTCGACATACGCTCTAATCCGGGCCAGCTCCATCCCACCACCCCCACGGTCTCATCCTGGACCACCGTCCTTCGCCTGGGCCGGCGCACGGCCGTTGACCGGGGTCGCTATCTCATCGGGCTCGGTGAGGCGTCGAGCCGGCTCTACCTCCTCGAGAGCGGCCGCCTCTCCGTGGTGCTTTCCTGGCCGGACGGGAGCGAGAAGACCATCCAGGTCATACGACCGGGGAGTGTCTTCGGGGCGGCATTCCTCTTCCGGCCCGACCTGGCCATCGCCGGGATAAGGGCCGACGCCCCTTCGGTTGTCTATCACCTTTCGCGCGACGAGGTCTTCCGCCGGCTTCGCGAGGACCCTCGCCTGGCCGTCCTCCTCTGCGAGAACCTGTCCGAGACCTTGTGGCTTTACGCCAGACAGATCGAGGACCTGAGGTTCCGGACCGTGGAGGAGCGCGTGGCCGGCCTCCTGTCGACCCTTGCCGCCCGGCGGGCGAAGGTCGCCCGCAGCGGTTCTGCCTTGCGGAGTGAGTCCCGACGGTCCGTCCAGCTCACCCACAGCGAGATAGCCGACCTGGTGGGGGCTCACCGCGTCTCGGTGACGAACTCCCTCAGGGCCCTGGAAGAGCGAGGGCTCGTCGAAGTCCGGCCGCGGCGGATTGTCCTCAGAGACCCGGCCGGTCTCCTGCGGCTGGCCGCCCGGGCCGGCCCGGAATCTGTCGCGCCGGGCGCCGGGCGCTAACCCGGCCTAGTGGGTTTCGGCGTCGAAATCCTCGCCCGTCGGTGAGCCGGTCACCTGGAGGACGACGCGATTGGGGACGCAGGCGGCGGCCTGGCCGGGTCGGCTCACCCAGCCGCCGTGCCGGCACGGATGGGGGCAGGGCGAATCGAGGATACGCGCCCGGCCGTCGCGGACCTCGACGAGCGTCGTCCCCAGCGGCCCGGCGAACTCGTAGACCGCGTCCCTCTCGACCGGAAGGCGGGTCGTTCCGGACGGTGAGTGGACGACGAACCAGATCTCGCCGCCGGCTGTTGCGGATGTCGCCCTCCAGAGAGGAAGGGCCGTCGCGGCCAGGGCGACCACGAGGAGAGCCGCGGCGAGCCGGGCGTCTGCCCGGTTCAGCCCCAGGAGTCGCGAGATCCCGAGCGTCAGGCCGGGGGCGCCGGTCGGCTCAGCCATCGCCGGACTCTCCCCCTGCCGGGCGGAAAAGGAGCTCCATCCCCGAGGTCAGGTGGATGTCGCCCTCTCGGTCGACGACCAGAGCCTCCACGTCCGCCAGGAGCTCGACGAGGGCCAGGCCGTCGGCCGGCCCGAGGACGAAGACCGCCGTGGCCAGGGCGTCGGCCACAGCCGCCGTCGGGGCGACGACGGTGACGCTGATGCAGCCCGTCGCCGGCCGTCCCGTGGCCGGGTCGAGGATGTGGTGGTACCGCTCACCGCCGGCCTCGAAGTAGTTCTCGTAGTCACCGGAAGTGGCCACGGCCGTATCAGCCCCGAGGGTCAGCACCCCCAGATGGCCGTCCCGCCGCGGATGACGGACGGCGATGCGCCAGGGGTGCCCGTCGGGCTTAGCCCCGAGGAGGTACAGGTCGCCGCCGGCGTCGATGACGGCCCGGGTGACGCCGGCCGCGCGGAGGAGGCGGGCCGCTTCGTCCACGGCGTAGCCCTTGGCGATGCCGCCGAGGGCCAGGCTCGTGCCCTCTCGACCCAGGGTGACGGTCAGGGTCTCACGGTCCCAGTCCACGAGGTGCCAGCCGGTAAGCGCGAGAGCCCGCTCGACGGCCGGCTGGTCGGGCGGCTCGCGAGGCCCGGGATCGGTCTCTCCGCCGGCCGGAGCCTCGCCGTCGGGGCCGAAACCCCAGAGGGCGACGAGAGCGCCGACGGCCGGATCGAAGGCTCCGCCTGAAAGCTCGACGATACGGTCGGCGAGCTCGAGGACGGTGAGCATGTCGGGGCAGACGACGACCGGCGAACCCGCACCGAGGGCGGTCCGTCGCACGTCGGACCCCGCGTCGTCCGGCCCTAGGACCCGGTCCATCTCCTCCAGGCGGTCCACCACCGCGTCGAGGGCTGGCGCGGCTCCTGGACCCCAGGCTCGGACCGAGACATAGGTGCCCATGAGGAAGCGGGTCGCGGAGGCTTCCGGCTCGCGAACGCCGAGAAGAGCAGTTACAGTGGACCAGAGCCCCGGCAGGGCCGCCGGGCCGCCCGGGCGGGCGGCCGGGAGGACCACCAGGGCCAGGAGCGCCGCCAGGACAAGGATGGCCACGACGGCCAGGCCGCGGACAGGTCTTCTCCTGCGCGTGGATTGCCCGTTGGCGTCGGGCCCGGTCACGGCCTCAGCGGCGTTGTGCCTGGTCACGGCCTCAGCCTCCCGCCCGGATTGTAGGCCCCGGGCACCCGGCGCGAATGTAGCCGGCGCTACCGACCTCCTCCGGCGCCGATGGTAGCATGTAGCTGCTGTTCGGTGCAAGGAGTTCCGGGCAAACGAGCTCCGGCCGGGCCGGGTGGAAGGGAGCGGACCGGAGCCTGTACCGAGCCTGACAGGGGGTCCGGCCTTGGACGCAGGCTGGAAGCTTGGCCTTGAGGATGTTCTGTTCATCGCCGCCGCCGCGGCGGGAGTGGTGCTCATCGCTCTCATCTGCCTTGAGAGCCTGGCCTCCCTTTGAAGACAAGGCGGGTCGTAGTGGCCGGAACGCTCGCGGGTCTGGGGGCGGTGCTCCACGTCGTGGAAGGACTGATTCCGGTGCCCGTGGTCGTGCCCGGCGCCAAGCTCGGGTTGGCCAACGCGGCCACCCTTGTGGCCCTCGACCTCGTCGGACCCGCCGCGGCCCTTGCCGTGGCCGTCGTCCGGCCTTTCCTCGGCGCCCTGGCCGGGGGCGGGCTTCTTTCGGTCGGCTTCGTTCTCAGCCTGGCCGGGGCCGTGGTCAGCGGCCTCGTCATGGTCGGCCTCCGGGCGGCCGTGCCCTCGGCCGGGCCCGGGAGCGGCGGGCTCAGCCTGACCGGGGTCAGTCTGGCCGGCGGAGTCGCGCACAACCTCGGCCAGCTCGGGGCGGCCTCGGCCTACGTCGGTCCGGCCGCGGCTGTCGCCTATCTCGGGCCTCTCATTCTGGCCGGCCTCGCCTCCGGGTACGTTGTCGGGCGCCTTGCGGGCGTCCTGACCGGGTCGGCGGCGGTCAGGCGGGCCGTCGCTGCGGCCTGGGGCTGGTAGCCAGCGGTCAATAGGCCAGCAGTGCGTAGGGAAGAGGCGCGTGGGTTAGCCGGGAGTGCGCGGGGGAGAGGAGGTCGAGGGATGTTCGGACGACTCGGGTTCTGGGAGCTTGCCGTTATTGTGATTCTGGCCCTCATCATCTTCGGTCCGAAGAAGCTGCCGGAGATCGGTAAGGCCCTAGGTCGCGGCATCCGCGAGTTCCGCGACGCGACGACGAAGATGGCTGACGAGCTCAACAGCCTCGACGAACCCGTCAGGGAGAGCCAGGCGAAGAAGGAGTCCGCGCCGGGCGCGGCTGCGGCCGCGGCCGCGGCTCCGGGCGGTTCGACGGCCGCACCGGCCGCCGAGGCGGAGGAGACCGCCGGTGCACCGGCAGTGACGGAGAGCCGGGCGACGACGAGCGACGAGTCCTGACGGCGGGGCGGCCCTGATGCCGCTCACGACGAGCCCCAAGGTGGTGTGCCTTCCGGGTGCAGGACAAGGAGATGGGGTTCCTCGACCACATAGCCGAGCTGAGACGCCGGCTCCTGTGGGTCGCCACCACTTTCGTTCTGGCGGCGGCCGGGTCTTTCTGCTTCTCACCCCAGCTCGTGGCCTTCCTCACGAGTCCGGTCAAAGACGGACTCGTCGTGCTGAGACCCGGTGAGGCCTTCTACGTCCACCTCCAGGTCTCGCTGGCTGCGGCCGTCATCATCAACATCCCCATCATCATCTACCACCTCTTCGCCTTCATTTTCCCGGGGCTGACACCATCCGAGCGACGGTGGGTCTGGATGTCGGTGCCGCCCATCCTTGGGCTCTTCACGGGCGGGGTCCTCTTCGCCTGGTTCGTGGTTCTGCCCTACGTCTACCGCTTCTTCATGGGCTTCACGTCTGAGAGCCTGAGGCCGTTCATCTCGGTCGGGAACTACATATCGTTCGTCACCGGTATGGTCATCCCGTTCGGAGTCGTTTTCGAGCTGCCGGTCCTCATCGCGTTCCTGACCGGGGTCGGGATCCTGACCCCGGCCTTTCTCTCCAGCTACCGCAAGATAGCCATATTGATCATCTTCATCATCGCCGCCATCCTGACTCCTCCCGACGTGGTCTCGCAGACGCTCCTCGCGTTGCCGCTCATCGCGCTCTACGAGGCCAGCGTGGGGGTGTCCAGGATTGTTCACCGCCGGCGCTGACGGGCGCTCGCCGCTCTTGAGGACGGCGACGGCGACACCCTGGCCGCCTGAGGGCGGGCCGCCTGTGACGGCGAGGCTGGCCCCGGCGGGAGCGTCGGGCGGCTCCAGGGCGCTCCAAGACGGGTAGGATGTCAGACAGGACAGGAGGTAAGGCTTTATGTTCGGACGACTAGGCCCGCTCGAGCTCTTTGTTATCCTCATCATCGTCCTCCTCATCCTCGGGCCGCAGCGCCTCGCCGGCGCAGGGAAGGCTCTCGGGCGCGCCATCGGCGAGTTCCGGCGCGCCTCGAAGGAACCCGACGCCGAGGACGGGAAATCCGCCGATCAGAAGCCGGGCGGCTAGAGCCGGCCGGTTGCGAGCCACGACTGGATAGGACGACGCCCCAGTCCCGGCCCCGCCAGCGCCCGGCGGCCGGATTGGGGCGTTCGGCTCGCCGGCCCTCCTTTTCGCGCCCCAGCCGGGACGGTCGGCCCCGGTGGGGTCCCGCTCCGGGGGCGGACCGCGGATCCGGAGTGGGGTCCCGCCCCGGGGGCGGACCGCGGATCCGGAGTGGGGTTCCGCCCCGGGGGCGGACCGCGGATCCGGAGTGGGGTTCCGCCCCGGGGGCGGACCGCGGATCCGGAGTGGGGTTCCGCCCCGGGGGCGGACCGCGGATCCGGAGTGGGGTTCCGCCCCGGGACCGGGACATACTAGGGGCGGGTGAGGCTGATGTGCGAGCCCGGCGACCGGCCCACCGGGACGGCCCGGTGACCGAGAATCTCGCCGCCAAGGTTACGATTGTCGGGGTCGGGGCCGTGGGGGCTTCCATATCGTTCGCCCTCGCGGCGGAGGGATTGGCCACGGAGCTTGCCCTCATCGACTCCGACCGCCGGCGGGCCGAGGGGGAGGCCTGGGACCTTGACGGGGCGGCGGCCTTCATTAAGCCGGTGCGGGCCTACGCCGCCGACTACCCCGACGCGACCGGGTCGCGGGTCGTCATCTTCTCGGCCGGCGCCCCACAGGTGGCCGGCCGGGACCCGCTCGAAGTCGCGCGGGCCAATCTCACGCTTCTCCGCCAGACCTTCCCGCGCCTGGTGCGCTACTGCCCGGACGCCGTCTTCATCATGGTCACGAACCCAGTCGACGTCATGACCTACGCGGCGACCCGCCTGGCCGACACCGCTGACGGTCGGGTGATGGGCACCGGGACCGTCCTCGACACGTCGCTCTTCAAACGGCTCCTCGCCCGCCATCTTAGGGTCGACCCTCGCAACGTCCACGCCTACGTGGTCGGGGAACACGGTTCGGCGGAGGTCCCCCTGTGGTCACGGGTGTCGGTGGCCGGCCTGCACATCGATGATTTCTGCCGGGTGCAGGGGCTCCTGCTCCCCGACCGGACCGCCCTCTTCGACCGGGTCCGGGCCGCCTCGGAGGAGATAACCGGGCGGGAGGGCGTGACCAAGTTCGCCGTGAGTATCACCGTGGCCCGGATCGTGGAGGCCGTTCTGCGCGACGAGCACTCCGTCCTGACCGTCTCGGGGATGGTGGAGGGTATCTACGGGTTCGAGGGCCCGAACTGCTTCAGCCTGCCGGCCGTGGTGGACGCCCGGGGCCGGGGGCGGCCGCTCCCGCTGGCTATGGACGAGGACGAACTCGCCGCCCTCCGGGCGTCGGCCGAGCGCCTGAAGCGCATCCACCGCGAGCTGGGACTCGGGTGAGGAGGTGAGAGACGATGGCCAACCGCATCGAGGTTCACTGCACGGTGAGCAACTGCCACTACTGGAAGCAGGGGAATCTCTGCGATGCGAACCAGATCCTCGTCACCAACGACCGGATGGCGGCGCGCGAGCCGGACTCGGTGGACGCTCCGCAGGCTTCGCGTTTAGCGCAAACGACGGCGGACCGGTGCGAGGCGACCTGCTGCAAGACGTTCGTGCACCAGGGGTCGGAGAAGACCGGCGTCGATGGGGTCTACCGGCTCTAGAGGTCTCCGGCGGCGGGGGCGGCGCTCTCGGGCCTCACCCCCGCTTGCCGCCGGCCTCTCCCGCCGGAGCGTGTCGGGAGCCGCGCCGGGCCGGGTGACGGGGTTCTTCGGGGGCATGGTAGGATAGAGCGACCCCGTCCGGTCCGAAGCAAGCTCGCAGCCGCAGGGTCCGGGTGGTTCCCGTCGCCTGCCCCCGGGCGGCCGCCGCGAGGCTCGCGGCCAGCCTTGTCTCGACCTCCTGCGGCGGGAGCCGCCTTGACTCCGGTTCGGTTCCGCCCCGGGCGGGGGCGCATCCGATCCGGCGGAAGAGGTCGTTCTGGGCGGGGAAGGGCGGCGCGGTAGGTCACCATCTCTCCGCGTTCGCCGACGAGATCGAGTCGCAGTGCCTCGAACCCCACATCATTGAGGAGGCGGACGAGGGCGTCCGAGACCCGGTCGAACTGACTGACCCGCCCGGCGGCCACACTCACTGTCCCCCTCCGCAACCCGGCGTCCGGCCAGCCACCATCCAGCACCGTTCGAGGGGTTCCGAGCCCTGCCGCAGGGATTGACAGTCCTGGTGTCGAACGGACAAACTTACTGGCGCTTTGCCGGAGGTGAGCCTGTGTCCCAGCGCCCCTCCTTCTTTCTCACCATTCCCACCCTTCTCCTTGCGTTGGTCGTCCTCACCGTCGCGGGAGCGCCGACCATCTCGGCTATGCCCTATGGCGCCGGGCTCAGAGAGTCGGTGGGCTCGGCCTTCGGGCCGCCTGAGGCCGACCCGGGTGCGGGTCCGGCGGGACCTCCCGGCGAGGAGGGTCTCTCCGGGGGCGGCCGCCCCGTTCCCGAGGACGCCCTCGAGGGGTACTACGTCCACGTCAGCACGGCGGAGCAGCTCGTCCGGGTTTATCTCGACGGGACGGAGATCCGCACTCTCGTCTGCTCGACGGGCACGGCCGACATGCCCACCCCCCTCGGCCGCTTCGCCATCCAGAACCGCGGGGAGTGGTTCTTTTCGGCCAAGTACGGGCAAGGCGCCCGGTGGTGGGTGTCCTTCCGGGACTGGGGGATCTACCTCTTCCACAGCGTGCCCATCGATGACCGCGGCGAGGTCATCCCGGAGGAGGCCGCCAAGCTGGGCCAGCCTGCCTCGCATGGCTGCGTGCGGCTCTCCATGGACGACGCCCGCTGGTTCTACGAGACCATCCCCGAAGGCACCCCCGTGGACATAGACTGATTCGCGGGGACGGTCCCGATTGTCGGGGACGGCCCCCGGCCGGGGCCCGGGACGGCACAGGAGAGTTCCCCTCCGGGGAGAACATCTTCCCGTTTGGTGACCCGGAACCGGCGGTCGCCAGGGACTGAAGACCGGGCGGTCCGGCCGGCTCCACTCCTTGTGGTGGTGACGACCCTTTGCACTCCCTCATGCGTAAGGTCATCCTCACGACGGCTGGCAACCCCTCGGTCACGAGACTCGTCTCCCGCTACGGCTTGAGACTGGGAGCCCGGCGCTTCGTCGCCGGAGAGCGATGGGAGCAGGCCGTGGGCCAGGTGCAGGCTCTTAACGAGAGGGGCATCCTCGCCACTCTGGACTACCTCGGCGAGAGCGTCACCGACAGGACGCAGGCCCTGGCGGCGCGAGACACCTACCTCGACCTCCTCGACCGCATTCAGGCGTCCGAGGTGAAGGCGAACGTCTCCCTCAAGCTCACCCAGATGGGCCTCGACCTCTCCACCGAGTTCTGTCTGGAGAACGTGGCGGCGGTCGTCAGGCGGGCCCGCGAGAGAGGGAACTTCGTGAGGATAGACATGGAGGACTCGGCGCGCACCGACCGGACCATCGAGGTCTTCCGGGCCCTACGGGCCGACTTCGACAACGTCGGGCTGGTTCTCCAGGCCTACCTCTACCGGAGCGAGAGGGACCTCCGGGCTCTGGCCGATCTCCACCCGAACCTCAGGCTCTGCAAGGGGGCCTACCTCGAGCCGCGCCAGGTCGCCTTCCCCCGGAAGGCCGATGTGGACGATAACTTCCGGAAGCTGATCGCCCTCAGCCTCGAGCTCGGGAACAAGACGGCCGTCGCCACGCACGACGAGAAGATCATCGCCTGGACCGAGGGGTACGTGCGGGAAAAAGGCATCCCGCCCGACCTCTACGAGTTCCAGATGCTCTTCGGCATCCGCAGCCAGCTGCAGAGGGAGCTGGCCGAGAAGGGGCACACCGTCAGGGTCTACGTTCCCTTCGGAGAGCAGTGGTACCCGTATTTCACCCGGAGGCTGGCCGAGCGTCCGGCCAACGTGCTGTTCCTGCTGGCGAACTTCTGGCGGTCCTGAGCCGCCCGTTCCACCCGACCCCCGCGGCCGGGCCCTCGGGCCCGGCCGCCCGTGCTTTCCGCGCCTCCCGGCGTCCCCCCGACTGTGAAGCGGAACGGCTCGGCTGCCAGCGTTCTCCCGGGTGCTGAGCGGGAACGGCTCGCCTCCCGGCGTCCCGCCAGCTGCCAGACCGGCCCGGCCCGGCCGCTGTTCCCGGCTACCTTGCCAGGCAATATCCCCCTCGAATAGCGGCCAGGCGCGCGGCAAGGCTAACCCAGGAGCCGGACTCGGGGCCTTTTCGTCGGCGCCGTGGGCGTCAACGCTGGCTCAGAGACCGGCTTCCATTCTGGGCGGAAGGAGGCGGTGAGATTTGCCCGGCCTGACGAGCAAGGAGGCCACCAGGATAGAGGAGGGACTCCACGTTGAGGAGACCCTCGTTCGGAAGTTCGGCGCCTACGCCCAGCAGTGCGCCGACCCTGACTGCCGGCGTCTCATGCTCGATATGCAGGCGCTCCACCAGCGCCACTACGACATGCTGCTCAGGCAGGTCGCCAACGCCAATGTCGGCGTGGGCCAGGTGGCTGGGGTGAGCTGGATGCCGGAGACGGGCGGTCGCCCGGCTTTCTCCCCGGGGGGGTGAGAGCGGGCCGGCGCGGCCGGTAGACCGCGGCGGTCGAGCGAGTATCGATGAAAAGAAGCGGAAGGAGGCTTTACCTTGAGCGTCGGACCGACCGGTCTGGATGACAGGCACATCCTGGCCGACGCGCTCTTCAGCCAGAAGGGGATCGCCAAGTACTACGACGACTCCATCCTGGAGTCGGCGACTCCCGAGGTTCGCGGCAGTCTCCTGCAGATCCACTCTGAGGAGGTTGACGCGGCCAACCGTGTCTTTCAGCACATGAATCAGCATGGCTGGTACAACGTGAAGAGCGCGAACCAGCAGGAGATCAGCAACATCCTCAGTACTTTCAGCGAGCGTCCGGGAGGTGGCACCACGTTGACGAATCCATCGTTCCAGGTGGGTAACCCCATCGGCGCGGGCCAGCAGTACGGCCCGGGCCAGCAGCAGTACGGAGGCCAGCAGTACGGCGGCCAGCTCCGGTACAATCCGGGCCAGCAGTACTACGGCACCTCCGGACAGCACCACATCCCCCAGGGGCAGTACAGCCTAACGGGTCAGCAGCTTGGCACCCACGGCGGCTACGGGGTGACAGGGCAGCAGTTCGGCACCCAGGGTGGCTACGGGGTGACAGGGCAGCAGTTCGGCACCCAGGGTGGCTACGGGGTGACAGGGCAGCAGTTCGGCACCCAGGGCCAGTACGGGATGACCGGACAGCAGTACTACGGCAGCGAAGGCCAGTACGGGATCGGCGGGCAGCAGTTCGGCCAGCAGCAGTACGGGGGGGCCGGTCCCCACTACGGCACCCAGGGGCAGTACAGCCTGACCGGGCAGACCTACGGGACCCACGGGCAGACCTACGGTGTGGGCGGTCAGACCTATGGCGTCCGCCCGCAGCAGTACAGTGTCGCCGGCCAGCCCTACGGCCAGCCGTCGTACACCATCCCGGCTCAGCGGGTCGGGGGACCGGTTCAGTACGGCGTCGGGTCCACCACGACCCGGTTCCAGGCGGGGCAGCCGCGGTACAGCCTGCCAGCCGGTCAGCCCTACACCGGGCAGTTCCTCCACGGCGGCTCCCAGTACCAGGTAGGCGGGAAAGGCGTCGGGACGGTCCAGTACAGCCCGAGCTACGGCCGCGAGACGGTGACGCCTACCGCCTCACCGCACGTGGTCACGTCGCAGCCGGGCTATCAGGGGCCAGGGACGACCTATGCCGGGACCGGCGGCCAGGTCTCCTACGGCCAGGGGGGCTACTCCGCGCCCGGGGCGATCTTCGGGGCGACGGGCCAGACTACCGGCCACGCGTATACGGGCTCGGTGGGCTCCCGCCTCATCGGCGGATCCGAGCTCGGCCGTCCGCAGGCGGGCGGTCTCGGCTCGATGACGGAGGCTGGCAAGTTCTAGGGAGTGACCGCCGGAACGGCGGAGGGCGGTCGCCTGCGGGCGACCGCCCTCTGTTTCAGTGGCTCTTGTCGCCGTAGCCGGTCTGGTCGCTGTCGATATCGACCTCGACCGTCCGTCCGCGGTCGCTTCCCGCCTTGGCCGCCCGGATGGTCAGGACGCCGTGGCGGAAGGAGGCGCGGGCCGTCTCCGGGTCTATCTTGCGGGCGAGCGGCACCATGCGCTGGACGAGCCCGTGGCGGCGCTCCCGCCAGTGAAAGCCTTCGTGCCTGTCCTCGCGCTCTTCGGTGGTCTCACCACGGAAGGCCACCGAGTCCTCGGTAACCTTCACCTCGAGGTTCTTCGGGTCCATGCCCGGGAGCTCGGCCTTGACGACCATGTGCTCCTCGGTCTCGAAGACGTCGACGGCCGGCTCGACAAGGCCGTAGTCCCGGGGACCGTAGGGGAGCCCGACCAGCGGGCGAACCAGGCGATCCCAGTCGTAGTCAAGGAAGCGGTCTATCGCCCCCCACCGGGGTTCGGGCGACCGGCCGAGGCCGATGGGCAGCCATCGCTCCATTCTCTCACCTCCCTCCGACGCGAATGGCGCGGGGCCCCGGTCTTCCGGGCGGTCCTATTGTGCCGTCGGCCCGTCGGCCCTATGCCAGGCGGTCCGAGTGGCCCTATGCCGGGCGGCTCGCGGCGGCCCTATGCCGGGCGACCCGCGGCGGGACTAGCCGCCGAGGCTTCCGGTGAGGAAGGCCGCGGCGAGGACGAGGGCGCTCAGCCCGCAGAGCCCGATCATCCGGAGCTGCCTTCTGGTGATGTCCGGCACGGAGGTGACGTCGGTCCGCCAGGCCTCGCGGACCCCGGCGACGGCCAGAAGGGCAGAGGCGGCGAACACCGGGTGGAGGAAGAGGGCCAGGGCCGCGCTCTCCAGGGCGGCCGCGAGATGGTATCCGGCCGGGACGAGGCGGGCCGCGGCCGGACCCCAGCGGAGGGCGAAGTAGGCTGGTGTCGTCAGCTTGACGGGGCTGGCCGCGAGGTCGGCGGCGATGTCGGGGAGGTGGTGCTGCATGACCCAGGCGACCGAGATTGTGGCCTGGACCGTCGCCGCGGCCCAGACAGCCGGTCCGGGCCACCCGGCCAGGACGGCGACCGTCCCGGCGATGATGGCCACGACGGCCGGCCAGCCAGCCGCGAGCTCGCCGACGAAGGGCCGGTAGGCGAGGCGCAGCGGCAGAACGGTGTAAGAGACGGTCGACCAGACGCCGACGAGGGCGACGAGAAGGACGGGCGGTCCGTGACGCACGTAGAGCAGGGCGGCGGAGGCCAGCCCCACAGCCAGGCCGAGCCAGACCGCCCCGCTCACCTCGCCCTCGGAGAGGAGACGGCGGGGGATGACCCGGCTGCCGCCGGAGAGGAGACCGGGGCTCAGAGGGTCGGTGCCCGACCGCCAGTCGGTGAGGTCGTTGACGCCGTGGGCGACGAGACCCTGGAGGGCGGCGGCCCCGGCCGCGACCAGGGCGAGGTCGAGGAGGAGGCCCGGCCGCCAGCCCACGGCGGCCACGGCCGCGGCGCCGCCGACGGCGACCGCTCCCCCCGGTCCAGGACAGGACGGGGATGAGGCGGAAGAGGGTCCACAACCCCCGGGCCAGGCGGAGGCCCGCCCCCGGGGCGGCGGGCGCCGCCGCGCTCACGCTGTCCTCCCGGCCAGGACCAGGGCCAGGAGATCGAGATTGTCGCGGGGGACGCCCGGGGGCAGGAGTTCAAGACAGGCGAGAGCGAGCCGGGTCCGCTCGCGGACCTGGCGGGCGGTCTCCTCGAAGGCCCCGGCCGCCTCGAGCTCGAGCCGGAGATCCTCGAGGCGGGCCGGAACCCCGGACCCCGGCCGGGTGGCGGAGACCCTGGCGAGAGCCCGGGCGACGCGGGTCGGGCGCCGGGCCAGCCCGGCCACAACCGGGAAGGCGTACCGGCCGTTCCGGACGTCCCCCAGGTGCGGCTTCCCGGTCCGGTCGGGGCGGCCCTGCCAGTCGAGGAGGTCGTCGGCGAGCTGGTAAGCCTGGCCGATGAGCCTCCCGAAGCGCCGCAGGGCCCGGGTCGTGCCGGACCCGGCTCCGCCCAGCGTGGCTCCCAGAGCACAGCTCTCGGCGAAGAAGGCCGCGGTCTTGGCCGTGGCCAGGCTCATGTAGGCTCTCCGGCCGGGCGGACGTTCCGCGCCGGATACCTCGAGCTCGCGGGCCTGCCCCTCGACCAGGAGCTCGACGAGCCCGCAGAAGGCCCGGCAGGTCCGCCGACCGGCGAGCGACGCCTGGGCGAGGGCCTTGCCGTAGAGGTGGTCCCCGGCGAGAAGAGCCACCGCCGTACCCCACCGGGCCCAGGTTGTGGGCTGGCCGCGACGGAGCGGCGAGGCGTCCAGGATGTCGTCATGGGTCAGACTGGCCAGATGGAGGAGCTCGAAGGCCGTTGCCGCCGCGAGGACCTTCTCGCGGGAGCGCCGGACGAGCCGGGCCCGGTCGGGGGCGGGGCCGCCCTCCGACGTTGCTCCGGCGAGGGAGGAGAGGAGGAGGAGGGCCGGACGGACCCGCTTCCCGGGGTGGGTCACCAGAGAGGCCGTCGCCTCCCGGAGAAGAGGGCTGCCGGCGGCGGCCAGGGAGGCTACCCGGCCCGTGACCGTCTCCAGTTCGGCGGCGACGGGCCCGTAGGCGGAGGCCAGGAGGTCGTCCGCTGGCCCTCGCTCGGGTTCCGGCTGTCCGCGCACCCACCCGCCTCCCGCGGCCCGCCCGTTCCGGCCGGACGCGCCCGTTCCAGTAGGCTTCTCCGAGCCAGGCCTTGGATATACTACCTGCGGCTCCGCCCGGGGCGCCAGGGGCGCGGCCTGAGGACGCGGCGGGGAGGGCGGGCGTGAGGGTCGACCGCAAGACCTGGGACCTCATCATCGTCGGCGCCGGCCCGGCCGGGGCGACGGCCGCCCGCCACGCGGCCCGATTCGGGATCGAGACCCTTGTTCTGGAGCGGGCTCGCTTCCCGCGGGCGAAGGTCTGCGCCGGGGGGGTCACCGCCGCCGCCCTCCGGGAGATAGGCCTGCCGTTCCCGCCGGGGCTCGTCGAGCGTGAGGGGCGGCGTCTGCGGCCCCGCTGGGGGGACTTCCACCTCGACCTTATGACGAAAGATCCCTACGCCGTTATGGTCAGCCGTCCCCGCTTCGACCAGCACCTTCTTTGGGCCGCTCGGCAGGCCGGGGCCGAGGTGCGCGAGGGGGTCGCCGTGACGGGAATCGCCCTCGAGGGCGACCGGGTGGTGGCCGTCACGTCGGAGAAAGCCCACGCCGCGCGGTTCGTCATCGGCGCCGACGGGGTTCGGAGCCGGGTGGCCCGCGCCCTCCGACCCGACCTCGGCCCGGCGGAGACGGGGCTGTGCCTTGCCGCCGACCTGCCGACAACGCCCGTCCAGCGGAGGGGTCTCCTCGAGGAGGGTATCGAGGTGCGCTACGGCATTCCACCGCGGGGCTACGGCTGGATCTTCCCAAAGGAGGGAGCGGTGTCAGTGGGGGTGGGCGCGGTCCGCCGCGGCTTCCGGCGGCCCGGCATCGAGCTGGTGAGGTTCCTCAACGGGAGTTCCCTGCCCCCTCCTGGGGAGGCTCCCGGGCCGGAGAAGGGGGAGAAGGGCTGGAACCTCGACCTGCTGCGCGGCAGGCTCCGGGCCTGCCTGGTTCCCCTCGGGGGGCTCCGGCGGCCGGTCGCCCGGGACCGCGTTCTCCTCGCCGGCGACGCCGCCGGGTTCGCCGACCCCTTCACGGGCGAAGGCATCCGCTGGGCCTGCCTCTCCGGCCGGCTTGCTGCCGAGGCTGTCGCCCGAGGGCTCCGCTCCGGGCGCCCGGACCGGGAGACGACCGCCTACACGGAGGCCTGCCGGGCGGAGATCGACCGGGACCTCGCCTGGGCGCGGTGGCTGACGCGGATGTTCGCTCTCGCCCCCCCGCTCGCTTCGGCCTTCTTCTTCCGGCGGGCCGAACTCTTCGAGGGACTTCTCGACATCCTCCGGGGACGGCTCACCTACAGGGCCCTTGTCCTCAGCTTCCCGGCCCGCCTGGTGCGGGGCCGCGGCTCCGTTCCGGCCGGCCTCCCGTGGGGCGGGAGGTCCGGCTAGGTCCGCTCGGCTGGCTCGGGCCCGGCTAGGTCCGCTCGGCTGGCTCGGGCCCGCCGCCCTCCTCCTCGCCGGCCTTGTCCCGGTTGCGCCGGAAACCCGGCGGGGGACCGTCGTGACGGTAGAGGTCCACGTCGTCGGGGTTATCGACGGCTACCAGGGTTTCGGGATCGCCGTGCGGCTGGCGCCGCGGCGGTCGCGTCTCGAGGGGGGCGGACCGGCCGCCCGAGCGGCAGTGGTCCGGGCGGTTGTCTCCGGTCTTCCTGTTCTTCCTCGCATCCTTCATCGCCGTCACCTCGCCTTTCCGGGTCTGTAGTCTTACCCGCAGCCCGCACCTTGCGCCTATTCTTATTCCCCGGTCCGGGCAGGCTAGAGACGGACGAAGTCCAGCGGTCGGAGGGGGAGCGGTGTGGCGGCGGTGGAGTGGCGCGAGTGGGGGCCGGAGGCCTTCGACCTTGCGGCTCAGGAGAGAAAGCCCATCCTCCTCGGCATCTCCGCGACGTGGTGCCACTGGTGCCATGTCATGGACGAGACGACCTACTCGGACCGGGAGGTGGCGGCGGTCATCAACCGTGACTTCGTGCCGGTCCGGGTGGACACCGACCGGAGGCCCGACATCAACAGCCGCTACAACATGGGCGGCTGGCCGACGACGGCCTTCCTGACCCCCGAGGGGGAGATTCTGACCGGGGCGACCTACATGCCGCCCGAGGACATGAAGAGGGTCCTCGACAAGGTCCGGACCTTCTACAAGGAGCACGGGAGGGAGATAACCGGGAAGCTCCGCGGCAGACGAGAGGAGGCAGGTGGGGCCGGGAGGCTGCAGGGCAGGCGAGGGGAGGCCGGGGGGGACGAGACGCGTGGCGCCGGCGGTCCCGACCCTGCCGGGGACCTCGATCCGGCCGAGCTCGCCCGGGCGGTGCGGGACATCACCGGCCGCCTGGAGGAAGCCTACGACCCTGTCCACGGCGGCTTCGGCGTAGCCCCCAAGTTCCCCCAGATCGCCGCTTTAAACCTCCTCCTGATCAGCCACCTCCGGACCGGAGAGCCCGGCCGCCTCGCGATGGTCGAGAGGACCCTCAAGGCCATGAGACAGGGGGGCCTATACGACCAGGTCGCCGGGGGCTTCTTCCGCTACTCGACAACGCGGGATTGGGAGATACCCCACTTTGAGAAGATGCTCGAGGACAACGCTGAGCTTCTCGACCTCTACGCCCGGATGGCCCGGCTGACGGGCAACGACTTCTACCTCGAGGTCGTTGTCGATCTCGTCCGCTACCTCACCACCCGGCTCCGGTCCGAGAGAGGATACTTCTTCGGGAGTCAGGACGCCGACGAGGCCTACTACCGGCTCGACGCGGAGGGCCGGGCCGAGCGCGAGGCTCCCCGCGTGGACCGGACCCTCTACTCCGGATGGAACGCCCTGGCGGCGAGGGGCTTCCTCAGCGCCTACCTGGCGACCGGGGACATCCGCCTGCGGGAGACGGGCCTGGTTGCGCTGGAAACCACCTGGGGACTCACCCGGCGGGAGGACGGCCTCCTCGTCCACTACTGCGACAGGGAGGGTCCGGCCGGAATTGTCCTCCTCACGGACGCGGCCGCCTTCTCCCTGGCCCTCCTGGACGCCTACGAGGCTACGGGCGAGCCGGACTTCCTCGCCCGGGCCTCCCGGCTCCTTGCCCGGACCAAGGAGGTGTTCGGGGACGACGCCGGCCGCGGGTTCTTCGACACCCCGCCCGACGGCGACCGCCACGGGCGCCTACGCGTCCGTCACAAAGACCTGACCGACAACGCCCGGGTCGCCCTCGCCCTGCTGCGCCTGGCCGACATCGTCATGGACCCCGAGCCCAGGCGGGACGCGACGCGGGCCCTGCTCCACTTCCTCGGTCCCCACCGGCGCCACGGCGTCCTGGCCGCCGAGTACGGTCTCGCTCTCGACTGGGCCGCCGGACCGACGGCCGAGGTGACCGTGAGCGGGCGGAGGGACGACCCTGGGGCCCGGGCTCTCTTCTTCCAGGCCGCGGCGGCGGTCAGCGGGGCGCGGGCCGTCCGCTGGTCCTTCCCCGAGGGGGAGGAGAGGGCCGGAGCCGTCCTCCATCTGTGCTCGGGGGAGCGGTGCCTTGAGCCGCTGACCGACCCCGCGAGGGTCCGCGAAGCCGTCCGGGAGGCCGGGCGGCGGGAGCCCGCCGGGGCGGGGGAGGCCGGGCGGCGGCAGCCCGCCGGGGCGGGGGAGGCCGTTCCGGAAGGCTCAGGACCCTGGGCCCGCGGCCGTCCCGACGACGGTCCCCCGGCCGAGCCCCGGCCGGAGGATACCATCCTGCCCTCCTAAGGCGGCAACAGGCAGGCAACCAGGAGAGGCTGCCATTGGGGGCGGTTTATGGAAGGTAGTTCCCGGGGCCTGGCCGAAGTACTCCCTTACCGCACCTGGGCCGAGCGGCCCGTTGGGAGGAGCCTCCCTTGAAGCGGACACTCGTGGGACTGCTGGCCTTGACCCTGGTTCTCTCCTTGGCCCTGGTCGGCGGCTGCAAGTCGCGGGGAGGTGCCGACCAGTCCGGAGCCGGGACGGCCGGAACTGGAACGGGCGGCACGGGCGCCTCGTCCGGTGAGGCCCCGGCCGCGTTCGAACCGGGAGCGGGCCTACCGGTGGAGCTCCCGAGCGGTCGACTGGCTTTCGGCCTGATCGATCTCAAGCCCGGCTCCACTTGGGAGGAAGCCATGTGGCTGGCTACGGTTGACCTGGAGGGCCAGAACCTCACCAAGCACTTCGTGATGCACCCTGACGACGCGGCTCTCTTCCTGTCGCCCGACGGAACCAGGCTCGCCGCGCGCCGCCAGGGGATGGGCGGAGAGCCGCAGTGGCTGCTCTACGATCTCTCCGGGGGCGCGGTCATCGTCCTGGACATCCCGTCCTACGGCTACATCACCGAGGTCTACTGGTCGCGCTGTTCCCGGTACATCGCCTACATGGCTCACGACGACCCAGATGCCGGCACCCCCAGCCGGATAGGAATTGTGAACCTCGACGGGACAGAACTCGCCGCCCAGGCGACCACCGTCAGACCCTCCGCCGGTGAGGGCCGGATAGCCTGGCTGGTCGACGCCAACGCCTTCGTCTTCGTGGGCAGCGCCAAGCCTCTGGAGCCGCACCTTTACGTCCACGACATGGACACCGGTCAGGAGACTCAGGTCGTGCGGGACGTTTTCTGCACCATGCTGCGCACGAGCCCTGACGGGCGCCACGTCGCCTACTACGTGGGGCTCATGGGCGGCAGGGTCGAGATAGCCGACATGAGCACGGGTGCCAAATCGCCGGTCAAGAACTACAGCGTC
Organism: Symbiobacterium sp.; assembly: GCA_020725405.1. Classification (GTDB taxonomy): domain Bacteria; phylum Bacillota; class Sulfobacillia; order UBA995; family UBA9673; genus DYFB01. The sequence goes on along the minus strand of DYFB01000050.1, from coordinate 441 downwards.
AGCGTCACCGGCCTGTCCTGGTCCCCCGACGGGGCCCTCCTCGCCATCGTCTACTCGAACGCCGAGTGCGGTCCGGCCAGGGTTGACTTCTACGACGCCGGATCCCGCTCCATCACCGCCACCACCGACCTGATAGCGGAGTGGCAGTATCTCCTGCCGCCCAACCTCGCCTGGTCGGCCGACAGCCGTTACCTCTTCCTCGCCGCCGACGAGAAGGGCGTCTCGTCCCTCAGCATCTACAGGATCGACCCCCGGGACGGGAGCTTCATCAAGATCTTCGCCTGCGGGGAGACCCAGAAGATAAGGAACCTGAACGCGACACCGTAGCCGCTCGGCGGCGAGGTTGGTCGGTCAAGAGCTCAAGGTCGGGACCCCCACCCCTGGGTGGGGGTCCCTCCTTGTGGTGCGCCCGGCATGGGCGTTAGCTTGGGAGTGAAAGTC
>DYFB01000049.1 GCA_020725405.1 Symbiobacterium sp. | reverse complement strand
GTTGGAAGGTCGGGATCGCCGATGCCCAGGCTGATGACATCCACCCCCCGGGCCACGGCCTCCCGGCGCCTGCGGTCGATCTCGGCGAAAAGGTACGGTGGGAGCGTCTCGATCCTCTTGGCCTTCTTCAAGCCTGTCCCTCCAAACGGCAGTGCGTCGGTCCCGCGAGGGGGGACCGCCGACACCCTAAGCCCGGCCGGCCAGCCGGGGCAGGGGTCTTGTGTAGGTCGTGCGGAACACCTCAACCACCGGCCCGGCCACCAGGATGGGCCCGTCCGGGAGCCAGCTGACGCGGAGCTCGCCGCCGTCGGCCGCGACCACGGCCTCCGGCCGGGCCAGGCCGGCCGTCACGGCGGCCGCGAGCGACGCCGCCGCCCCGGTCCCGCAGGCGAGAGTCACCCCCGAACCCCGCTCCCAGACACGCATCCGGAGACGGTCGGGGGACAGGACCTCGACGAACTCCACGTTCGTCCGATTCGGGAAGGCCGGGTGGTTCTCAAGAGCCGGACCCGTGGCCGTCAGGTCGACTTCCGCGGCGTCCGGGACGAAAACGACGAAGTGAGGGTTGCCCATGGAGACGAAGGTTCCGGTGTAGGAGCCCGCGGCCGGCCCGTCGGAGACGGTGAGGACCAGCCCCGGGCGGATCTCACGCGGCGGGCCGAGGTCCACGGTCACCGAACCGGCCCGCCGGGGCTCTCCGGGGAGAGGTCTGACGACGGGCCGGATGACGCCCGCCCGCGTCTCCACCTCGAACTCCGGCCCGGAGACGTAGTCCTGCTCGTAGGCGTAGGCCGCGAGGCATCTCATCCCGTTCCCACACATCTCGCCCTCGGAGCCGTCGGCGTTGAACATCCGCATCTCCAGACGCCCGGAGGGACGGCGGCCGATGATGATCATGCCGTCGCCGCCCACGCCGAAGCGCCTGTCCGAGAGCTCCACGGCCAGGCGGGCGAGGTCGACCCCGTCCGGGAGGCCGGGACCACCCACGGTGTCGACGAAGACGTAATCGTTCCCGCAACCGTGCATCTTGACCAGGCTGAGGGGTCCGTCGGGACTGGCCGCCTTGCTTCCCTCCCCGGGCCGGGCTCACCGCCGACCGCGTTCCAGCGCGTCTTTCACCCGCTGCTTCTCCGGGACCGGCCGCCCCGTCGCCGGGTCGACCGCAAGACACATCCCGTCGACGATCCGGGTCCTCACCCTGCCGCAGGCGGCCGGGTTCCCGGCGAGGTGCGGGGCGTCGAGGATTCCGGTCTCGACCGCCCGGGCGAGAGTCTCGACGTCGAGCCAGGGATCGGTCACCCCCGGCCCGGCGAGTTCTCTTATCCCGTCCAGGATGCATTGTGCCTCGGCGACGAGCTCCCCACACCGCCGGCGGACGTCCGGGTCGGCTGCCGGGTCGGGGAGGCCGTCAATCACAGCCCTCACCGCCCCGCGGCACAGCCGCAGGCTCTCGATGACCTCGTCGGCCTCGGCCGCGTGGTCGGCCTCACTATAGCCTACGACGTGGAGTATATGCGGGGCAAGGGCCATCTGCAAGGAGGTGGCGGCGGCGAGGTGACCCTTGGCCTCGGCCGGTTCCGCTGGCAGGCTGGCCAGGCCGGTCCGGACCTGCCGGAAGGAGGTGAACGAATCGCCGTGCAGGGACTCTATCAGCCTGATCTTGGCCAGCATCTTCCCGAGGTCCATGGCCGGGCTGGTCCCGACCGGAGTGTTGAACATGTACTGGCTGACGTAGTGGCGCACCCCGCGCCTCGCCGCGTTGTAGGCGGCCAGGAAGGCGGCGGCCACGGCTACGGCGTCCGGCGCCTCGCGGAGGCTCCAGTGGTGGGCCTCGTTGACCTCGACCGGGATATCCCGCTCGGCGTGCCAGGAGACGGCCTCCATGTTCTCCCGGATGGCCTCTCTCAGGGGTCGGTCGCTCCGCGCGTCGAGGACGTTGTACCAGAAGAGGGGGACGGCGCACCAGGCGTTCCGGATGGTCTCCCAGAGGAGCTCGGCCATTGGCACGAGGTCCCGGGTCCCGCTGTAGCACCGCATGAGGGGGTGGTTCCCCCGCCGGGACGCCGCGTAGAGCCTGGCGAAGTCCTCACGCGTCCTCAGCGGGACTCCGCCGGCCCCGGTCTGCGACTCGTCTATCTCCTCGGGGTGGAAAAACCGCTCCTGGGTATTCTGGTCGGGTCCGATGGAGATGACATCGATGAGGCCGGACTCGGCCAGCCGGGCGCACCCTTCCACGGTGGCCTCCAGGGAGGGCTGCCCGAAGTGGTGCCGGAGGATGGGATATGGTCGGGCGGCGGCGATCCGTCCGACCAGGGTGTCGGGGTAGGTGGCCGGCGGGTGGTCTCCCCGGTCCCGGGTGGCCGTGGAGAGGTCCACCCCCTCCTCCCCCCCTCCGGCCGGAGGCTCGCGGTGGAGGGCGTCGCGGAGAAAGGCGGTCACCTCGCCGGGCGAGGTCTCTGGGCTGAAGACCCGGGAGAAGACGCCGCTCTCCGCGGCCACGCGGCAGACCGGCGCCGTACCCCCGAAGACGAGCCACGGCCGGCGGCCCGTCCCGGCCTCGAGCTTCTCCGAGAGCTCGGCGAAGAGGGGGCGGGCCGCTTCGGAACTCAGGCGGTAGCTCACCCCGACGATGTGGGGACTCCGCCTGGCCACCGCGGCGACGAGGGCCTCGACCGTCTGCGAAGGCCCAAGGAACTCCGTCTCGTACCCCTCGCTCCGCGCGGCCGCGAGGAAGTGCAGGACGCCGGCGACGTGGACGCAGTCGCCGATGGCGGCGCCCAGGACGAGACGGCGGGCGGGCTCGGGCATCAGAGCGGCTCACGGCCGGCCAGCCCGCCGGACTCGGAGCCGTACTCCTCGGTCTGGTTCGAGACCGCCCTGGGCAGCGGGTGCGGCACCCGGCGCAGCCCGACGTTGACGTACTCGACGATCTCCGGGACGCTCAGGTCCCCGAGTCCGACCGAAGCCAGGGTCCGCCCGGTCCGCCACCAGTCCACGCCGGTTATCGCCTCGGCCAGGGTGATCAGCGACTCCATCATCCTCGCCCGCCGTCCGGCCGTCCGCCCGAGATCGACCAGGGGGACGAGGCTGGCCGGGACGTCCTCGTGCAGGTAGCGGTGTTCGAGGGACGCGGGGGCCTTGAGGCCGCGGTAGGCTTTGGTGCTCTGGATGGCCTTGTGGAGGCTCTCCCCGGAGCTTCCGTAGACCGAGGCCAGCCAGCCCTTGACCGGGACCACGCTCAGCCCGTAGGCCCGGGCCACTTCCAGGCGCTCGCGGTCCAGAGCCTCGAGAACCCTGGCCACACCGGGGCTTATCCCGTCGTGGTAATAATCGAAGCCCATGGCCGACTCTATCCAGCCGGAGTTCAGGAGGGTCGGCGCCGGGTGAAAGACGGCGCCGATGTTCGAGACGCCGGTTTCCAGAACGTTGCGCGCCGCGACGAACTGAGGGAAGGCCTTCCGGAGGAACCGGACCGCGCTCCCCGTCCGGTAGGCGGGGAGCGCCGCCAAACGGACCCGCTTCTTGACCCGGTTGATGCGGGACACTCCGGGCTCCAGCCGGCGGCTGGCGAAGACGAAGGTGTCGGCCTCGGCCACGAGCACGCCGGGTGGCCCCCCCCATTCGCGGAGGTTGTGGGCGAACTCCACGGCGCCGAGGGTGCGCCCCGGATTGAGCACGACGGTCTGACCGGTCTGGAGGTAGGGCGCCATGGCCCGGGCGAGCTCGCGGTGAGCGGAAGCCGGGACGACAACCATGATTACCCGCACGCCCTCCAGGACCTCGTCAAGGTCCGAGCTGGCCACGTCTATCCGGCCAAGGCCGCTGACAGCGCCCTCGACCCTGATGCCCCCGCGTCTCCGAATCGGCTCGAGCGCCGCCGGCGTGCGGTTGTAAAGGTTGACCCTCTCCCCCTTGAGGGCCAGATACGCGGCGAGAGCCTGGCCGCCGTGACCGCTGCCGATCACGGCCCAGCGTTCCCAGGAGCTCTTTCCCGGCATAACACCCACCTCACTTTCAGAATAGCCGTGTTTTTCCTTGGGACAACAACCCCTTGGTGTGGGGTCCTGTCGGGTGGTTCGGGTCGGACAGACCTGACCGCTGACCATGGCGGGCCAGCCCTGTGTGTTGCGCAGACGCGTCTAGCTTGATTGGCCCGCCGGTAAGGCAAGCCCGGCTGACTGGCGTGGCGTTTCCCTAGTGTAGCTCATTCTATCATGTTCTGTCTCAACCGGGCAACCCCGGGCTATCTTCTAGGGTTCGCTAACAACATACCCGGCCTCGACCAGGAGGTTCCTCGCCCCGGCGAGGTCCGGCCCGTGCGCCGCGACCGAGGCCGCAAAGCCCGAGCCCGACCGCAAGAAAGCCGTCGGCAGGACCTCGGCCCCCGGGCCGAGGACGAGGACGAGAGCCGCCCGGTCGACGGCCTGGTTCAGGGCCAGCCTGACCCGCGCGTCATCGAACGGGGGGCGCCGGTTGTTGAGCTCGAGGACGATGACGCTAACCCCGGGCTCCCGGGCGACGGTCAGCCCGAGCTCGCCCTCGAGGTCCCGGGCCACGCCGACCGGAAGGGCCGGCGCCAGGGCGATCTGGCCCGCCCTGAGCATGGCCGCCCGGCGGTCGACGTCGGGCACCAGCGTGAAGGCGATCTCCTTGACCGGAACTCCGGCTCCGGAGGTCCCCGGGTCGCGAGCCCCCGGACCCGGGGTGAAGGCTTTGCCGACCGGCCCGGTGGACGACCATTCGTGGTAGGACTCCCAGCGGTAGAGGACCAGGTGCCGCGCTCCCCGCTCGGGGTCGAGGCGGAAGGGGCCGGTCCCCACGGGGGCGGCGGCGAACCCGTCGGCTCCCAGGCGTTCGTAGACGGCCTCCGGCACGATGGGCTGCAGGCCGTGAACCTCGAGGAACTGCGGGAAGGGCGCGGAGAAGCTGAAGACCACCGCGCCGCCCTCGGCCTCCTTCACCTCGACCGTAACCCCCGGCGGGAGCCTCCCGGGCAGGATGGTCTGATAGGTGAAGACCACGTCTCCCGGTCGGAGCGGCTGTCCGTCGTGGAAGGTCACCCCGTCCCGGAGCGTAATCAATAGGTGCCTCCGGTTCGAGGACCACTCCCAGGAGGCGGCCAGTCCGGGTTGCAGGGACCCTTCCGTCCCCGGAGAGACCAGGGAGTCGAAGAGGCAGCGGAAAACGACTCCGGCCTGCGGGTCAATGGGTGACAGGGGGTCGAGGACGGGAGGCTCTCCGAGGCCCAGCCCGACCACGACGCGGCCGTCGGCCGCGGTCGTCGTCGCCGCCCGGAGGCAGACCGCTCCGGCCGGGCCCGGAACCCAGCCGCTGAGGGTCGACCGACCCGCGTCATAAAGCGGGCGGGAGAACCCGAAGACCCAGGGGGCCTCCTCGCGGAGGATTTCCTGGGCCGCTCGAGCCAGAAGCTCTCGCTCGGCGGCCTCGAAACGGAGGACGAGGCCGGCCAGAAGACGGTCCACCTCGGGGTTGGCGTAGCCGGACAGGTTCTCCGCCCCGCTGGAGCACAGCTTGCAGGCGGCGAAGCCGAGAGGGTCGGGCGAGAGGCCGCTCCAGCCGACGAGCCAGGCGTCGCCGTCCCCCGCCCGCGCCCGGGCGACGATCTCCGACCGTGCGAGGACCCGCACCGTCACGCGCGCCCCGAGCCCGGCGAATTGCTCCGCCAGGGTGGCGGCGATGTCGGCGTGGGCGTCGTCGCTCTCGATTGTGAAGCGGAGCCGCACCGGCTCTCGGCGGCCCTGGGGTTCCCCGGCCGGTCCGTAGCCCAAACCGGCCGGGGCGCATCCCTGAAGGAAGCCGGCCCCGGCCAGGGCGACGGCCAGGGCGACGGCCAGGGTTACCAGCCCGGTGAGGGCGAGAGCGGCCAGGGTGCGGGCGGCAGCCGCCCGGGCGGCCGACCGGACGCGCCGGGCTCCGGCGGAGAGGCCCCCCGGGCCACCGGTCGAGGGAAAAGCCGCGTCGGCCAGAACGGCCACCTCCAGGATACCCGGGCGGGGTCGGATCCTGCTCCTACCCCTATATGCGCCGCGGGACGTCCTTAGAAGCCGCCGCACCTCCCGCACTGGGCACAGGTCGAGCGCGGGTCGAGGTAGAGCCGCCGCTCAGCCATGAGCTGAATGGGGCTTGCCCTCCGGCAGAGGGTGGCCGGGAACCAGGAGGCGAGATAGAAGGAGACAACCCCGAGAGCCGCCGCCCAGACCAGGGCGGACGGCGTCAGGAGAAGGGGAAGCTCGGAAACCCGGTCGAAGACCCTGACAAGGAAGGCGCCGCCCGTGAGGCCCAGCGCCGAACCTCCCAAGGCCATGAACCCTCCTTCCAGGAACAGAAGAAGGAAGACCTCGTCGTCGTCGGACCCCAAGGCCTTGAGGACCCCGAGCTGAGCCTTCCGTCCGAGGAGAGAGAGAAGCATAACGTTGAAGACCCCGAGCCCGGCCAGCACAAAGACGAGCGCGAGGACCAGCCGCCCCGGGGCCAGAAAGCCGCCGACGGCCCGGTAGGCCTGGTCGCCCGGGAGGGCCGCCCACCATATGGTCGCGTCGGGGAAGAGCCCCTTGACCCGCTCGAGCATGCGGGGGAGGGTGCCCTCCGAACCGGCCCAGGCGGCGAGGGCCGTCGGCTGCGGCGAGTCGGCTCCCGGTCCACCCGCCGGGCTACCGGACGCCGCCCCCAGGGCGGCCCGGAGCTCGAGCAGTTCTTCCAGGGACATGACGAGCGTCCCTCGGAAGAGGCTGTCCCGGGCTTCATGAAGGCCCGCGAGCCGGTACCCGCGGCCGGTGAACCCGTCCCGGCCGACGCGCCCGACAAGAACCGTGTCGCCCGGCCGGAGACCGGCGGCCGCGGCGACGTCGGCCGCCAGGAGGACGCCTCCGGGAGGCGGAAGGTGGTCGAGCCCGAGCCACCCGAGGAGACGTCCCCCCTCGGGCAGACCGAGGACGCGGCGAAGCCCGACGCTCGTCGGAGCCTCCCACGAGTCGAAGACCTCGTAGGATCCCGCGGCTCCCACCCACCCGAGGTCCCCGGCGGCCCGGCCCCAGTCGGCAATGTCGAGAACCACGATGTCGGCCGGAAGGTCCATCGGAGACGTCCTCCCGGCGAGGTCGACCGCAGAGCCCCGGAAGGAAGCGGAGAGGACCAGGAAGATGATGATGCCCGCCCCCAGCGAGACCCCCACCATGAGGTACCGGGGGAGACGCCGCCGGACGCTCCTCACCGCGAGGGGGGTCAGAACCGGGAGCTCGGCCGCGAACCTCCGGAGCTGGCGCGGGTGCAGGGAGTAGAAGAGGTTCTTGACCCCTCCCCACAGGGCGACGATAAAGTCGATCATGACGGTCGACCTTCTCTCTCCTCGACCGATGTTATCTCGCCGTCCTGCATCCAGACCACGACATCGGCGTACTCGGCGAAGGCCGGGTCGTGGGAGACGACGACGAAAGTCTGCTTCCGCTCCCGGTTGAAGCGGCGGAAGAGGTCCATGACCTCGGTGCTGTTCTTGGAGTCGAGGTTGCCCGTCGGCTCGTCGGCCAGGATGATGGTCGGGTCGTTGGCCAGGGCCCTCGCCACGGCCACCCGCTGCTGCTCGCCGCCGGAGAGCTCGTAGGGAGTGTGGCGGGCCCGGTGGGACATCCCCACCGCCTCGAGGAGCATGGCCGTCCGGGCGGCCACCTCGTCCCGCGGCATGTGGGTCATCCGCATCGGAAGGGCCACGTTCTCCTCAGCCGTCAGGTCGGACAGCAGGTTGAAGAACTGGAAGACGAAGCCTATCTCCGTGCGGCGCAGGCGGGCGAGCCCGGACTCATCGAGGGTGCTGTAGCGCACTCCCCTGAGCTCGACATCGCCGCGCGTGGGCCGGTCTAGACCCCCGAGGAGGTTGAGGAGGGTGGTCTTCCCGCACCCCGAGGGCCCGGCCACGAGGACGAACCTCCCGGCCGGCACGGACAGGGACGCCTTCTTCAGGGCCCACACGCCGTCCCCGACAGGAAACCTCCGGCCGAGACCCTCGGCCCGGAGAATAGGTTCCATACCGACCTCTCCTTCCCGCCCGCCTGTCGCGGCGGGCCGACCGCTCCCGGCGGCGGGGCTAGAACCGCCGCCCGCAGGTCAGGAGCTGCTGAGCAAGGTTACCGACGGGGTCCTCGCCGCCGCCCAGGCCGGGACGAAGCCGAAGACCAGGGCCGTGCCGACCGTGAGGCCGATGACCAGGGCGGCCGACCCGAGGGTGAGGAGGGCCCCCTCGAGAAGCGTGACCGACGAGAAAGCCAGGCCGAGCAGGGTGACCAGACGGACGGCGGTGAAGCCGATGAGAGAACCCACCAGCGAGTATCCGAGGCTCTCGGTCAGAATCAGGACGAAGATGTCCCGGCTGGAGGCGCCGACGGCCTTGAGAATCCCGATCTCGCGGCGCCTCTGGCTTACCAGGATGAACATGTTGGCCACGACCAGGAGCCCGGCGACAACGAAGGCCAGGACGGCCAGCTCGGCCTTTATGTCCACGGCCGCCACCGGCCGCGAATTCTGGATCCGGGTCACCTGGACCCCTCCCGTGGACGGGTCGAAAGCGGCCACGTAGGTCAGGCCCGACAGGCCGACCTCCTGCGGGACCGTCAGGACCGAGCAGTCGGGGAGGGCCTCGGCCAGAGCCGCGGCGACCGCCTTGGCGTGGAACATGCTCTCGACCAGCACCCCGAGCTGGGCGCAGTAGCGGAACGGCCCGCCCGAGACCTCCTCGTAGATGAGGTCGAAGGTTCCCGAGGGTATCCAGACCTCCGGCGAGTCGATGCCCACCGAAACCCTTGGCGGTGGTCCGACCAGATCCTGATCCTCAAGCCCCTGCAGGGGGACGTCGCCCAGGGAAAGATCGAAGACCCCGTAAACGAGGAAATAGTACGTCCGGGGGTCGGTGTGGTCGAGCACGGGCGAGCCGTCGGTCGCGAAGCCGCGGACCAGGGGGACCTCCAGAACCAGTCGTTCCCCGGGGCGGAGCCGCACCCCGAGACCCCGGCTGTTGGCCAGGGCCACCCAGGCCTGCTCCTGCGTCTCGTTGAAGTAGCGCCCGTGGGTGACTATCGACGGGATGTCCCAGTACGACCTGTCGAGTTCGATGTCGCGACCGCGGACGATGACGGGCACCCGGCCCGGCTCGCGGCCCGGGCCTTCCTCGACGACGAGGTAGGCGCGCATCAGCCTCGCGGGTTCCACCCGGCCCACGCCGGAGAGCCCCAGCAGAGCCGCCGGCAGCTCGCTCGTGTCGAACAGGGGCGGAGGCGCCGAGGCCGGCGACAGATAGCCCGACGCGAGTTCGGGGTGAAAGAAGAGCGCGTCCGTCGGGTGGTCCGGGGCGAGAGCGCGGCGCTCCCAGACGTCCGACCCCGCCGGCCCGCTGAAGATAAAGCGGTTCGGGTAGACAAGGATGTCCGCCCCGACCATCCGGCGATAGGACAAATGGACGACGTCGGGGTAGCCGGAGGCGAAGGCCAGCGTGAGGGTCATCAGAGCCGACGCGGCCATCATCCCGAGGATGATCATCCCGGTCCGGTTCCAGTTCCGCCCGACGTTCCGGATGGCCATCCGGAAAAAGACCAATCTCCCACCCCCACGCTGGTCCCGGAGTGAGCGCTGGTGCTCTAAGCTGTCCCTACGACCTGCCCGCGGAAAAGGTTTCGCTCCGGGACGCCGCGCCGGCCGGTAAGCGGGTCGCCCGGCGGCTTCGCCGCTCCGGAGGCCTGAGCCCCTCCGCTTGGGGCGCGGCCGGGCCGGCATGCTATAGTAGGAGGCGTAGGTGAAGCCATGGGTTACGACGCCCTGCTCGCGGCGGCCGTCGCCGCCGAATTGGATTCCCTCCTCGCCGGGAGGGCCCTCCTCGAGATCAGGCCGCTACCGGGACCGGACTTCCTCTGCCTGTTCGGACCCAGGCGCGAGCCGGCCTGGGTCGTCCTGTCCACGGGCCCCCTCCCGGCCGTCTACGGCAGCCCCGGCGACCCTCCCGAGGATCTCCTGGCCCTCCCGGGGCCGGCCGGGGCGGGGCCGGCCGCCGAGCAGTTCGCCCGTCTCCTGGAGGCCCGTCTCGCGGGGCGCGCCGCGGCCGGGGTGGCCCCCGAGCCCTGGGAACGCACCCTCGTGCTGTCCTTCCGCCCGCGCGAGGGGCTCCGCGGCAACCGCGAGCGGGCCTTCCTCGTCCACGAGGCCGCCCCCAAGCCGCCGAAGGTCATCCTCCTCGACCACGACCGGAACGTCGCCGCCCTCTGGCCCCCGGCCGCCGCCGCGGGCCGCCTCGAGACGGGCCGACCCTACGCGCCGCCACCGCCGCCCCGACCGCTTTCCCCGTCCGACCTGGCCGCCCGGCCCGACGCCTTCATCCCCGCCGCCGCGGCCGCCCCCGACCCCCGGGACCTCGCTCCGGCCCTCGGGCCCGCGGCCTGGCGCGAGATCTTGCGCCGCACGCCCGTCCTCCCGAAAGGCCGGCCCCTTCCGGAGAGCGCCGCGAGAGCCCTCTACGAGGCCTTCACCGGGATAGCCGCCCTCTATCCGGAAGGACCCTACGCCCCGCAGCTCATCGTTCGGGCCGCTCCTCCCCACCTTCCCGAGGACGTCGCGGCCATTGCCATCGACCCCGGTCCGGATTCGACAGCCCTGCCCACCCCATCAGCCTCCCAGGCCGTAATGACCTGGCACCTGGCCGGCCGCGACGTCCTCCTCACCCGGGAGCTCGAGGCCGCCCTCGCCCGGACCCTCAGGACGGCGACGGCCCGGGCCCGCCGGAAGGTCGAGCGCCAGGCCGCCGACCTAACCGCAGCCGGGAGGGCTGAGGACCTGCGCCGTCTCGGAGAACTCCTCCTGGCGAACCTTCACCGGGTCACCCCGGGCAGCCCTTCGGTCGCCGTCGTCGGCCACGACGGCCGCACCGTCGAGATACCCCTCGATCCCCGGCTCCCGCCCGCCCGGAACGCCCAACGGTACTTCGAGCGCTACCGCAAGGCCCGGAGCGCGGCCTCCGTGGAGGGCGTGCGCCGCCGGGCCGCCGACGAGCTCGCCTGGCTTGAGGCCGTGAGCTACGATCTCGAGGCCGTCCGGGCCGGGGCCGCTCCTCCCGCAGGCGGGACGGAATCGGGCCGAGGACCCGCCCTGATAGTCAGCTGGGAGGCCGTCTTGAACGCCATCGCCGAGCTCCGGGGAAAGCTCCGCGAGCTCCACCGCCTGGAAACGGCCCTCGCGGCGGCGGGCTACGCGGCTTGCGGCCGGCAGCCGGACCGGAAGCGGCGCCGCGACCCGTCGCCCGACCTCGACCTCCAGCCCGCGGGCGGAGAGCCCCGCCGCTTTGTCACCGACGACGGCCTCACCGTTCTCGCCGGCCGCTCGGCCCGGCAGAACGAGTTTCTGAGCCTCAGGTTGGCCGGGCCGGACGACATCTGGCTCCATGTCCGGGGCCGGCCGGGCTCTCACGTCCTGCTCCGCCTCCCTCCCGGCCGGGAGAGGACGCCGCCGCCCGCGTCGCTCCTGCAGGCGGCGGCCCTCGCCGCCCACCTCTCGCCGGCCCGTGGCGAGGCCAAGGTCGCCGTCGACTACACCCGCGGGGCGAACCTCCGGCGTCCCAAGGGAGCCCCTCCCGGGCTGGTCCTCTACGACCCACACGAAACCCTTGTTGTCGATACGGATAAGATTAGTCTACCGAGGGAGATCGGTCCGGAAGGAACCGGGCCGCCGCGGGAGAATACCAGCGGCCTTGACCGGCCGCGCGGCGGGGCTAAGGTCCCCCGCCCGTAAGCCGGCAACGCGACGGGCCGACCGAGGAGGCGAACGGTGGTGAGTCAGGGACTCGACCTCGTTATCGCCGCCCTCCGGTCCATCCCGCCCAGCCTCTTCTACGTTCTTCTCTTCGCCGGGTTCGTCGCCGAGGGAACGGCCCTACCCTTCGTCCACATCCCGACCGTGGTCATGTTCCTGGCTTCGGCCGTTCTGATCAGCACCGGAAAGCTGTCCCTGGCCGGGGCCATTCTGGTGGCGAGCGCCGGAAGCACCGTCGGCGCCCTCATAACCTACTGGATAGGCAGGGGGCTGGCGCCCGACCGGAGGGCTCGGCGCCGCCGCGTGTCCACCCCGCTCGCGCAGCAGGCGTGGGCCCCGCCGTCGAAGGTCTCGGTCGTGCGGAAGTGGGTGGACAGGCACGGGGCCCTGCTGGCCCTGGCCGCGCGCTGGCTCGGAATCCTCCGTCCCCCGGCCCTCCTGGCCACCGGGATGGCCCGCATCAGCCCCTGGAAAGTCGGGCCTGCCCTGTTCCTGGGCTCGCTGTCCTATTGCACCCTCTGTCAGCTGCTGGTCCTGGAGTTCCAGAGCCTCTCCCTGCGCTACCTCCGTCGGGCTGACCTCGAGATGGTTCTCGCCTCAGCTCTCGCCCTGGCTCTGGCCTGGGCCGGCGGCATATACCTTCTGCGCCGGGCTCGCCTCTGACGAGCCCCGGGCCGGTCACAGCCGAAAGGAGACGCCTTCCGACTTGTCCGCCGCGGCCCTCATCGACTACCACATCCACTCGACCTTCTCCGAGGACGGCCGCTCGACCCCTGAGGAGTGCGCCCGGGCCGCCGCCGCGCGGAGCCTGAGCGGGATCATCTTCACCGAGCACCTCGAGTTCGTACCACCTCCGGACCTGGAGGAGCCGGCCTACGTCCCCTCGCGGGTCCTGCCGGCCGGCGAATACCTGGCGGCGGTGGAGTCCCTGCGGGGGGTCTGGCGCGGCCGTCTGTCGGTCGGCCTCGGGGCCGAGCTCGGTCTGGAGGGCCACAATCTCGATGCTCTCCCGGCCTACCTGGCCACGAGCAGCGTTGCCTTCGACCTCGTCCTGGGGTCCCTCCACGCCGTCCGCGGGTCGCTCGTCCAGTGCCCGGAGTACGTCGATCCGCTCGGCCCACCCGGGGCCGCCCAGCTCTACTTCGAGCGCCTGCTCGTCGGGGTAAGGCGGGCAGCGGAGCTCAAGGCCTGCGACGTCGTCGGCCATCTCGACCTCGTGAAGCGCTGCGAGTCCTTCGGGCCCTTCCGGCTGGCCGACCACCGGGACCTCGTGGAGGACCTCCTCAGGACCATAGTCGGCGCCGGGCTCGGAGTGGAGGTGAACACTTCGGGCTACCGCCAGGCCCCCGGCGAACCCTACCCGGGACTCGAGACCCTCCGGCTCTACCGCGACCTCGGGGGTGAGATAGTGACCATCGGGTCCGACTCCCACTCCGCCGCAACCGTCGGGCTTGAGTCAGCCCGCGCCCTGGACTTTGTCCGGGCCGCCGGGTTCCGGTACATCACCCTTTTCAGGGCCAGGCAGCCGAGGTTCGTGCCTATCTAGGACTCGCCTCCCCCGCCTTGGCGATCCGGACTTGAGGCCGCATCGCGATAGCCGGGAGAGAGCTCCTCGAGCTCGGCGAAGACTTTGCGGGCGTCCTCCTCATCTCCGGTCTCCCGGAAGGCGACTCCCAGCCAGTAGCGCGCACCGAGGTAAGGCTCGGCGGCCGGGGCCCGCTCCCCCCCGCCCTCCTCGATGACGGCCTCCAGGACGCCCGCCGCCTCGCGGGCCCGCCCCTTCTTGATGAGGACGACGGCCCGCATCACCCGGGCGAGGGGCGTCTCCCGCTCCGCATGGTCGAGGACCTCGAGGGCCCCGTCGAAATCACCGAGTTCGACGAGCGCGTGGGCCAGAACGGCGTCCTCGTCAGGCGTCCGGTCCGGGACGTCCTCGAGGTAGGTCGCCGTGTCCGACCACTCCTCCAGGCGGTAGGAAGTAAGGCCGATAGCCCTGACCACCGCCGGCGGCGAGAAATCCGCCTCCTCCATGTCCTTGAAGTTGGCCAGGGCCGCCTCGTAGTCGCCCATCATGAACTGGCGCCGCCCCTGGATGTAGGCGTAGAGGAGCTGCTTTTTGGGGTCGTTCCGGGTGAACGTGGCATAGAGGACGATGAGACCCAGGGCGGCGCCTGCGGCGACGACGAGGACGAGGTTGCCCTGGCCCACACCGGCCAGGAAAGTGACGAGCGCGACCAGGGTGGCCAGGGGCGGCCATACCGGCGGCCGCAGACCCTCCGGGTGGGGTGGAAGAGGCGGAGGCTCGGGCCTGGCCGACACCGTCCGGCCCCGTTCCCGCGCCTCCTTCCGGCCGCTCTTCTTGGTCGAGCCCCCGGCTTCTTGCCCCGGTGAACCGGGGGACTGTCCTCTCTGCTTCAAAGGGCTTACCTCCTCGGGTTTCCTTTGTCCCCGCCGGCGCCGCCGCCGCCCGCAGGCCGAGCGGCACTCGCCGCCGGCGCTCCCGCCGGCCCGGGCTGACCTCCCGTCAGGGGCAGGGCCACCGAGACGAGAGCTCCGCCATCGGCCCCCCGGTCAGCCCAAATGCGGCCCCCGTGGGCCTCGACGATCTCCCTGGCTATGGCC
>DYFB01000048.1 GCA_020725405.1 Symbiobacterium sp. | reverse complement strand
GGGGGCCTTCTCGCGGGCCCTCCTGAAGATGGCCGCGATCTCGCGCCGTCCCCTGACCCGGTCGGGGGTGAGCTTCAGCTTGCCCCGCCTCAGCATCTTGAGGCCGAGTCCCAAGTCGTCGGTGAGGGCCGCCGGCGTCGCCATCTTGTAGAGGACGATGGAGCCGAGCTCGTGGGCCCGCCCGAGGGCGGCCACGGTCGAGAGGAAGGCCTTCTGGAAGGTCCTCACCCTCCGGCGGCCGACCGGGACCCCGGCGGCCACGGCCAGGACTTTAAGAAAGTCCATGACCGTCGCCGGGTCCACGTCGTTCGGGCACCGCTCACGACAGGTCTTGCAGCTCGCGCAGAGCCAGATGGCCTGCGAGCGGAGAGCGTCTTCGCGGGCCCCGAGCTGGACCAGGCGGATTATCTCGTGGCACTGGTAATCGAGGGTGAACCCGGCCGGGCAGCCGCTCGTGCACTTCTTACACTGGTAGCAGCGGCTGACCATCCGCCCGGTGCGAGCCTCGACCTCCCGGAGGAAGCCCGGGGAGAGGACGGCCGGGCGTCCGCCGGAGCCGGGTAGGTAGAGCTCGACCGCCCCGACGGGCCCCGAGCCTCCTCCGCCCGAGGTACCTGACGCACCCAGACCCATTGGCATCATCCCCTTGCGGCGTTCGGCCGGCGGCGGCGGGGGCGGGCCCGGTCTTCACCGCTCCGCGTTCGCTCCGCGCTCGCTCCGCGTCAGACGCGGCCCGCGCCCCTCACCGCCGGGAGGGTTCTCCACCGCCTCTGCGGCCCCTCCGCCGCAGCTAATCATCAGGCTTGTCAGACTATTTGCGCTTTCAGTCACAATCTCGCCCAAAAGGGGGCGGCCCTACACGCCGCGCCCCTTGTAGACCTTGAGATAGCTGTCGCAGTAGATGTCCTTGTTCAGGATTATCCGGGCCGTGGCGATGGTGTCGACGAGCTCGTCGTCGCAGACGTTCAGGATGGCCGCCGAAAGCCCGGCGGCCATGGCCATGGCCAGGAAGGTCCGGTCGACCAGCGACCGGTTCACGCACTTCTGCGACACGTTCGACAGCCCGACGACCGTCTTCGGCGCGGGGTTCGAGAGGAGGGGAATCTGCCGGATGGTCTCGAGCACCTCCGGAGCGTGGTCCTGGGCCACGTTGACCGGGAGGATGAGGGGGTCGATGAAGACGTCTTCGAGCGGGATGTCGAACTCCATAGCCGCGGCGACTATCTCCATGGCCAGGGCCAAGCGGTTCTCGGCGTTCTTCGGGATACCCTTGGCGTCCATGGCCAGGCCGATGACCGCCGCTCCGTGCTTCTTCGCCATTGGCAGGACCCGCTCGAGCTTCGGACGGTCCGCCGGCACGGAGTTGATGAGAGCCGGACGCTTGCAGCGCTCGAGCCCGGCCTCGATGGCGTCGTAGTTGGTCGAGTCGAGGGCCAGGGGGGTATCGGTGACCTCCTGGGCCGTCTCGACGAGCCAGACCATCGCCTCGACCGGGTTCTCGGCCGTGGGACCGACGTTGAGGTCGAGGTAGTCCGCCCCGGCCTTGACCTGCTTCAGGGCCCACTCCTGGATGGGGGCCTTGTCCCCCTCCCGTATGGCCCGGCCGATGTCCCGGAACATGCCGTTGATCCTCTCACCGATCAGGATCATCCTAAGGCCTCCAATGCTGTTTTCTTCGAAGACCTACTTCCGCATCAGCTGGTCGATGCTCCGCTTCACGAGCTCGACCGAGCGCGGATGCCGCAGGACGAAGATGTGCCCGCCGGCCTGCAGGAAGGCGGCCGCGGTCATCGCCTCCCACATCACCGCCCGCTCGGCCAGGTCTCCCCAGCCGGGGAACTCGGACACCGGGGCGTTGGCCTCCTTGGCCCGTCCGGCCTCGTAGCCGATAGCGCAGATGACCGGCATAGAGAGCATCCGGTCGCCGGTCAGGGCGCCCAGGCGCATCCGCTCCATGATCGAGTAGGTGTACTCGATGCCGTAGCCCAAGGCCCCGACCGACGGGTCGATGACAATGCGGCTAAGCGGCAGGTTCATCTCGCTGATGAGGATGTTGAGCTGCTTGGCGATGTTGATGTCGATAGGCGACTGGGCGATGATGTTGTGCTTGTGGACCATGCAGGCGGCCGTCAGGGTCTTGTAGTTCTCCTGCTTGGCCACCCCGAGGAGGAGGTTCTCACCGGCGGCCGCCTCGGCCACGACCGGCATGACCTCGTTGTCCTTGGCGTCGACGCCGCAGCCGACGACGGCCAGGGGGACGCCGACGGCCCCGAGGACCTTCTTGACCGTCTCCGCGCACTTCTCGGGCGATGAATCGCCCAGTTCCGGGTCGGCGCTCGCCAGCTTCAGGTAGATCAGGTCGGCCCCGTACTCCTTGACGCACTTCGCGGCCCAGGCCGCCGGGTCGCCGATGACGTCGGCGAAGGGCTTCTTGACCACCTCGCTCCACTCCGGAACGCGGTCCTGCACCTCCATGGCGATGACCGGTCGGTTCGGGACCTCCCCTTCGAAGTGGAGGAAAGGCAAGGTGGAGTCGCCGCCGACGGTGATGGTGTGCGAGCGGGTGCCGCCCTCGGCCTTGGTCGCGCCGAGCGTGACCTCGCCGACCTTCGTGGTGTAGCGCTCCTTGATCACATCCACGGGCATCCGGTTTCTCACTCCCCTAGACCTCGGTTGTTCCGGCCCGAGCCTCCGGGCCGGGTTTCCCTCACGAGAGATCCGCCGTTCCGGCTCGACCCCCGAGCCGGGTCCTTCACGCTCTCGACTCTTGTCACAGCGAAATCCTCCGGGCTATGTCGTAGACGGCCTGGAGGGCCGGACTGCCGTCCGGCAGGTCCGCCAGGGGCCGTCCCTCGAGGTCGTAGCGGACGACGTCCTCGTCGTAAGGGACCAAGCCGAGGAGCTCGAGGCCGGTCTTGCCTATCTCCCCGGCCAGGGTCCCAACCTCCGCGGCGTCGCGGACCTTCGTCACGACCAGCCCGATTCTCCCGACCTTCAACCTCAGGTTCCGGACCAGCTCGCCGACCCGCCCGGCGGACCGGATGCCCCGGGCGGTGGCGTCGCTGGTGACTATCATGAAATCGACGTTCTGGGCCACGCGCCGGCTGAGGTGCTCCAGCCCGGCCTCGTTGTCGAGGACGAGGTAGTCGTAGGAGCCGGCGAGGTCGCTGAGGTAGCCGCGCAGGAGGTCGTTCGGGTAGCAGTAGCAGCCCGGTCCCTCCGGCGTGCCCATCGACAGGAGGTCGACCTTCTCCGTCTCCACCAGGGCTGACTGGAGCTTGTACTGGATGTACTGGCCCTTGGTCATCCCGGCCGGCAGGCTCCCGACCGCCTTGGTCTCCTCGAGGAGGTCGGCGATGCTCTGGCTGACCTCGAGTCCGAGGGCCTCGCCGAGGTTCGAGTTCGGGTCGGCGTCGACGGCCAGGACGGCTCGGCCGGGCTTCTCGGAGAGATAGCGGATGAACAGGGCCGACAGCGTCGTCTTCCCTGTCCCTCCCTTTCCGGCAAGCCCGAGGACGTAAGGCATCAGACCGCTCCCTTCAACTGTCGACCGACGGGAACTGGCCGAGATCGGTGTGCGGGAGGAAGAGCGAAGACACGAACTCCTCCATGAACCCGCTCCCGGCCGAGAGCTCGAGGTAGGTCATCCGGCCGGCTATCTCCCGGGCGGCCTCGAAGGCCCTCCGGGAGAGCAGGGCCGCCTTGGCCCCCTTGACCGAGGTGTTGCCGGCGAAACGGTAGCGGACCGGGTCCACGTCCGGCAGCATCCCTATCCTCACCGCGTCTCGGATGTTGAGGTAGTTGCCGAAGCCGCCGGCGACGTAAATGCGGTCGATGTCGGCCAGGGTGAGGTCCACCGCAGCCAGGAGCGACCGTATGCCGGCGTAGACGGCTCCCTTGGCCCGAATGAGGTTCTTGACGTCGGCCTCGGTGATGACCACCTCGGACGTCGAGGCGCCGCCGGATCCCGCGCCGCCGCCGTCCGGCCCCCACACGAGCACGAACTCCGGCCCGTCCGGGCCGGTCCGGAGGCGGGACGACGGGACCTCCTGGAACCTGCCGGCCCGGTCGATGATCCCGGCCTCCTTCAGCTTGGCCAGGGCGTCGACGAGGCCCGAGCCGCAGATGCCCCTGGGCCCGGCCCCGCCCACGGTCTCGATGCGGACCTCGTAGTCCGGACCTATTTCGAGTCTCTCGATGGCCCCGGGGACGGCCCGCATCCCGTGGGCGATGCCCCCACCCTCGAAGCAGGGGCCCGCCGAGCAGGCGCAGGCCACCATCCACTCGCGGTTTCCGAGGACCATCTCCCCGTTTGTGCCTATGTCAATAAACAGCGTGATTTCGTCCCTTTCGGCCAGCCCCGTCGCCAGGACGCCGGCGACGATGTCGCCCCCGACGTAGCTCGCCACCGACGGCACGCAGCGCACCGGCGCGGCCGGGTTCACCCGGAGGCCGAGTTCACCCGCTCTGACCACGGGGAAGTCCACGGCCGCCGGGATGTAAGGCTCAAGGCGTATCCAGTCCGGCGGGACCTTGAGGAAGAGGTGCTCCATGGTGGTGTTGCCGGCGGCGACGACGGAGCGGATGTCGGCGGGCTCGACGCCGGCCGCAAGGCAGAGCCCATCCACCAGCTCGTTCAGGCTCTCGAGGACGGCCTCGTTCAGCTGGTCGAGCCCCCGGGCCTCCTCGGTCGCGTGGATCATCCGGGTGATGACGTCGTCGCCGTAGCGGGCCTGGTGGTTGTAGGTGCCCCGGGCCCCAAGGGTCGTGCCCCGATCGAGGTCGACGAGGTGGGCCACCACCGAGGTCGTTCCAATGTCCACGGCCAGACCCAGGGTCGGCCGCTCGACTCGCCCGGGGGCGATGTCGGTCACGAGGACCCGCGGTGGGGCGTCGAGGGACCCTCCGGAGGTCGGGCCGTTCTCCCGTCCGGCCGGCGCCGCCGGGGCGTCGGCCCAGCCGCGCAGCCAGACCGTCACCTCCCAGCCGCCGTCCCGCAGGACCCGCGGCAGCCGCCGGAGGAGGGTGAGGTCGCACCCGAACGTCAGGTCCGGATCGCCGGCCGCGCGCCGCAGAGCCGCGGTGAGGCGCGTCCAGTCGCTCGCGTTCTCGGTGAGGTTGGGCGGGTCAAGCGCCAGGGCGAGCCGGGATAGGAGCGGGTCGAGCCCGTAGCGGGCGGCCGCGTCCACCTCTTCCTCAGCCAGAACCTCACCGGCCTGTATCTTCTCGACCAGGACACGGTGGCGGACCAGGCGGGCGAAGTCGGGGACCTCAACGGTGAGGTCGCTCTCGACGACGGTCCGGCAGGCGGGGAGGTAGCCCTCGCGACGCCGCTTCGGAGGGATGTTGCCCCCGAGAAAGCGGGCCCCGTCCCCGTCAAGGACGCGGACCAGGCAGAGCCCGCAGGTCCCTTCCCCGCCGCAGGTGCTCTTGAGGTCGATGCCGGCCATGGCCGCCGCCCGCCGCAGGGTGGTCCCCCGGCTCACCGTCACCGTCAGGTTATCGGGAGCGAACGTCACCTTGAACCCCAACCGCTGCCCACCTTTCCCTCCGGCCCGTCGGGATTAGCGCCCGTACCTCTCCTTGGCGAAGGACGGGATGCCGGCGGCCTCGCGCGGGCCGACGACGACCTTCCACCCGCTCGCCTCGCCCAGCTTGCCGGAGAGCACGGACACGTAGCCGGGGATGACGACCTCCTTGTGGTCGACGAGCTTCTCGATATCGAGCTTCTTCATCGTCTCGGCGATGGACTCGCCGCTGAACTTCCCGGCCGCCCACGCCGTCAGGACCGAGGTGCCGTCGGTGTCGACGGGGATGATATAGGCCGGTATCTTCGACGCCGCGACCTCGCCCTCGACCGTATAGTAGGTGAGGGAGAAGTTTGTCGTGACGTAGACCGGCGACTTCCGGTCGGGCTCGCCGACCGTGTTGATCTTGCTCTCCACCTGGATGGGCTTCTGCGGGTCGGTGTAGACGTTCTGGCGCCAGGTGAGGAGCGGGAGGACCTGGGGCCGCTCGACGGCCTTGATGACGACCATGCTGGCGTACTTGGCCACGTAGACTGCGGCCTGCATCATCTCGGCCTGCGGGTCCTCCTCCGAGGTGAAGGCCACCGTCGGATAACCAAAGGGCCGGAACTTCTTCTTGATGGCCAGGCGGCGGATGTGGACGAGGTCGGCGAGGACCCGGCCGGTCTCCCCGGCCCCGGTGTCGAGAATGATGTCCTTGTGCCCGCTCTTGGCCACCGTCTCGGCGAGTTCGGCCGTCGCGTCGAGGTCCTTCCCCCGGACGATCAGGGGGCAGCCTTTCTCCTTGGCCAGGGCGGTCACGGCCTCGTGGTTCTCGGCCGCAGCCCAGGCCAGGACCGGACGCCGCGCCCCGACGACCTCGAGGGCCGCCTTCAGGGCCTCGGCCTTCTCGGACACGAGCATGAGGGCGAACTTCGTCAGAGCGGCGACCTTGCCCGCGACCGCGGCGAACCTGACCGGGTCGCCGCTCGCGTTCCTCACCGCGACGAGGTCGATGGTGTAGCGGAGGCCGACCCGCTCGAAGACGAGGTCGTTGATCTTGCCCATCCGGGCCTCGACGTCGCCGTCGGAGAGGGCGTCGGACACCTCGACGGCCACGGCCGTCGGGTGGTAGAAGGTCTTGTCGTGGCGGAAGAGGACGTGCTCGTCACCAATCTCGACCTCGTGGTCGTCGCCCGGCGCGCCGAGCTTTACCAGGCGGATGGGCGGAGCCGCCGCCGCGCCGAGGGCCTCCTTGGCCTCATCGGACACGTAAGGGCAGGCCTCGAGGCTGGCTTTCCCCGCGGCCAGGGCCATGGCGAAGGCCAGGCACGTCGGGACACCGCACTCGTTGCAGTTCTTCTTGGGCAGGAGCTTGAAGATGTCTAGCCCCGTGAGCGCCACGCTTTCTCGTCTCCCTTCCCTGGAGGCTGGCCGGGCGGCCACCGGCGGGACTTCCGCCCGGCTCCTGAACAACGGGGGCGGCCTCGCGGCCGTGGCGGCGGGGCGGGTCTCGCCGCCGGCGGCCGGCTGGCAACCAGCCTCGGCCGCCCCTCGCGTCTCCCGTTATGCGCTTGTCACATGAGCGGATCCATCGTCAGGGCCGGATGCCCTTTCTCCTCGAGGAAGGGCAGGATCTCGTCGGGGGTGGTCCCGACGCCCTCGTCGGCTATCCTGTCGACGAAGTCGCGGCCCAGTCCGGCCTCTTCGCAGCGGGCCCGGAAATCCTCACCGAGGAACTCCTTCAGCTCCTTGGGCATCCAGACCAGGCGGGCGAGACCGCCGTCGGCGGCGATGAAACGCCGGCTCAGGATGTAGGAGCGCCCGATGCCCATGAAGCCGGGGGTCTGCGTTCCGCCGCCGACCATGCCGGCCAGCGTGGAGAAGGTCATGCCGCACGGGGTCTCCCCCTTGTGCTCGCGGGTCGTGATCATGATGCCGTTGGCCTCGGGGAAGATGGCCATGATGGCCTCGAAGCAGCCGCAGGAGGTCATCGGCTTGTCCATGAAGGAGTAGATGTTGACCTCCTCGATGGTCCCGCGCGACTCCTTCTTGACGACCTCGTTGACCGACGCCCACATGCCCTTGACCTCGTCAAGGCACGGTCCCTTGGGGATGGGCTGGTTCGGCCCGGTCGGGGTTATCTCGTAGCTCGCCTTGCCGTCAAGCCAGGTCACGGCGCCACACAGGCCCACGCGCTCGGGGGTGATGACGCAGGCGTGGTTCGGGGCGAACGACTGGCACAGGGTGCAGGTGTAGAACTCCTCCACCTTGTCGTCGGTGAGACCCTTCATCCGCTCGTCCCGCTCGCGATACTTGGCCCGGGCGGCCTTGATCATCTCCTCGACCTTGTCCTTGTCGGTGATGATGGTGACCTGGACCCGGTCGACGATGGCCGGGAACTCCGACTTGAACTTGGCGATGAGGATCTCCCCGTAGTGCCGGAAGCGGAAGCCCTTGGCGAAGGCCTCCTTCGAGACGCGCAGCCAGCACATGTCGCGCTGGGCGACGTGCCAGAGACCCTCGGCGTAGTTGATGAAGTAGTGGACGCGGCGCTCGAGGACGCTCTCGAAGTCGACCTGCATCTTCCGGCCGTAGATGTCGACGATGATGCCCAGGGGCACGGTCGAACCCTCGGGGAACTCGTCGGCCTCGGGACCGATAACCTCGATGTGCCCGTCCTTGATGCTGTCGATATCCACGGTGCGGACGAGCTCGAAGGCGGTCGAGCGACCGCCGCCCATCTCGAGGTGGACGTCGGCCTTGCGGATGGTCTCGCCCTCGAACGACGGGCCGAAGTTCAGCGGGATATCGATCTTGACCGACGTCAGCTTCACCCCGCGGAGCTCCATGGCGAACTTCACGATGTCGTCGTAGTCGGTGTGCGAGACGTACCAGTCCTTCAGCTCCTCGTCGAGCGGAGTATCGACGATGACCGGGAAGCCGAGGAAGATGGCCCCGAAGTGGGCGGCCACCTTGACCTCGTCGATCTCGCCGAGGTGCAGGACGAAGGCGCGGACGCGCCGGCGCTGGTAATCGCGGTGGTGCTCCCGGAGGCCCGGCGGGATGCCGCCGAAGGCCATGCCGGCCCGCAGGGCGTAGTTTACGGCGTGGATGACCTGGGTGAAGTTCCCGATGGGGAAGGCGATGTAGTCCACGCCGAGCTTGACGTTCTCCTCGAGGAGCTGCTCGATCACCTCGTCGGAGGCGAAGATCATCATGCCGTTCCCCATGAGCTCCTCGACGATCTTCGCCGCATCCTTGGATGTCCGGGCCCGGCCGACGATGACGGCCTGGCCGGGGATGGTCCAGTCGACGAGCTTGATGCCGTACTTCCGGAGGACGGGGTCGGTCAGGAAGCCGGTCCAGGGCTCGACCTTGGGCTCGTCCTTCTCGAGGTAGTGGATGGCCTCGATGATCTCGGCCGCGTAGAGAGTCGCCTCTCCCCAGAGGCGGGCGTTCTCGAAGGTGAGCTCAGGCTTAACCTGGCTCCTCATCCGGTTGAGGATGGGGACCAGCTCGCCGAGTTTGGTCACCGCCTCACCGGACAGGGAGCGGATGACCGGAAGGAAGTAGGCCGTGTCGGGGTAGCCCACGGGCGCGTCGGGACCGTGGAGACGGAGGGCCTGGCTCAGGAGAATCTCGGCGTAGCTCAGGGCGATGATCGTCCCGTTGTAGGCCCGCCGGAAAAGGTTCTTCGGAGCCTTGGCCGGGTCCTCGATGGCCCCTTCGTAGATCTTCTCGAACTCCTCAAGCGTGATTTCAGCGACAGCCATGGCTGTTCTCTCCTCCTCTCCCCGGTCAGTAGCCCGCCGCGAGCTCGGTGCCGAACTTCTCGGCCGTGGCCTTGTGGACCCGGAGCTTCCAGGTCCGGTAGTCCAGGGCCTCGAGAAGCTTCCTGGCCCCCTCGGCGGGGTCGGTCTCGAAGATGAAGTAGCCGCCGTAGACGTCGTGGGCGATCTGCGTGGCCACGCCGTAGACGAGCTGGCTTCCCTCGATGTGCGGCATCACGCCGACATGGGTCGGGATGCCCATCGCCACGCACCACGACCCGATGGAGACGGCCTTCTCGTGCATGGCCTCCGGAGCCGAGGCCACGAACGGGACCTTGGGGACGTCGACACCCCAGTCCTTGGCCATGGCCGTCCAGAGGTCGGCGGCCCGGGTGTTGTCGACGCACGAACCCATGTGGAAGATGAGGGGCAGGCCGGGCCTCAGGCCGGAGGCGGCCTCGAGCCGCTTCAGGAAGGCCTTGAGCCCCTCGCCGGCGTACTTGTCGACGGCCTCCGGCGTCATCAGGCCGTGCTTGGCGAAGGCCACGGCGCCGCAGCCGGTGGCCACGAGGAGAACGTTGTTCCGGGCGAGTTCCTTGGCCACTTCGGTGTGGCCGAGGTCCTGGACCTGCTTGGCGTTGTTACAGCCGGCAAAGAGGCACACGCCGCGGAGCTCGCCCTTCTCGATGGCCTCGGTCAGGACGCGGACCGGGCTGGACGGGTTGAGCTTACCGAAGAGGTCGAAGAGGGCCTCCAGGCTGAAGCCGGCGATGACCTGGCTCTTGTGGGCCGGGACGTCGATCCTCGACGGGTCGCGCTCCTTGTAGGCGGCGATGGCCGTGCGGACCATCTCCTTGGCCGTCTCGAGGGCCGTCTCCTCGTTGAAGTCGTAGTAGAGGGCCCCGGGGATCTTGGCGACGGGCGTCGTGCACATGACCTTGGTGTGGTAGCACTTGGCCAGGGGCACCACGGCGGGGGCGATGCACTGG
>DYFB01000047.1 GCA_020725405.1 Symbiobacterium sp. | reverse complement strand
CGCTTCCTGAGGACCCTGAAGGAACAGTGCCTGTACCTCCATCGCTTCCGTGACCTGGAGGAGGCGCGGGCCCGCATAGCCAAGTTCATCGAGACCTACAACAACGACTGGCTCCTGGAGCGCTTAGGCTACCGCTCACCCTCGGAGGCCAGGTTGGATTACCGTGCGTCTGAGGCGGCTTAAGGTTGCTGACTGTCCAGGAAACCGGGGGCTGTACACATCGCTCTTGGGCCCGGTTTACCGAGCACGGGTCCGGACCGATTTCGCTTGGGACAGGGCGGTTGCGTGTTCGAGGCCTAGGATGTACCGCTCGAGCAAGTCAAGGAAGGCCGGGTCGTACCCCTGGTCCACTTGGTTCACGTTCCACAGGCCGGACTCGCCGACACTGGGCGACTCGGCCCACCGGCCGAGCCAGTCGGCAGACGGCGGGTCAATGGGTTGCCGGCCGCAGTTGCTCAGAAGACCGATGGCGTTGGCCTCGAGGTAGCCTCGGCGGCTGTCCCTCCCCGGGGCGTCGAGCACGGCTAGCCACAAAAAGGGCATGCGCCTGATGTGTTCGCTCACCGCTCGCTCCAGCCGATACTCGATGTCCTTGATGCGCCGGTCGGCTCGAGCGCTCGCCCATGCCCGACGAACCTCCTCTGGGTATCCGTCCCGCGCCAAGAGGGCGGTCCCGACATGGTGCCGGAAGATGGAACCCCGGTGGTTGCCGCCGCCGGCCCGCGAGCCCGACACGGTCCCGCGTTGCTGGGCAAGGCGCTTCCACAGGGTGCTCGGAGAGCTTCTAGAAAGGGCGTGGGTCCCCACGCGTACCACACGGGGGCTCTGACCATCCTCCCTCGTCTCCCCTTCCTCGAAGAAGAAGTAGACGCCCCGCTCGGGCCAACCATCGCGGCCGCTACAGTCCCTGAGCCGGCGCGGTCCACCCAGCTTCTCCGATAGTACGTCCAGGAGGTGGTAGAAGCGGTCCAGATGCTGCCGGCGGCGGCCGTCCCGGCTCGGGGTCACAGAACCTCGTCCGCTTCGCTGCGGCCCAGCTCCAGCGCTGCGGAAGAAGGCTTCGGGCGTGTCGTCGCGCATCACATCCTCCAAGACCTCTCGCCGAATCGGTCCACGGCGGTGGCGAAGAGCCGGAACATCTTGCCCTTAAGGGCGACCATTCTTGCCCCGAACCTCGTCTCGGCCTTTCCGGCCGGGAGCACGGTCACGCCGGGCGCCACCAGCCGCGGCTCGTCGCGGGGGTGTCCTCGTCGAGGAGTCCGTAGCCGGCGGAGATGATCCTAAGGCTCACGGCACCCGGTTCGACCCGCCGGCGCAGAGCAGCCAAACCGGCCCGAACGTGGATGTGCTGGGGACCGGTGTACATGTCCACGGCCGGGAGCCGCCAGCGGCTCAGCCTGGCCTCTCTATCTCTCAGCCGTGACCTCGGCCTCCAGTGGCCCCTAAGCCGCGAATAGCAGCCCCGGCTGGTTCCGTAAGCCCCTTGGTTTCATTTCGTGCCTCGCTCAGGTGCTCCTTGGCCACGCTCCTCTCTCTAGCGGACACCCTGGGGCGACGGCCGTGTACCGGGAACTTCACCGGCTCATGGGTGGAGCAGCCCGGGGGTTCTTCATCAGCGGCATCGCCAGGGCGTTGGCGTGTCGAAGAACACGTCGCAGCCGACCTGAATCATAAATGCCCCCACCGTCAATTGCTGACGGTGCCCCTGGGGCGGGGAATGGACCGGGGCCGGCGCCGGGCTCAGCCGGCGACCGGCCCCGGGTCCGGGGCGATCGATGGTGAGTTCTCGACGTCTTCCTAGCCCTCGCCAGCCTCGAGCCGGACGAGCTGTTTCTCAAGCATTTCGACGGCGAAGCGGTCGCGGGCTATCTTGGCCTCGGCCACGGCGAGGTCGAGCTCGGCGAGGTACCTGAGGTCACGCAGGGTTTCCAGGCGTCCCGGGTCGGTGGTGCTGGCTATCAGGTCATCGAGCTTGGCGATGCGCTCCCGGATGCGCTCAGCCCGCCTCTCGGCGGACTCGAGGTCGGCGCGGGCCTTCTCGAGCATCCGCTCCAGCCGTTCGCGGACGGGCACCGGCCGAACCTCGCCGCGGACCAGGCGGATCATCAGGGTCCAGAAGCGCGGGTGCTCACTCGCCTCGGCCGCCGCCCGGACAGCCTCACGCACGGGGGCCCGGTTCTCCTCGGGGAGACCGGCCCAGGGGCCGGCGAGCTCGGCCGCCTGACCCCGCAGGGCCTGGAGGGCGTGGAGGACGACCCGCATCGGCAGGGGTCGATCTTCGGGCAGGGTGGCGACGAAGGCGTCCACGGCCCGCTCGAGTTCGACCAGGGTGGCCACGTAGTCGAGAAAGCCGGCCTCGACTCGGTCCCAGTCCTCCGCGGCGGCCGCGAGCCCGATGTCGTCCGCGAACCCGTCGAGACGCTCCACGAGGCCACGGATGATCTCCAGGAGAGCCTCCTGCTCCTCCGTGAGCGGCGGGGGCGCGACATCCGGCCGGCCCTCTTCTCCTCTCACGGGCTGTCGCGGGGTCCAGTCCGGGGCTCCGGCCTCGGGCGGCGGCGAGCCGAAGGCGTATGCTCCGGCGGCGCTGCCGAGTCCCCCCACAAGGAGGGTGAGGCTCAGCACCACGGCGACCCCCTTGAGCTTACCCATCAGACCTATCACAGCCTTACCTCCCTTCCGCCGCGCCTCCGTCCCGCGCGGCCAGGCGTTCGTTCGATATCATTGTCCCTCCGAAAGGTTGCCAGCGGCTGAACAGCCTTTGAACAAGTGATTAACAGTCTGTTAAAGACCTCGGCGAGCGGGTCCGTCCGTGCCGGGGAGCCTCGCGGCCCGTATCTGTCCGCACTAGAGCGAAGACCTCGGCCCGCCCGCGGGCTTCGTCCGCCGCGTTGTCCGGACAACAAGGATAGCTCGCTGAACGAGGGTTGCCGCCGCAGTTCCACCGCCCCGGCGCTCTCGGGTAGGTTTGTGCTTGGAGGCACTAACTGGTGCGGTCTGGCTCGCCTTCGGAAGGCCCCAGGTGACGCGGCGTGAGCCGCGCGGGCCTCGGGCACGCCGCACCGGATGCTCCTAGACCTCGACCGTTTCAGAGGAAGGAAGGGAGGGAATGGAATGGCCGTCTTCTGGTTCGTCGCCGGCGCCTGCGTGGGAGGTGCGGCGGTCGCCCTCGTCCTGAGGTCCCAGACCCGGGCTTGGTGGCAGTGGGTCCTCATCGCCGCCTTCGCCGCCTGGGCCGTCTTCGCCGGGGCCCTGGCCTTGTACACCTTCGCCGAGGGCAACCCCAAGGGAGGGTGGATCTTGCTCGTCGCGGGCCTGGTGATAACTCTCGGCCTGTTCGCCGGACTGAGAGCCGCCCTGCGGGCCGGCGCGCCGAGAAGTCTGCCGCGAGGGGCGGCTTCCTAGACTGTCGCCCGCTCGACGTTAGAAATGGAGGAGGGGAAACGACTTGGGAGTCAGCCGACGCAGGTTCCTGAAGGGCACCGCCGTCGCCGCGGGGGCCCTGGCGGCCGACCGCCTCGCCCGCCTGCCGGGGACCGCCGCCGGCGGCCCGGCCTACGCGGCCGCCGTGGGCGAAAGACTCGAGGACTTCTATGACATCGATCCTGATGTCGAGCGTTTCCAGGAACGGAACTCACTCTTTCACCGGACCCGCTGGGATCCCGTGGTCCAGGAATGGCTGCCCCTCATGGGCCAGCGCATGAAGGACCACATCTCGGCCAACGACCCCGGCTACCGGGCCATCGACTACGCTATGAGGACCGCCGGCTGGGCCGTCGTCGACCTGACCAAGACAGGGACGGGAGCCGGGACCCGGCCCGGAGCCTACCACCAGGGCCTCTACCAGAATCGCCCTGTGGTCGCCAAGCCCCCGGCGAGTCCGGTCAGGCTGAGTCCGGACGAGGCCGCCCGCGCCGTCAAGAAGGTCGCCCGCTTTCTTGGGGCCGACCTCGTCGGCATCACCGAGCTCGACCCGAGGTGGGTCTTCAGCCACTACGCCCACCGGCAGATGCCCCTCGAGGGACCCGTCGTCATTTCCGATGAGTTCCAGGAGGCGGGCATCGCCGAGGACGGGACCTTCGGCATTCCGGCCTCGATGAGGTGGGTCATAAGCCTTGCCCTCAAGCACGACCTCGATGTCGTTCGCGGCGGGACGACCGCCGTGGCCAGCGCCGCGGTCGGCAAGGGCTACCTCGACCAGGCCGTGGTCGCCTACGGGCTGGCCGAGTTCCTGTGGGCCCTCGGCTACAGGGCCCTCCCCTCAGGCAACGACCTCGCGATATCGGGGGTCTTCGCCGTGGCGGCGGGGCTCGGGGAGCTCGGGCGCAACGGCATTGTCGTCACGCCGGAGCACGGCCCCAACGTGCGCCTGGCCAAGGTGTTCACCGACCTGCCCA
This sequence comes from Symbiobacterium sp., assembly GCA_020725405.1. Taxonomy (GTDB): domain Bacteria; phylum Bacillota; class Sulfobacillia; order UBA995; family UBA9673; genus DYFB01. Next base: position 1,236 of record DYFB01000047.1, on the reverse strand, counting down.
TGACCATCGATAAGCCGCGCAACTTCGGCGTCAGGGAGTTCTGCAAGTCCTGCAGGAAGTGCGCCGAGCACTGCCCCTCCGGGGCCATCCCGACCGGGGAGATGACCAAGGGCAAGGCCTGCATGTCGAACACGTCCGGGGTCCTGAAGTGGTCGGTCGACGTCGAGAAGTGCTTCAAGTTCTGGAACGAGAACGGCGTCGACTGCGCCAACTGCATGGCCGTCTGCCCCTACACGAAGGACTCCCGCTACTGGCAGCACGCCCTGGGGGTGAAGCTGGCCCCGGTCCTGGGGTCGGCCTTCGTCGCTCTCGACGACCTCCTGGGCTACGGCCAGACCGACCCGCTGGCCTGGTGGAACATGCACTGACCGTCCCCGGACGCCCACGGCCAGGGTGACCCTGACCTTTGGAGGGCCCCCGGAGGAGGAGGGGGGCACCCGGAGGAGGAGGCGGGGCGCGGCGCGCTTCGCGGCCCGAAGGGGGTCTCACCGGCTCCCGGGCGCGGGGCGCGCCGCGCCGGCCTCGAGCGCTTATTCTTTGTGTAGAGCCAGGAGCTTCCGCTCAGCGGTCGGTGGAGAGGGCCTCGGCCAGAAGGCGAGCCTCGTCGAGGAGGAAGAGGCGCCCCCGGCCGACGGCGATCATCCCCGCCTCCTGGAGCTCCTTCAGGGCCAGGGTGACCGTCACCCGGTGGGCGGCGACGAGGTCGGCGATGGCCTCCTGGGCGATGGCGAGGGAGACGCTGTCGTCGGCCGACCCGGAGAAGAGGGCGTAGAGGACGTAGGCGATGCGCTTGCGGACTCCCCGGAAAGCTAGGTCCTCGACCTGTTTGAGGAAGGATAGGGCTTTGAAGCTCATCGACGACATCACTTCCGCCGCGAACTCCGGGTCGGAAAGGGCGAGCCTCCGGAAGGCTTCGTGGGGTGTCCGCCGGAGGAGTGAGGGCCGCCGCGCCGTGACGGTGACCGGCGAGGTGGTCAGGTTGGTGAAGACCTGGAGCTCGCCGAAGATGGACCCCTGGGGCATGACGTGAACTATCTTCACCGCCCCGCCGGGGGTGCCGACGGCCACCTCGAGCTCGCCCTCCTCGATGTAATACTTGACTTTGACAGCCAGAAGCCCTTCCGACTGCCACGCGGAGAGAAAGGCGCAGCTAGACGGCCTACGCGGGTTCCGAAACGCCGAGAGTGTTGTGCCACGTGGGACGAGGTTAGGTATTGTCGTTCTACTCATTGTGGT
>DYFB01000046.1 GCA_020725405.1 Symbiobacterium sp. | reverse complement strand
GACCCGCCGCTCCACGAGTTCCTGCCCCAGCGCGACGAGCTCCTCGTCCGGGTGACCGAGCTCCGGGCGGCCGGCCGGGGTGCGGGGGCGGCCGGCGCGCACCGGGGCGGCGCGGGGGCAGGCGCGGGGGCGGGCGCCGGGACGGGCGCGGGGGCGGGCGCCGGGGCGGGCGCCGGGGCGGCCGGTCCGGCCGCTGGTGCTGGCGGCCCGGACCTGGAGGAGGCCGAGCGGCTCCTCCGGAGGGTGAGCGCCCTGGCCGAGTTCAACCCCATGATGGGCCACCGCGGGGTGCGGGTGGGGGTGGCCTATCCCGAGATATACGAGATGCAGGCGAGGGCCATCTTCCGCGCCGCCGCCCGGCTCGGCAAGGAGGGCCTCGACCCGCGTCCGGAGGTCATGATCCCGCTCGTCGGTATCGAGCAGGAGCTCTCCATCATGCGTGAGATGTGCGTCAGGGTGGCCGAGGAGACGATGGCCGAGTTCGGGGTGGAGTTCCCCTACCTCGTCGGGACGATGATCGAGGTCCCGCGGGCCTGCGTCGTGGCGGACCGCATCGCCCGGCACGCCGACTTCTTCTCCTTCGGGACGAACGACCTCACCCAGATGACCTACGGGTTCTCGCGCGACGACGCCGAGGGGAAGTTCCTCGGCTGCTACCTCGAGCGAGGCGTTCTGGCCGAGAACCCCTTCGAGGTCCTCGACCGGGAGGGGGTCGGCCGCCTCGTTGAGATGGCCGTCCTCCTCGGGCGGCAGGACAAGGAGGAGCTCAAGATAGGCATCTGCGGCGAGCACGGCGGGGAGCCCTCGTCCATCGAGTTCTGCCACGGAGCGGGCCTCGACTACGTGAGCTGCTCGCCGTTCCGGGTGCCGGTGGCCCGGCTGGCCGCCGCCCAGGCCATGATCAAGGAGACGAGGGAGCGCACGGGACGCCCGGTGCGTGACGACCGGGGCGAGAGGTGAGCCCGGGCGCGGCGCCGGGGCGCGACGACGGGGCGCGACGACGAGGGCGCGAGGGCGAGGGCGCGAGGGGAGCGCCGGCGCGGCGTCCGGTGCGCGGCGCCCGGAACGAGAGGTCGGCCCGGACGGTCCGCCCGCCCGGGGCCGGTGGGGGAGGACTGACGGAAGCAGACATGACCACCATCCGTGAAGCCGCCGAGGAGCTCGAGGCCCGGTCGCTGTCGCCGCTCGCCGCCCGCAGCCGCGAGAGCCGCGGCCGGGAGCGGCCTGAGGAGGAGTGCGCGGTCAGGACCGCCTTCCAGCGGGACCGGGACCGCATCATCCACTCCAAGGCCTTCCGGCGCCTCAAGGACAAGACCCAGGTCTTCCTCTCGCCGAAGGGCGACCACTACCGGACCCGGCTGACGCACTCCCTGGAGGTGAGCCAGGTCGCGCGGACCATCGCCCGGGCCCTCCGCCTCAACGAGGACCTGGTCGAGGCTATCGCTCTCGGGCACGACCTCGGGCACACGCCCTTCGGCCACGCCGGGGAGGACGCCCTCGACGCGGTGATCCCGGGCGGCTTCCGGCACAACGAGCAGAGCCTCCGGGTGGTGACGGTCCTCGAGGGCGGAGGGAGGGGGCTGAACCTGACCTGGGAGGTCCGGGACGGCATCCTCAACCACGTCCCGACCCGGAGCCCCGGCACGCTGGAAGGCCAGGTCGTCCAGCTCGCCGACCGCATCGCCTACATGAACCACGACATCGACGACGCCGTCCGGGCCGGGGTCCTCGACCCCGGAGACCTCCCGCGGGACGTCGTCGAGGTTCTCGGGTCGACCGGGTCCGAGCGCATCGGAGCGATGGTGACCGACATCATCGAGCGGAGCGCGGGCCGCGACCGCGTGGCCATAGGCGGCCGCGTCGGCGAAGTGGCCGAGGCCCTGCACCGCTTCATGTTCGACCGCGTCTACCTCCGGGAGGCGGCCCGGGCCGAGCACGCCCGGGTAAGGCGCATGGTCGGCGACCTCTACCGCTTCTACGTCGAGAACCCGGCCGTCCTCAGGCGCGAGTACGCCCTGGCCGCGGCGGGGGGCGGCGCCGAGCGGGCCGCGGCGGGGGGCGGCGCCGAGCGGGCCGCGGCGGGGGACGACGCCGAGCGGGCCGTGGCCGACTACGTGGCCGGTATGACCGACCGCTTCGCCATCGACCGCTACACCCACCACTTCATCCCGCATACCTGGGAGGAGTAGCCTTCCCGGCAGGAGAGTCCTTCCTACCGTTGAACCTCTAGCCAGCGCAGGAGACCCCCTGGAAGGCCGCCCGCCCAGTTCTCCGTTATCCGGCGCCTGTCGCCCGGTTTCCGCGAGCCGGGGGGGGGCTCCTTTCCCGAACCCGAAAGAGAAGGGGGCACGAGGCGTGGCCGCCGACTACGGCCCCGGGCGCACCGGCCGCTTCAGCGACGAGCTCCTCAACGAGATCCGGGCGAAGAGCGACATCGTGGCCGTCATCGGCGAGTACGTGCCCCTCAAGAAGCGGGGTAGTAACTACCTCGGCCTCTGTCCCTTCCACCAGGAGAAGACCCCGTCCTTCACCGTGACCCCCGACAAGCAGATGTTCTACTGCTTCGGCTGCCAGACCGGGGGGAACGTCTTGACCTTCCTGATGAAGCGCGAGGGGCTAACCTTCGGCGAGGCCGTCGAGCACCTCGCGGCCCGGGCCGGGGTGGCCCTCCCCGAAAAGGGCTGGGACCGGCGCCGGGCGGGGGCCCGCGGTGCGGCCGCCGCGGAGGCCGACGAGAGGCGGCGGAGCGAGAGGGACCTTCTCTACCGGCTCCTCGACTTCGCCTCCCGCTTCTACCACCAGGCCCTCCTCAGGAGCCCGGAGGCCGAAGCCGCCCGGCAGTACCTGCGGCGCCGGGGCGTCAGCCCGGCGAGCGTCGAGGCCTTCCGGCTGGGCTACTCGCCCAAAGGCTGGGACGCCCTCCTGAAGACCCTGACGGCCAAGAGGGTGGACCCGGCGGTCCTGGAGAGGGCCGGCCTCGTCCTGAAGGGCCGCGAGGGCCACTACGACCGCTTCCGGGGCCGGCTGATGTTCACCATCGCCGACCACCGGGGGCGGCCGATAGGCTTCGGGGCCCGGGCCCTGGAGGACAGCGACGAACCGAAGTACCTGAACTCGCCCGAGACCCCCCTCTTCAGCAAGAGCCGGGTCCTCTACGGCCTCAACCTGGCCGCTCAGGCCATACGGCGTGCCGGCCGGGTGCTCGTCGTCGAGGGCTACATGGACGCCATCGCCTGCCACGAGGCGGGCCTCGACTTCACCGTGGCCGCCATGGGCACGGCCTTCACCGCCGAGCAGGCCCGCCTTCTGCGCCGCCACACCGAGCGGGTGGTGACGGCCTTCGACGCCGACTCGGCCGGGACCCTGGCCACCCTGCGGGGGCTCGAGGTCCTCACTGCGGCCGGCTTCAACGTCAAGGTGGCCGAGATGCCCGAGGGGAAGGACCCCGATGAGTGTCTCCGGGGGGCGGCGGGCGGCCCGGAGGCCTTCCGGGCGGCCATCGAGGAGGCCGTGCCCCTGCCGGAGTACCGGTTCCGCCTGGCTCTCCGCCGGTACGAGCCGACGACCATCGAGGGCCGGGTGGCCGTGGTGAAGGAGATCGTCCCGGTGCTCGCCGCCATCGAGGGCATCGTCGAGCGCGAGGAGTACCTCCGGGACTTCGCCCGCCGTCTGCCCGTCCCCGAGGAGAGCCTCCTGGCGGAGCTCGCCCGCTACCTCAGGGCGGCCTCCGACGCCCGGCGCGCCGGCGTGCGGGATAGCATCGCGAAATGGAGGAACAATGAGGAAGGGCTGGGTAGGCCGGGCAGGCGAGGCAGGGAGAGCCTCCACCGCCCGGTCGAGGCGGCCCAGCGGACGCTCCTCGCCTACATGGTCAGGGCCGAGGAGACCCTCCATCTCGTCCTGGCCGAGCTTCTCGAGGCTTCGGACTGGTGCTCGAGGATCGGGTTGGACCGCGGGGACGGCGGAGAGCGGGAAGAGGAGCAGGAGCGGGACCAGGACGAGGTCGCCGCGGCTTCGGAAGACGATTTCGAGCCGACCGAGCACGAGGCCTTGGCCCTCGGGTGGTTCCTGAATCCGGTTCACCGGCGCGTCGCCCGGGCCGTCCTGGACCTCGCCCGGACCGGGTCGGTGGAGGCGGCCCGCCTCGTCGACGGTCTCGGCCCCGAGGACGAGGAGGACGTCCGGACGGCCGTCCGGGCCCTCTTCGAGGCCGAGAACCTGCCGGCTGAGGCGGAGAAGGCTATCCGTGACTGCGTCGGCGTGTTGAAAGAACACCGTTTGCTTAGTAGGATTGATAAACTGCATCGTCGAATTAGCGAACTCGAGCGCGACGGGGTCCCGGTGGAGCGGGAATACGCCGAGCTGTTAAGGGAACTCATAGACCTGGAAAGGCATACGGACGGTGGCACCGGGCACTGGACAGTGCCCGGGGATTGATTCTTGAAACTATATCGTCGGCCCGTGCGTAGTGGATACGAATACGGCCGACGCGCCAGCGACGGAATCACGGGAGTGCCTTCAGGTGAAAGGCAAGGGGCTCATGGCTGAAACTCACGAGGAGAAGGAACTGAAGATCGAGGGTCTTGACGAACTCGTCCGGCGGGGTAAGAAGCAGGGCGCCCTGACCTACGAGGAGATCATGGACGTACTCGAGGCCGAGGAGCTCACTCCCGACCAGATCGACGACATCTACGAGCTCCTGACCGAGAAGGGGATCGAGATCGTCAGCGACGCCTCGGAGGCCGGGGGTGACGGCCGGGCCAAGACGGAGACGGTCAAGGCCGCTGTCACCGCCGACGCCGAGGACGACCTCACTGTCCCGGAGGGCGTCGCCCTCGACGACCCGGTGCGCATGTACCTCAAGGAGATAGGCCGGGTGCCCCTCCTCACGCCGGAGGAGGAGGTCGCCCTGGCCAAGCGGGTCGAGGCCGGAGACGAGGAGGCCAAGCGGCGGCTGGCCGAGGCCAACCTGCGCCTGGTGGTCTCCATCGCCAAGCGCTACGTCGGAAGAGGCATGCTCTTCCTCGACCTTATCCAGGAGGGGAACCTCGGGCTCATCAAGGCGGTCGAGAAGTTCGACTACCGCAAGGGCTACAAGTTCAGCACCTACGCCACCTGGTGGATCCGCCAGGCCATAACCAGGGCAATTGCCGACCAGGCCCGGACCAT
>DYFB01000045.1 GCA_020725405.1 Symbiobacterium sp. | reverse complement strand
TCGGGCAAGTCCACCGCTAGCCGCGCCCTGCCAACCCCCTGGACGGCGCCAGGAACCCCGTGCTGTACGTCTCGCAATCAGGCCTGACACCCCGGAACCTCTACCGCGACATCGGCCTGCAGCTCGGCCTTGCCCCGGGTTTCCTCATCGCCGAGGCCCGAAGGCAGGTCGCCCATGCCCTCTGGGACGAGCCGCGACGGCCCGCCGCACCAGGAAGATGAGGGGTAGGGAGATGAGTTCCAGGGCGACGGCGAAGGCCACGGCGTAGGTGACGTTGACACCGTAGAGAGCCCCCATCGCCCAACTGCCCGCGAACCAGGCGACACCGAACCCCGTGTTGAAGACCCCGTAGGCGAACCCGCGCCGCTCGGAGGGGATTATCTCCGCCACGGCCGCCCGCATGATGGTTTCCTGGACCCCCATGGCCGCGCCCCACAGGACGACTCCCGCGAGTGCCGTCGCGTAGGCGCGGGAGAAGACGAGGAACGGGATCGGCAGCGTGAGCAGGGGCAGGACCGTCAGGGTGACGAGACCTTTCTTGTCGAAGAAGCGGCCGACGGGCACGGCAACCAGGGCATCGACGCCCATGGCCACGGCGAAGAGGACGGGGATCTGGACGTCCGGGACCACCGCCTGAGCCTTCAGGTGGTAGGCAACGAGCTGGAAATGGGTAAAACCGGCGATGGTCGCCGCCGTGAAGGCGGTGTAGAGCCAGAAGACCCTGGGGAGTCTCGAGCCGTTCGTTCCGGCTTCGTACCGGCGGTCTTCGCCTTCCAGAACCCGCGGGTCGGGAAAGAGGTGGCGCGACACGGCAAGAAGGAGGAGAGCCACCAGGGCCGGTACGAACAGGGTGGCGAAACCGGTCTGGTAGCGGCCGCGGGAGACGTACATGGCGGCCGCCACGATGAGCGGCCCGCTGACAGCCCCGATCTGGTCGAGAGCCTCGTGGAGCCCGAACCCCCACCCCGTCCCCACCCGCCGGCTGGCATGGGAAAGCATGGCGTCGCGCGAAGGAGTGCGTATGGCTTTGCCCAGGCGTTCCGCGACGATCAGGGCGGCCGCCACGTCCCAGCGCCCTGCCAGGGCCAGGAGTGGAACGGCCAGGAGGTTGACCCCGTACCCAAGGATGATCAGAAGCCAGTACCGCTGGGTCCGGTCGGCCAGGTAGCCGGTGACAAGGCGCAGAGCGTACCCGGCGAGTTCTCCGAAACCTCCCACAAAACCGACGACCGCCGCGCTCGCTCCGAGGACGGAGAGGTACGGGCCGGTTATGCTGCGGGCCCCCTCGTAGGTCATGTCGGCGAAGAGACTGACGAAACCCATCAGGACGATGAAGCGCATGGCGTTCTTCCGGAGGGCGCTGTCCGTAGCGCTGTCCGTGGCGCCGTCTTTGACGCCGTTCTCGGGGTTGCCGTTCTCCAAGGTTGAAGCTCCTTTCAGCGGGGACGCCGGGGCTTGCCCGCGGCGCGGGTCACTCAGTCCCGCGACGGTAGGGGTCGCCCGGTCCGTTACTGGCCTGGAAGACCAGGACTGTGAAGGCCTCCAGGGCCTCGCGGCACGCGGCGAGACACTTCTCGGCCTCCGCGGCTTTGGCCGCGCCGAAGAAGTCCCGGTCCTTGATCTTCCTCAGCCACCGCTCCAGCCGGTCGAAACCCTCGTTGTTCTCCTCGAGTTCGCCGAAGGTAAGGTTCCTCCGACCCGTCTCCTTACGCAGCTCGTCGAGGAAGGCCACGTCCTGCTCGAGGAACTCGGCGTACTCGACGTCACGTTCGGCGTTGAACCGGTCAACCACGCGGTTATGACCGGAACGGTCCAGGAACTCGGCGGAAAGCAGCAGGCTCTCGCCCCCCGCCTCGTGGATGTCGCCGGCCAGGGTCTCGAAGAGATGATGGTTGGCGGCCGACTCCGGGAGGATACAGGTGGAGTTCTGCAGGTACACCGCCCCGGCTTCCTTGAGGCGCCGCCAAACGGCGACCCGGTGGCGCGACGGCTCGGCGGGGATTCGGTAGATCAAGAGCAGCCACCCGGATGCTTCGGGCAACCCGGCACCCCCTGGGCGCAGGATGTAACGACCGTTACGCCAAGGAGTATGCCATGTAACCGCTGTTACGTCAAGGCCGGCCCGCTGGCGCCCTTCACTCGGTCACCCCGCCGTCTTCGGTGGCGTAGTTCGAGACCACCTTGGCACACTCTCGGCTCGGCCCGGCGGGTCTGGGACCATGGCGGCCAGCTTGTCCGGGCGGGCCACGTCCCGGGCGTAGCCGACGGCGCTGAACCGCGCCAGGCGGTCCCGCTGCATAGGACGGGGGCTTCCGGCCGCCAGGATTGCCAGCTGCCGGCTTCTCCGGACCGATCCCCTCGCCAGCTTCGCCCCCCAGCCTCTCCCTGAGCCGGGCGGCAATCTCCCGCGCGGCGTCCTCACCGTGGTCGTAGCGCAGGGCCGACTGGAGGGTCACCGTCCGGATGCCCGGGAAGGTTTCGAGGACCCCGTCCAGGTTGGCCAGGGTGACGTGCCCCGGAACGGCAGGGCGCCAGCGCCGAGGATGGGTGCCACCTTGACCCCGAACGTCTCCCCCACGCGGGCCGCTTTGGCCAGGGCCACTCTTCCGGCCAGGACGGCGGGCACCATCCCATAGGCCAGCGCTGGGTCCGGGCGCCCGAGGAAGAACCGTAGCGTGCCGCGGGGGCCCGACTCGGCGAGGTAGCCTGACGCCCCGGTCACCCGGGCGGCGCCCCGGTCACCCGGGCGGGCCCACCGCCAGCCGCACGGCCTCGGCTGGCCGGTCGGTGATGATCCCGTCGAGGTCCCACGCGAGGGCCTCGGCCAGTCCCTTCTCGGTGTCGGCGCCCCAGGCGATGACCCGGCGGCCGCGGCGCCGCCAGGCCGCGAGCCTGGCGGGGGTGAGCTCCGAGAGGTGGGGGTGGACGGCGTTCGGGCGCCGGAGGTAGCCGAGCCTCAGGGCCCGGAGGTAGCCCGGGGCCGTGAGCTGGGCGGCGTAGAGGGCCGGGTCCAGGCGCCGGAGGCGGGCCAGGGCCAGGGGGTTGAAGGAGGAGAAGAGCACCCGGCCCTCGGCCTTCCTGACCTTGACGAGGGCGACCACCGAGCGCTCCAAGCCCCGGTCGCGGGGGGTAAAGTCCTTGATCTCCACGTTCAGAACGGCCTCGGTCGGTAGGACGTCGAGCACGGTCTCCAGCCTCGGCACACCCAGCCGCGCGAGCTCTCCGCTACCGACGTCGGCCACGCGGCCCGGCTGGCCGGTGGTCCGCTCGAGACCGGAGTCGTGGATCACCACCGGTACCCCGTCGGCGGCGAGCTGGACGTCGAGCTCCACCCCGTCGGCGCCGGCCGCCAGGGCGGCCAGGAAGCCTTCGACGCGGTTCTCCACCAGCGCACCCGGCAGGCCCCGGTGGCCGAGAATCAGGGGCCGCCCCCTTTCCGCCCGGAGGCGGGCGGGGTCGCAGTGGAGGGCCGGCCGGGACGCCCTGCGGACCATCAGGCCGTCGCCGCGGGCCCCTCGGCCCCGATGCCGGCGCCGGTCTTGCCTCCGGTCAGGGCCTCGCCTCCGCGCACGAACCCGATGAGGATAAAGGCCAGGGCCACCGGGACGATGGCGTAGATGAACAGGTACTCGTATCCGAAGAGGTCGCGCAGGAAGCCCATGAGGGGCGGGCCCACGATGGCCGCTCCGGAAGAGAAGAAGTAGTAGAGTCCGGTGTAGGTCCCGGTCTGGGCGTCGGAGGCCATCTCCACCACCATGGGGTAGGAGTTGACGTTGACCAGGGCCCAGGCGAAGCCGCCGAGGAGGAAGAGCATCTGGATGACCTGGATGGAGCGGATGCTGAACGCGGCGGCGAAGACGAGGAGGAGAATCCCGAGCCCCACCCGGATGGTGTTGCGCCGCCCGAACCGGCCGGCGATGAACCCGGCGGGGATGGCGAAGACGAGGAAGGCCAGGGCGAAGAAGCCGAGGGTGAAGGCCCCGGCGGCCGCGTCCACCCCGAGCACATTGATGCTGTAGAGGGTGAAGAAGGCCTCCAGGCCCTGGTAGCCGACGAACCAGGCGAAGATGGCCAGGAGGAGGTAGAGGACGCTCCGCCGCTGCAGCCCGAACACCGAGCCGACCGCGGCCGTGAACGACATCTCCTTGGCTTCCTGCTCACCGGAGAGATGGCGGGGCTCCTTTATCCGCCAGTAGAGGACCCCGACGGCCAGGAAGACGAGGACGGCCGCGAGGAGGAAAGGCAGGTGCTCGCCCTTGCGGAACAGGGGCGCGGCCAGGAAGAAGGCTATGAGGGCCCCGAGGCCGCCCATGAAGTTGATGATGCCATTGGCCTGGCTCCGCAGGGGCCGCGGCGTGATGTCCGGCATGAGGGCCACCGTCGGCGCGCGGTAGAGGCCCATGGCCACGTTCATGGCCAGGGCGATGGCGACGAGCATCCACAGGCTGGTGTGGAAGGGGATGAGGCCGAAGAGCACGGCCCCGAGGGGGGCCCCGATGAGGATGTAGGGCATCCGCCGCCCGAAGCGGTTCCAGGTCTTGTCGCTCCGGTGGGAGATCCAGGGCTGGAGGGTGATGCCGATGATGTTGTCGGTGATCATGAGGAGGCCGATGAGGGTGCCGCTCTGGACGAAGCGCTCGTAGAAGACCGGGACGAAGGCGTTGTAGATGGACCAGGTGATGCTGATTACCATGAAGCCGAGACCCAGAGTGAAAGTCCTTCCGTAGTTCAGGCGCACCGCCGAATCCCCCTATCGCTGTGTTGGCCTCGCAAGGAGCGCTGCCCCGCCCGGGCGGCCCGGAGCTCTGCGCCGCCAGGCGCCTGCCGGCGGCCTAAGCTCTACCGGGGCATTCCATGGAGCGGGCCGTAATCCTCTCGGCCGGCCCGCCCAGGCCCACCTCTAGCTGGCTTGTCTAAGCCCACGAGCCCGAGCGAGGGGGTCCCCGGCCTAGGCTCGCTCCTTGTGCCCCTCGCCGCCCTGGCCTGGTATAATCGTGGTGACCCATCCGTGACCGAGATGAAGTCGCCTGGGGCTCGGCAGCCTCGCCGGCTCCATGGTCCCACACTTGGAGGGCATAGGCACCGGACCCTGTTAACCCTACGGGAGGTGTGGGCCTCGTGGACTGCGCTATCGCTCTGGTGCTCGCGGTCTCGGAGAGCGACGGGTGGTGGGCCGGGCTTTCGCCCGGGCTGAAGATAGCCTTCTACGTGGTCGTGTTCGCCGGCCTGATTGTCGTCTTCACCCTTCTCCTCGAGGACTTCGAAAAGACCTTCCCGAGGACGTGCCCTAGGTGCGGGGAGGTGCTCACCAAGCGCGAGATGGGGGAGACGGCTCTCGTTATCGGCGGGAGGAAGCCCGTGAGCCAGACCGACCTCATCGAGTGGAGCTGCGGCGCCTGTGGCTGGAAGGCCCAGCGCTCCCGCGGCGCTCCCGTGCCGTATCGGTAGGACTCCTTTGCCGGGCCTCTAGCGCCGCCGTCGCGGCCCGCGGCCCCAGCCGCGGTGCCACTGGGGGTGGGCGCCCGGGCTCCCGCACTCGGGGCAGCGGACGGAGGGAGGGGGTGTCCCCTCGGGCCTCTCGCCGGCCCCGGCGGCTCCGCGCCCCCTGTCCTCGGCGCCCGGGCCGGGCTCGGCCGTCCAGCGGACGCCGCAGTCGGGGCAGACGAAGCGGCGGGCGACGAGGCGGTAGTGGCCCCCCTCGATGCGGATGGCCCGACCCTCGACGATGCCCCGGGTGAGCTTCTCGCGGGCCGAGCTGAGGATGCGCTGGAAGGTGCTCTGGGCGAGGTTCATCCGCCTGGCGCACTCCTCCTGCTCGAGGCCTTCGAGGTCCTTGAGCCGGAGGGCCTCAAGCTCGTCGACGCCCAGGGTGACCTCGTCGAGGGCCGACATCGGCACGCCGGCCGGCTTGAAGTAGGTCACGTCGGGCAGGAACTCCACGAAGCGGGGCTTGCGCGGCCGCGGCACGCCGGTGGGCCTCCTTTCCCGGGTCCCGGGCTACCACCCGCCCGCCCGTAACCGGCGGACGCCGGAGCGGATACCAGGGCAGACGCCTCTCAGCGGGCGGATGCCGGTGGGCCCGGAACCTCAAAACCTTTACCTCTATGCCCTCAAGGCCAATTCTAGAACCCGCCCGGCCGTCCCTCTTCGGGCCGGCCGCGAAGTCCTGGCCTGCCGCCGCATTCCAGCCGGGCGCGGAGGCCCAGCCGGCCGCGGAGTCTCTCCCAGAGGCTCCCGAGGAGCCGCGGGACCTCGCCGTCGGAGTGTTCCACCACGGTCCGCCCCTCAACCATGGCCCGGGTGAACACCGGATCGTAGGGAATCTCCGCTGCGACCTCGAGCCCCTCGCGGGCGCAGCGGGCCGCGATGGCCCGGCGGTTCCCCTCATCGAGGTCGCTGCGGTTGACGACGACGAGGGTCGGGACGTCGAAGTGCCGGCAGACGGCGAGGACCCGGTCCATGTCGTGGATCGCCGGGACCGTTGGCTCGGTCACGACGAGGGCGCAGGTCACGCCTGAGAGCGAGGCGATGACCGGGCAGCCGATGCCCGGAGGCCCGTCGATGAGGACGAGGCCCTTCCCGTCCGCCTGGGCTATCTCCCTGGCTCGGTTGCGGACGGTGGTGACGAGCTTTCCCGAGTTCTCCTCGCCGGGTCCCAGGCGGGCGTGGACCAGCGTCCCGTGGGGGGTGTCTGAGACGAACCACCGTCCCGAGAGGGACTCCTCGAGCCTTATGGCCCCCACCGGGCAGATGTGGGCGCAGACGCCGCACCCCTCGCAGGCCAGGGGCTCCACGTCGGCCGTCCCGTCCGCCGCCTGGATGACGGCGCCGAAGCGGCAGACCTCCGCGCACCGTCCGCAGCCCGAGCACTCTTGGGCGTCGATAATCGCAGTTCGGGAGGCTGTGAAGTCGTGTGTCTCGCGGAGGCTCGGGCGGAGGATGAGCCCGAGGTTCGCGGCGTCGACGTCGCAGTCGGCGATGACCAGCTCCTCGGCCAGGACGGCGAGAGCCCCGCAGATGGAGGTCTTACCCGTCCCGCCCTTACCGCTGATGATGGCGACCTCTCTTAGGTCCGGCACCGCTTCTCACCTCTTCCCCGCGAGGCGGCGGCGAGCCCGAGGGCCCGCTCGCCGAGCTCGCGGAAGCGCTCCTCCCAGCCCGGCACGGCCCCGACCGCGGGCCGGCCCCGGGCGTAGGTCTCGGCCACCCGGCGGTCGAAGGGCAGCCGGGCCAGGACGGGAAGGTCCCGCTCCCCGCAGAAGCGGTCCACCCGGTCGTCCCCGGCGTCGGCGCGGTTGATGACGACGGCCGTCGGGACGTCGAGCTTCGCGGTCATCTCCACCGCCAGGGTGAGGTCGCTGAGCCCGAACGGAGTCGGCTCGGTGACGAGGAGGCAGAGGTCGCTCCCCCGCACGGCCTCGACCGCCGGGCAGGAGGTTCCCGGGGGAGCGTCGACGATGACCAGGTCGGCGCCGCGGGCCCCGAGGGCCCGGGCCTTCAGGGCTCTCGTCACCGGAGGGGCCAGGGCCTGGCCCGGGTCGAGCTCCCCGTGGTAGAAGGAGAGGCCTTCGGCCCGGCCCCAGCGGACGCTCCCGAGCGGCCGCGGCCTCTCGGCTACGGCCCCTCTCGGACAGAGGAGGCTGCAGCCCCCGCAGCCGTGGCAGAGCTCGGGGAAGAGGAGGACGACGTCACGGATGACGGTGATGGCCGAGTAGGCGCAGACATCGGCGCACCGCCCGCAGTAATCGCAGCGCTCGAGGTCCACCTCAGGGACGGGAAGGGTGATGGTCTCCCGGCCCTTCCAGCGCGGCCGGAGGAAGAGATGACAGTTCGGCTCCTCCACGTCGGCGTCGACAAGGACGATTCCGGGTGGGAGCCCGCTCCCGCGGGGCGGTTGCCCGTGCTCCCGGAGCGGGAGCCCGCTCCCGCGGGGCGGGTGCCCGTTATTCCGGGGCGAGGACCCGTCATTCGAGGGTGGGACCCCGCTCCCGCGGGAGGAGCGGCCCAGGGCGAGAGCGAGGTTGACCGCGACCGTAGTCTTGCCGGTTCCGCCCTTGCCGCTGGCGACAGACAGGATCACTCCTCGTCCCCGTCCCCGCCGTCGGCCTCGTCTGCCTCGGAATGGCCTTTCTCGAGGGCTTCGAGTCGGGCCTCGATGGCTCCGAGCTCGCGCCGGAGGGCTTCGGCCTCCGCCCTGAGGTAGGCGGTCTCATCCGCCGGCTCCGGAGCGCCCCAGGGGGACCCCCAGGGAGCGGCCCAGGCCGGCGCGACCGGCGCGCCCGGCGCGAAGAACCTCCGGCCGCGCCCGAGGCCGAGACCCCGGCCGTACCCGTATCCGAACCCCGGGCCCGGGCCGGGGCCGTAGCCCCGCCCCCGGCCGTAGCCCGCGGGCCAGCCGGCGCCCCAGCCGGGACCCCAGCCTGGGCCCCAGCCCGGACCCCAACCGGCGCCCCGGGCCGCACCCCGGCCCACGCCTCGGCGCGGCCGGCGGGCTCCGGCGGGTCCGCAAAAGCCCCGGCCGCCGCCGGTCAGGGGACCCTGTCCCCTCGGACCGGTTCCGTCGTAACCTGGCATATCACACACCTCCTCTCCCGAAACTCAGCCGCCGCAGTCGTGCTCGTGGCCGGGCTCGTGCTCGCACAGGCTGTCCCCGGCCGCGAGCCTCCCCGCGGCGAAATGCTCGAGGGCCTTGTCCACCGGGCCGGTGACCCCGACGACGGTCCGGATGCCCCGTTCGGCGAAGAGCCCCTGGGCCCGCGGACCCATCCCGCCGGCGACGATGACGTCGACGCCGAGACCGGCGAGAAAGCGGGGGAGGAACCTGGGCTCGTGGCCGGGATTGGCCACGACCTCGCGGCCCCCGACCTGGCCGCCAGCGACGTCAACCAGGGTGTAGGCCTCGCAGCGCCCGAAGTGGGCCGCGACCATGGTGCCGTCGGTGGCTACCGCCAGCTTCATGTCCGCCGCCCCCTTCGCCCGCCCCGGCCCGCTTCCCGAGGGCCTTGGCCGCGGCCCCCGCCCCGGCCCAACCCGAAGTGGGCCTCGACCGTCG
Source organism: Symbiobacterium sp. (assembly GCA_020725405.1). Taxonomy (GTDB): domain Bacteria; phylum Bacillota; class Sulfobacillia; order UBA995; family UBA9673; genus DYFB01. The sequence goes on along the minus strand of DYFB01000045.1, from coordinate 29,728 downwards.
GGCCAGAGCAGGGCTCGAGCTCGCCCCGCCGGAAGGCCTCGACGGCCTGGGACACGGTGCCGCTGATGCCGAGGTGGATCTCCGTCCCGGTCGCCCGCAGGGCGGAGACCGGGTTCGGCCCGATGTTCCCGGTGAGCACGGCCCCGACCCCGCGGTTCCCGAGGAGACGGGCCGTCTGGATTCCCGCGCCCTGGGCCGCGCCGACGTTGGGGTTGGCCAGGGTCTCGTGGTTTCCGGTCTCGAGGTCCACGATGACGAAATAGGGGGCCCTTCCGAACCGCGAGTCCACCGGGGAATCGAGATCCGGGCCTTGCGCGGACACTGCTACCTTCATCGCTCCAAACACCGTCCTTTCGTCATTTCGGCCGTTGTCTCGGCCCGAGCTGGTCCGTGCGTTTCGGCCGTTGTCTCGGCCCGAGCTGGTCCGTGCGTTTCGGCCGTCGCTTCCGCCCGGGTGAGCCCGTCGAGGAGCGACGGGACGGCGCGGAGGAAGGGAGCTTCGTAGCGCTCGATGTCCCCCCGGTCCCCGAGCTCGGAGAGGGCGGGGTCGAGCGGGAGCGACCCCAGGACCCTCAGATCCAGGCTGGCGAAGAGCTCGCCGGCCCGCCTGGCGCCGAAGACCGGGGTCTCGCGGCCGCACTCGGGGCAGCGGAAGGAGGTCATGTTCTCCACCAGCCCGGCGATGGGCACCTTGAGGAGGCGCGCCATGCGGACGGCCTTCCGGACGACCATGGCCGCGAGGTCCTGGGGCGACGTGACGAAGACGATGCCGTCGACCGGCAGGGACTGGAGCACGGTGAGGGGGGCGTCTCCGGTGCCCGGCGGGAGGTCCACCACGAGGTAGTCGAGGTCGCCCCAGACGACGTCGGTCCAGAACTGCCGGACGGCGCCCGAGATGAGGGGGCCGCGCCAGATGACCGGGTCGTCCTCCCTGGGGAGGAGGAGGTTCAGGGACATGATCTGGATGCCCGAGGGGGTGCGGGCCGGGATGATGCCGAACCCGACCGGGGCGGCCATGGCCTTGACCCCGAAGAGCCTGGGGATGCTGGGGCCGGTGATGTCGGCGTCGAGGACGCCGACGCGGTGGCCGTCCCGGGCCAGGGTCGCCGCGAGGAGGGCGGCCACGGTGGACTTCCCGACGCCACCCTTGCCGCTCATCACGGCCACGACGCGTCCTATGGTGCTGTGCTCCGGGACCGGCAGTTTCTCCGGGGCCGGTGACCTCCCTGGGGCCCGCGACTTCCCCGGGGCCGTCGGCCCGTCCGGGGCCCGACAGTTTTCCTCTTGTGCCATCCCTAATCGCCACCTCCTTTCTCATCGTGCCGGTCTCGCACCGGCCCGAAGACCGCTCAAGACAGGTTCCTTCGTAGACAAAAGTATAATCACTATCTATCGGGTATATACCCATTACAACTATACTCGGCTCTTGCGTGGCGTGCAAGTGCTTTTGCGTGTCACGTAAAAGAAAGGGAGTGAGCTTACCAGGAAAGAAGGTTGTCTTTACAGCAGGTAAACTACCGGGTTTAAGAACGTGGGCCCCTTCAGCTACCGGGTTTAAGAACGTGGGCCCCTTCTTGCGTGCGGGGAGAAAAAGTTTTGCCCTGAGAAAGATTGCGTAACACAAAGAACGAAATCCGTGTTACAATCTAAAAGACAATCCCGCCGTCTGCGGCGAGCAGAGGCGAGGGTCAAAGACCTACGAAGGGGTGTTCAAAGCTTGAAGACGCGGCAGCTGACGTTGGGGGCGATGTTCATAGCCCTCGGAATCCTGTTCGCCGTGATGTTCCACATGGTCAGCCTCGGCAAGGTCTTCCTCCCGATGCACATCCCCGTGCTCTTCGCCGGTCTCTTCTGCGGGCCGGTGATCGGCCTTCTCGTCGGGGCGGTGACTCCTCTTCTGAGCAGCGTCTTTACCGGGATGCCCCCGCTCATGTCGCCCATCGCCCAGATGATGGCCTTCGAGCTCGCCGCGTACGGGCTCCTCACGGGACTCCTCTACGAGCGGCTCCGTCTCGGCGTCTACCCGGCCCTCATCACGGCGATGGTCGGGGGCCGCCTCGTCTACGGCCTGCTCGGGTGGCTCGTCCTGCCGCTCTTCGGGTTCAAGCAAGTCCCGCTCCTCGCGCCCCTGGCCTACGCTGTCGGTGAGTCTCTCCCCGGGGTTATCATTCAGCTAATCTTCATCCCGCTCGTCGTCTCGCTGGTCGAGCGGAACCCGGCCGTGCTCATCGCGGCCAGACGCCCGGCGGGGTCGCGGTGACGCGGCTGGACGCTTACGCCGAGATACGGGCCTTTTTCGACCGGGCGGCCGAGGGCTGGGACGAGAACGCCTGCCACGACCCGGATTGGCTCCGGGGCGTTCTCTCCCGGGCGGGCCTCCGGCCCGGCGACGCCGTCCTCGACGTCGGCTGCGGGACCGGTGTTCTCATCCCGTACCTCCTCGATCTGGTCGGCCCGGAGGGCCGGGTCCACGCCCTCGACATCTCCCCGGCCATGCTCGAGCGGGCCCGGGCCAAGGGGCGGGCCCGCGCCGGTGGCGAGCCCGTGACCTACCACTGCGCGCCGGCCGAGGCCATTCCCCTGCCCGACGGCTCGTGCGCGGCGGCGGTGTGCTACTCGGCCTTCCCGCATTTCCCGGACCAGGCTCTGGCCGTGGCGGAGATGGCCCGGGTCCTGCGTCCCGGCGGCCGTCTCATCGTGGCCCACCCCGATTCGCGGGAGGAGATAAACCGGTTCCACGCCGAGCTGGGCGGCCCGGTGGGCGGGCACGCCCTGCCGGACGACGAGACGATGACCGACTACGTCCGGGCGGCCGGGCTGGTCCTCACCTCCTTGACCGACGGCCCTGGGGGCTATCTCCTCGTCGCCTGCAAGCCGGCCTGAAGGGGGGCCGCGCGCCCGGTGGACCTGGGTCCAGGGGCGCGGCTTCCCCGCGGTCCAGGCCGCCCTTCACCCCCTGGTACGTGGCCCGGACCGGTCCCTTCCGGTTAGCCTTGAGGCGGAAGGCTACTACCGGAAGGGAGAGACCGCCATGACCGGAAGGGTGTTCTGGGGAAGCGTCCTCGTTATCGTCGGAGTCCTGCTCATCTTGTCGAACCTCGGCTACATCGGCTCGTTCAGCGTCTGGAGCCTCTGGCCGCTCCTCGTGATCTGGCCGATCCTCGCCATGCTGGCCCGGCGGCTGTTCGTCACCGTCCACCGGGGGCGGCGGGTGACCCGCGTTTTCGTCGGGCGGAGCCTCGGGCTCAGCCTGATTCTCCTCTGGGTCCTCGCCGGGGCGACGGCCCAGCTCCTCCACAACCTTGGCCTCATCGAGGCGAACTGGGGGGCGGTCGCCGGCTGGTCCCTGCCGCTCCTCCTCGTCGGGCTGGGGGTCGTCATCCTCCTCCGCCCGCGCCGCTCCCCCTGGAAGTGGGTCCGTGAGGAGCGGGTCTTCTCCGACCGGCCGGCGCGCTGCGTCTCGAGCCTGGTCGGAGACCTTCACTACGGCTCGCGCCCGTGGGTCTTCAAGTCTCCGATGACCATCGACCTCTGGGTCGGCGACACCGACATCGACCTCACGACGGCGCAGTTCGCCCCCGGCGACAACTATCTCTATGTCTCGGCCTGGGCGGGCGACGTCGATATCCGGGCGCCCGAGGGGATTGACGTCTTCGTCGACGCCTCGTGCACGGCCGGCGAGATCAGGGTGTTCGGCCAGGAGAGAAGCGGCCTCGGGGCCAGCCTCGTGACCGCGAGGCGCGCGGTCGCGGTCGACGCCGACGCAGCCCGGACGGGGTTCGCTGAGAGCGCGGCCGGAACGGGGGCGGCTCAGGACGAGCCCGCCTCTGGCGGCGAAGCCGCCGGGGCTGGCGAGACCCGGGCGACCCTCCCGCGGCTCTTCATCACCATCGACTTCACCTTCGGCAATGTGAGGGTCAGGTGAGGCGCGGGCCCGTCCGGCTGCCAGGCCCGGGCGAGGTAGCGCGCGGGAGATCCGCGGCTATCCCGCCGGCCCGGCGCCCTCGAGGCCGGCCAGGAGGACGCTGTCAGGCCAGCAGTAGGCGACGTCCGGGAGCTCGCGGCCGCCGATGGTGACGGTGCTCGCGGCCACTTCGCGCCCGCCGAGGCGCTCGTAAAAGCCCCGGGCCGGGTTCTCCGCGAGGACCCATACGACGACGGGTCCGTAGCCCCGCCGGCGGAGCTCGGTCCCGGCGGACGCCATCAGCCGGCGGCCCAGGCCGGCTCCCTGCCGGTGCTCCAGGATGTAGAGGGCGTAGACCTCGCCGGTTCCCGGCGACCCGGGGGCGGTCGCCGGCGGCCCGGCTCCCGGGGACCCGCCCTCCGCGGGCCGGCCGGGGAGCGGCGTCCTGAGCGGGCCGGCGTGGACGAAGCCGACCACGCCCTCCTCCGGGCAGTCGGCCACGTAGACGATGTCGCCGCGGGAGTCGTCGGCGAGGATGCCCGCCCAGCGGGCCTGCCCGCGCTCGTAGGCCGGGGGCCCGGCGAAGAACTCGTCCGGGAGGAGGCCGCGGTAGGTCGTCCGCCAGGTGTCGACGTGGACCCGGGCCAGGCCGGCGGCGTCGGCGGCGGCGGCCGGCCGGACCAGGACGGCGGAGCCTGTCGCGGTCATGGCGTCCCGTTGAGGTTGCGGATGGACTGGTCCTCGCCGCAGGCGAAAACCCTGACCACCCGGCCGTCCCGGGGGTCGACGCGGTAGACGCCGAGCGAGTCCTGGCCCTTCACGTCGCCGGCCAGGAAGACGTAGCGGCCATCGCGCGACCAGGTGAGGTTCGGCGGGAGGAGGTATTGCCACTCGGCGATGGCCGCCGTGGTCACGGTCACGGCGTCGGCCACGGTGCTGTAAATGTCGAGCCTCGCCGGACCGGCCTCGGTGTCGGAGTAGACGATGGCGAGGAGGACCCCGTCGGGGGACCAGGCGAGGTCGGTGACGGTCGCGGGGTAGGTCTTCACCGATATCTTCACCCCCGTCGCCAGGTCGGCGATCTCCACCTTCCCGCCCATGAGTCCCTCGTAGTAGGCGGCGAGACGCCCGTCGGGCGAGACCCGCAGCCTCTCGCAGAAGACGTTCCGGACGACCAGGCGCTCGTCGCCGGTGTCGAGGTTCCGGACGTAGAGGTTCCGGTCCAGGCCCTGCGGGTTCCCGACGAAGAGGAAGGCGTTCGACCCCGGTATCCAGGCCATCCGCCCGTCGCCCTGGGAGGGGCGGGTGGCCGTGGCCCGGGCGGTGACCTCCGCCCCGTCGACGGCCACAAGGCCGATGCGCTCGGGAGTCCCGGCCTCGCTGTCGGCCATGGCCATGTAGGCGAGGCGGGTCGAGTCGCCGGACCAGTAGACCCGGGTGATGTAGCCCTCGGGCGGAATCGGCAGCTCCACCACGGCTCCGCCGGCAAGGTCGTAGAGCCACCAGGTGATCTCCCCGCCGAGGGGGGAGCGGCGGGCGACGAGCCTGGTCCCGTCGGGGGAAAGGCTGAGGAGCGAGTCGTCGGGGTGCAGGGAGAACCGCCGGGTGAGGTTCCGCCCCTCGCTGTCGATGGTGGCGAGCCACATGACGGTCCCGCCTCCGCCGCCCGGCTCGGGTTCGCGGAGCCCGAAGGCGAGGAGCCCGCCGGGGAGCCTGAGCGGCAGGCCCGCGCCCGGCTCTCCGGGGGTCACCGCCTCCGGGCCACTGCCGGGTCCGGGCTCGTCCCCGCCCGCCGCCGGCAGCCGGCAGGCCCCGCCGGCGAAGGTGAGACAGGCCAGCCCGGCCAGGGCCAGAGCGAGGAGGAGGCCCCGCGCCGCTTTCCTCGCTGCGCTCGTCGCCATGTCGGATCACTCCACGGTTCGGGTCAGGGACTCCTTCGGCGAGGGGAATCGCCTTCCTCCCGCGGAAACATATCATTAGGTAGGCTGCGTAGGTAGGCTGGGTAGGTAGCCTGGGTAGGTAGGCTGGGTAGGAAGCCTGGGTAGGTAGGCTGGGTAGGCAGACTGGGTAGGCAGGCTGGCAGGCAGGGGCGTATGGAGGTGAGGAGGGTGAGGAAGCGGGGCCTTCACTGGCGCCTCTCGCCCCGGGAGGCCACGACCCTCGCCGGGCTGTTCCTCCTGGTCTTCATGGCGGTCGCCGGTGCCGTTGCGGCCGGTTTCACGGCCGGCCCGGACCAGGCTCTCACCGCTCGTCTCTTCGCCCTCCACGGCCCGGGACTCACCCGGGTCATGCGCGCGGTGACGAACCTCGGCTCGGCCGCGGTCCTCGTTCCCCTTGCCCTCGTCATCGCGACCTGGGTCTGGGGGACGCCGCCCCGCCAGGGCCCGGTGCCCCACCGCGCCCACGCCCGCTTCGGGGGCCTGGCCATCCTGGCCGCGCTCCTGGGCGCGTGGGTCCTGAACAGCGTCCTCAAGTTCCTCTTCCAGCGGGCCCGGCCCGAGCTCTTCCCTCTGGCCCCGGCCAGCGGCTTCTCCTTTCCGAGCGGGCACGCCATGGTCGCCGTCGCCTTCTACTCCGTGGCCGCCTACGTGGCCTCGGTTCTCCTGGCGACCGCCGGGCGGCGGAACCCTGCTCCGGCCGTTCCCCCCTGGCACCCCCACGTCCTCGCCGGCCTGGCCCTCGTCGTGGTCGTCCTCGTGGGGATGAGCCGGGTCTATCTCGGCGTCCACTACCCGAGCGACGTCATCGGGGGCTACCTCGCCGGCCTGTCCTGGGCCCTGCTGTGCATCGCCGGCTTCGAGAGGCTGCGGCACGGGCAGTAGGGCGGGTCGGTCAGAGCCTTACCCGGAGCCTCACTGCGACCTTGTCGGCCGGGGCGGAGTTCCTCGACGTCGCGGAACACTCGGCAGCCGGGCGTCCGGGCCGGGCCCATGACCATGACTTCGGCGAGGCCCTCGGCGTCGACGGTCAGTGAGCAGTGATGTTAGGAGATATGACAGCCGTATGAAACGCCCCCCGCGGTAGGGATGGCTCGGCCGCTGGTGGAAAGGGTTCCTGAGTGATAGCCCGGGAGGCGAAGGCTGTGGGTCTGCTTCTCGACCTTGCGGTGGTGGTCACCCTGGTTCTGCTGATCGCGAAAGCCCGGGGCATCGGCCTCGATTCGACGGTCGCCTACCTCGCCGCGGGAGCGGCCGTTCTCAGTCTCGTCGCTCTCCGGGTGAAGGCTAGGAGAGAGGGAGGACTCCCGGGCCATGCCGTCCGGCTGGGCTTCACGGTCCTTCTCCCGGTCCTCAGCGCGGCCTACTTCGTGGCCAGGTTCGCCCCCGAGGGGCAGGGGGCGGCCCTGGCCGGGCTCCTGTTCGCGACCTTTCTGGCGGTCGCGGGTCTTTACGTCATGCTCTTCGGGCTGTTCACCTCGCCCCAGGGCCTTCTCTGGAGCCTGCCGGGTCTTCTCAGCCTTGTCCTCTTCGCTATCACCCTGGGCCTTTCCGGCGACATCCCGCCGGAGACCCTCGCCTTCTACCTCGCCGCTCTGCTCGTCGTCCGCTGGGTGGCCCAGCTCCTGGGAGCCGGAAGGGAGGCCCGGGCCGCCTTCTCCGTTTTCATCCCCCTGGCCGGGCTCGCCGCCTTCCTTCTCTTCGCCTACGCCGAGAGGGGTGCCCTCCCGCCGGACGTCTTCCTCTGGGCGGCCGCGGCTCTCGTCGTCATCTTCATCGTCTCCAGGGCGGCCCGCTCGTGAGGGCGGGGACCGCCTCGAAAGGGCCGGGGCGCCCCGGCTCCAGAGGGCTGGGAGCCGCACGGCCTAAAGAGGGAACCGGGTTCCCCGCGTTGTAGATTCCAGCGGGACGACCAGACGACGCCGCCACGTCCTCCGAAAACCTGTCTCCCTCGCCCCCCGCGTCGTCCCGGAGACCCGGCGGTAAGGAGATGGCCCCATACGGCCGAGCGGACACCCTCCCGCGGGCGCGACTCTCGATCTCGACCGCGTCCAGTATCCCGTCCGGACCCTGGGTCCCGGGACCCGCGTCGCCCTCTGGGTCCGGGGTTGCGACCTGGGTTGCCCCGGCTGCATAAGCCCGGAGCTCGCCCGGCGGGGCTCGGGACCGGGTGAGCCGGTCCGGCTGGTGGCCGAGCGCCTGGCCCCGCTCGCGGGCCGGGTCGACGGGGTGACCTTCACCGGCGGGGAGCCCTTCGACCAGGCGGCGGCCGTGGCCGGGCTCGTGAGGGAATTGAGGGCCCTCGGCCTCGGGGACGTCCTGGTCTACAGCGGCTACACTCTCGAGGAGCTCCGCCGGCAGGGGCCGGCGGCCCTCGAGCTCCTCGGCCTCGTTGACATCCTCATCGACGGCCGCTTCCGGGAGGACCAGCCCACCCGCAAACTCTGGCGCGGGTCGGCGAACCAGCGGATGCACCTTCTGACGGACCTCGCCCGGGAGCGGTACGGCCACCTAATCGAGGCCGAGTACCCGGGCCGGCGGCCGCTGGAGGTGGGGATAGACGAGCGAGGCCAGCTCTTCATCGTCGGCATCCCCGAGCGGGGCGACGTCGAGCGGTTCGAGGCCGCTTGCCGGCGGCGCGGAGTGGTTCTGAAGGAGCGGTCCTAAGGAGGGGTCCTGAGTGTCGCGTCCTATCGAGACCGCCAGTTTCCCACGGTGGGCCGAGGAGCTCCTGCGGTTTCTGCCGGCCCGGTCGGGTTTCGTCCTTCACGGCAACATCCAGGACTACCACGCCTACCCGATACCGCGCGAGTCGTCGTCCGAGCCGATGTGGCACTTTGTGGACACCGAGGCCTTCCTCCACCGGCTCCTCCTCGCCCAGGGGTACGAGACCGTGGTCTTCTACGATTTCGTCGACGGCTTCCGGTCGAGGGACGGGCGGCGCACGCTGGACCGGTTCCGGGGCCTCGCCTCGAGCCGGCCGGCGTCCCGGGCGGCGGCGGGCGAGGGCGGCCAGGCGGCCGGCGGGCGGACCTCGATAAGCGGGGGTGGCGGCGGCGCGGCCGAGGGCGGCGGTGGCGGGCCCGGGGGCGGTGGTGGCGGGCCCGGGGGCGCTGGTGGCGCTGCCAGGGGTGGTGATGCGCCCGCGGGCGACGGTGGGGCGGAAGAGGCCTCGGCCTGGGCCGGGGACCAGGCTCCGGCCGGGCCGGACTGCTGGCCGGTCGGTCCGAACCAGGCCATGGACCACATCCGGTCGGCCCTCGGGAACCCGAAGTCGAGCGTCGCCGTCGTCGTCAACCTGGCCTCGCGCCTACTCGGGGACCCCCAGACGCTCAGCGAGGACGAACGGGAGGTCTTCTCGAGGCTCTGTAAGGCCGTCCGGGAGGCCCGTCCGGTGCTCTGCGGCGAGCGGCTTCTCCGGAACGTGGTCATCCTCCTCGCCGACAAGGCCAACGACCTTCCGGCCTGGTTCTACCTTGAGAACCCCTTCGTCAAGCTCGTGGATATCGAGCGGCCGGCGGTGACGGTCCGCCGCCGCTACATCGACCGTTATCTTGATGACTTCCACGGGGGCCGCGAGCTCGAGGGCGAGGAGCGGGAGAAGGTCAAGCGGGCTTTCGTCGACCTCACCGAGGGGATGAAGAGCGCGGACCTGGAGGCCCTTCGCCTGGTGAGCCAGCGGGCCGAGGCGCCTGTCGCCGAGGTCCGCGGGCTGGTCGACCTCTATCGCTTCGGCGTCAGGAAGAGCCCCTGGGACGAGGTCGACAGCGCCCGCCTCGCCGGGGCCGAGGCCCAGCTCCGGGCCAGGGTCAAGGGCCAGGACCACGCCATCCGGCAGGCCCTGGACATCCTCAAACGGGCCCGGGTGGGTCTTGCCGGAATCCAGCAATCGGCGAAGTCGACCCGGCCGAAGGGCGTCCTGTTCTTTGCCGGGCCGACCGGCGTGGGGAAGACGGAGCTGGCCAAAGGTCTCGCCGAGCTGCTGTTCAGCGACGAGCACGCCTGCATCCGGTTCGACATGAGCGAGTACCAGCACGGGCATACCGACCAACGCCTCCTCGGCGCCCCCCCGGGCTATATCGGCTACGAGTCTGGAGGTCAACTGACCGAGGCCGTCCGGCAGCGCCCCTTCTCCGTGGTGCTCTTCGATGAGATCGATAAGGCCCACCCGAGCCTCTTCGACAAGTTCCTCCAGATCATAGACGACGGGCGCATCACCGATGGCCGGGGGGAGACGGTCTACTTCACGGAGAGCGTCCTCGTCTTCACCAGCAATCTCGGGGAGTTCGCCTACAAAGGAGAGCCACCCGACTATGAGGTGCTGGAGAAGAACACGCGGGGCTACATCCAGACCTTCTTCACCCAGGAACTGGGCCGCCCGGAGCTCCTGAACCGCTTCGGAGAGAACTTCGTCATCTTCGATTACATCCGGCCCCCGGTGGCCGCCGAGATCATGGACAAGATGATCGGGAACGTCGCGAAGGGGCTCTCCGCCGCCCGCGGCCTCGGGCTCGACCTGACCCCGGAGGCCCACGCCGAGCTTCTCAGGCGCTCCCTCGAGAAGCTGGAGTTCGGCGGGCGGGGCATCGGCAACGTCCTCGAGAAGGACCTCGTGAACCCGCTCGCCCGTTACATTTTCGACCACGACCTCTCGGGTCCGGGGACCCTCGTTGTCGAGCGGCTGACCGAGGCGGAGGACGGGACCGTGTTCCTGACGTGCAGGCTCGAGCGCGGCGGCGCGGCCGTCGCTGAGGGAGCGGGTGGACGTTGAGCCGAGTCACCTACGCCGAGGCTCGCCTGGCCGAGGCCGAGGCCCGGCGGCTCGAGGAGGAGCGCCGCCGCCAGGAGGAGGAAAACCGCCGGAAGGCCATCCGGGCCGAGCTCCGGCGCCTCCGCGGGCGGCTTGAGACGCTGGCCTCCGAGACGGCCGACCTCGCCAAGCGCGCGGAGCGGCTCGGAGGCGAGGCCGCCGGCCACCCGGCGGCGGCCCCGGCCCTCGGGGCTTTCGAGTACCGCCGCCGCGCGCTCGAGGCCCTCATGGCTGGGTTTCCGGACACCGACGACGAGGCCGGCGCGGAGGCCCTCGCCCGGACGCGCGAGCAGGCCCAGCGCCTCCTGTCCGCGGCCGAGAGCCAGCTCAGGGCTCTCAAGGCCTACCTGCCGCACGTCGAGGAGGGTGTGGCCGAGGCCCGGAGGCAGTCCTTCGAGGCCCGCGTCTTCACCGGCATCGCGGTCCCTGCCGGCGAGAAGGCCTCGGAGGCGCGGTCCGCTGGCCGGTCTGCGGCGGCGCCGCGCCAGGCGGAGCGTCGGGCCCCGGCCGCGGCGGCCCGGGCCGGGACCGAGCGGGCCTGCCCGGCGGCGGCGGGCGGTGCCGCCGATCCCGCTGAGCCCCCCCGGCCGGGCGGTGGGGAGGAAGGGGAGGCCCCTTCCCCCTCTCCGCAGGACGGTCGGGCCGAGGAGGAGCGCCCCGCCGCGGAGGACGGCCCGGCCGGAACGGCCGAGGCCCTGGCCGCGTTGGCCAGGGAAGCGGCCGCTGTCCGCGGGGTGCTGGCCGAGCTGGACGCCGACCTCCCGCCGGAGATGCGCCCGGAGGTCGAGGATCTCGCCAGGGCGGTCTGGACCTTCGCCGCCATGCGGGACAGCCCGCGCTACGCCGCCGCCCAGCTGGTCGAGTTGGGGCGCCAGCTCGGACGGCACGCCCGGCGGGTGGCCGAACGCCGCGAGGAGCGGGACCGGATGAAGGCGACGATGGCCGGCGCCATGGAGGAACTCCGGGCCCTGGCGGCTGCGAGGTCCGGGTCGCCGGATGCCGCGGGACTCGAGGCGGCCCTTGCCGAGGGGGTCGCTCTCGCCGAGCGCCCGTGGCCGGAGCCCGCCGAGGTCGAGCGGTGGCTCGACCAGACGAGGTCGCTCGCCGGCCTGGCCCGCTCGAGGTTCGAGAAGGACGCGCACCGCCGCCGCGTCCTCGACCTCGTCAGGGACGCGCTGGCCGAGCTCGGCTACGAGGCCCTGACCGATCCGGCCCCGGCGAGGCCGATGGCCGACGCGCCCCTCGAGCAGGTCTTCCTGTCCCCCCACGGCGGGGGCGTCTCCGTATCCGTGGCCGGCGACGGGGCCGTCCTCTCGGAGGTGGTGAGGTTCGTCGAGCCGGGTTCCGAGACGGCCGAGCCCACGCCCGTCGAGAGCGACCGCCTGGCCCGGCAGACCAGGAGTTGGTGCGAGGATTACACGGCCATGGTCCGCCGGATGCAGGAGCGGGGGGTCGTCAGGCTCGAGGAGCGGTGGAGGGACGAGAACGAACCCGCCCGCCCGAGGGTGATGCCGGCCCCGAAGGGCCTCAAGCGGAAAGCGGGCGCCGGCACCCGCCAGAAGCGGCGTCAGAGCGGGCGGGCCGCGGCCGGGCGGATCCGGCCCTGATCCACCGGCGGGAGCTGGCAGGGAGATCGAGGGAGGACGCATTCAGCGGGAGGACGGAGCTAGCAGGCAGGACGCAGTTCCGGGGAGGTGGCGAGGATGACGATCGAGGCGCCCGGCCACGGCCCTGACCCTGACCTCAAGGTCAGGGTGGCGGCCGTGACCCACCGGGGTCTGGTGCGGAAGGGCAACGAGGACGCTTTCATGGTCGCGGGACTGGTCTGCCAGGCGCCGAGCGGCGCGGTCCCCGTGCCGGTCTCCGCGACCCAGGTCCTGAAATCGGGTCCCGTGGTCGGGTCCGGGCTGGCCCTGGCTGTGGCCGACGGACTGGGCGGGCACGAGGCCGGCGAGGTGGCCAGCCGCCTCGCCCTGGAGAGCCTGGCCCTGGTCCAGAGCCAGCTCCGGGCTGCGACCCCGGCCGAGGCCGCCTCCTTCTGGCGCGAGGCCCTGGAACGGGCCCACCGGTCCATCCTGACCCAGGCGGCCGGACGTCCCGAGCAGGCCGGGATGGGAGCGACGGTCGCCGGGGTGCACCTCCACGCCGCCTGGGGAGCCGTGACCTTCCACGCCGGGGACAGCCGCGTCTACCGTTTCCGGCAGGGCATCCTGAAGGCCCTGACGGTGGACCACTCCCAGGCCGAGATGGGCCGGCTCGACGGCCCGTTCGGCACAGAAGCCCCCCGGGGAAGCTCCGGGGTGTGGAAGTGCCTCGGGTCCGGCCGGGAGGACCTCGACCCGACCGTGGAGCACGCCGCACCGGCCCTCCACCCCGGCGACAGGTACCTCCTGGCGACCGACGGTCTCTCGGACATGGTCAGCCACGACGCGATCGAGGCCATCCTCGCCGCCCGCCCGGGCCTGCGGGGGGCGGTCGAGACCTTGCTCGATGCGGCCCTCGCCGGAGGGGCCCACGACAACGTCACAATCATCCTGGCCGAGGTCACCGGGTCTGCCGGCTCGGCCGGGGTCGCCGGAGAGGGGGGTGCCGGCTGATGGCGCGCCTGGTCGTCCGGTGCCCCAGGTGCGGGCACGTCAACCCGGCCGAGCAGAACATCTGCGAGCGCTGCCCGACCTCTCTCATGGGCCAGCCCTTCTACTCGGAGCCCCAAGAGGAGAACCCCTTGGCCCGCCTGCAAGAGCCGGTTGCTGGCCCACCCGCCGTCCAGACGCCCGGGGTATGCGATACCGTGGCCATCGACGACGAGGACCAGCTCGTCCTCATCCACCTCTCCACCGGGGCCCGGCTGCGCGTCACGGGCGACGCCCTTCTCGGGCGGGCGGGGACCGTGGCTCTTGACTTCTTCGACCCACTCCTCACTGTTTCAAGGCGCCACGCTTCTCTCCGTCGGACCGGGCCGGGCCGGTGGACGATGACCGACGAGAGGAGCAGGCACGGCACCTATGTGAACGGCGAGCGCCTGTTGCCCGGCGTCCCCAGGGTGCTCCGGGCGGGGGATATCGTGAAGCTGGCCGACCACAGCTTTGTCGTCAGCCTTACGTAGGGGAGGATTCCGCGCGTGACCAGCGAGGTACCGCCCTTTCTCTTCGAGGGCCGGACCTACGGCGACGCGCCTGCACTGGCCGAGGCCTTCGCCCACCACTGGGAGGAGGCCAAGAAGCGGCTCTACCGGGGTCAGGTGCGGCGCTGGGCGGAGGCTTTCGACCTCGACCTCGCCAACCGCTGCCAGGACCTCGAGGAGGGCGAGACCGACCAGGACCGGGGCGTCTTCCGGATGATCTACCATCTCCACCCGGGAACGGCCTTTGCCTACCGGGGCGAGGTCCACGCCAGCCCCGAGGCCGTCGGGGCCGCCCTCGGCCGGGCGCTCGGTGCCGGAGACCGGACGTCCGCCGGGCACATCGCCGAGGCGTTGGCCAAGGGGCTCCTCTCGCAGTGGCTGCGCGGTCGGGGCCGGGACGAGCTCGCCGCGGCGGTCGACGACCTCACAGGGGGGCTCGCCGAAGACCGGGAGTTCACCCTCTTCCGACTTCACTTCCTCCTCTGTCCGGAGCGCCCGTACTTGATAGCAGGCTCCGAACTAGCCACACCCCTCGACGTGGCTCTCTTCCTGGCCAGGGATTGGGCGGGCCGCGCCGGCCTGGCCTGGGATACGGCTCTGCTGGCCTGGCTCACCGAGAGGGGACAGGCCCGGGAGGTGGCGGCCTGGCGGGCCGCCTCCGGTGATTACGCCGCCGACCGCGAGCGGGGGCTCGCCGTCTTCATCCCGCTCGTCTGCCCGGAGGCCGTCTCCGAGCCCAGGGTCGTCGAGGCCTATCGGGCCAGGGTCGAGGCCAGGTGCGAGCGGGTAAGGACCCTCCTCGAAACTCACGTCTATTGGGGGGACGAGGCCCGCGAACTCGAACGCGAGGGGCGGGAGCTCGCCGGGAGCGACGAGGCGGACGCCTCCGATTACCAGACGATCGTCGAGCGTCACAGGCGGACCCAGCGGTGGCTGGAGAGGTGGGAACGGCTCCGACGGGCGTCTTCACCCCAAGCCTACGGAGAGGCCATCTTCACCTTCGACGAGGTAGATCGCATGGTGGCCGCGGCGGCCGGAGCGGTCGACCAGGTTATGGACCGCCTCGAGGCCCTTGACAGGTCGCTCCGGGAGTTCGGCGGGGCCTTTCCCCGGTACCTCCTCGCCGACCTACGGCAGGCGGCCGCCGAGGCGGAGAAGCTTGAGGAGCGACTGGCCGTTCTCGAGCGGGCGCAGGCGGCGGTTCGCGGCGAGGCCGAGAGGCTGGCAAGGTCGGGAGAAGACGGCGAGGGATCGCCCGTGCCCCCGAGCCGGCCGGGGGTGACCGCTACGGTTCTGAGGTTGCTGTTTACCTGGCCGGGTTTTGCGGCCGCGGCCATCGCGTTCCTGTACGCCACGCTGGAGATGCAGTGGACTCTGGCCACGGTCGGGAAGTTCACCCTCATCCTGGTTCTAGGTCTGGTGCTTACTGACTTGGTCCTGAGCAGCGCCCGCCGCTCGCAGCAGGAGGAACGGCGGCGCAGCGGGCTCCGCCTTGCCGCCTACCGGCAGGCCCTTGACGACATGAGGCGCCTCGCCGCCGTGGCCCGCGTCAGCCCGCGCTCCGCTGACGACAGCGAGAGCCCCGGCGCAGAGGAGGCCGGCGATGATAGAGAGACCTGAGGGACCTCCGGCCCGTCCCGGCCCGGCCGGGGGGGCCGGGGGAGACGTCCCCGGCTCCCGAAACGACCGACCGCCACGTGAGGTCGCGGAGACGATTCCCCTCGTATCTGAGGCGCTCGATGGTGGTCCCGGGACCACCCCCCTTGGCCCGCGGACGCCCCCGGGCGAGCCGCCTTCAGGGGACGCGGGCGTGCCTACTGCCGAGCTCGGCGCACCGCTGGGGGCCCGGCCCGAGGGTGTGCCCACCGGCGACCTCGGCCGGCTGCGGGCCCGGGACGAGCTCGGGAAGGCCGGCCAGGAGTTTCCATTACCGTCCGGGGAGGTCATAGGAGGGCGCTACCGGCTCCTGGCCCCCCACGGCAAGGGTGGACAATCCTGGGTCTACCGGGCCGAGGATACGACCGGCCGGCATCCCGCAGCGGACAGGCTCGCCCTGAAGCTCTACAGGGAGACGGTGAACCCGGACCCCGAGGTCATGCAGGTCATCGCCGCCCTCAAGCACCCCGGACTCCTGCCTATTCTCGACCACGGTTGGAGCGCGGGTCGCTTTTACGAGGTGATGCCGTGGGCCGAGGGCGGGAGCCTCCTCGACCGCGTCGAGACCGGGGGGCCGCTCGGGGTCGAGGAGCTGACCGGCGTGGTGCGGGTCGTAAACGACGTCCTCGAGTACTGCCACGAACACGAGGTCGTCCACGCCGACATCAAGCCGGCGAACCTCTTCTATCTCGACCCCGGCCGCACGCGCCTGGTCGTGGGCGATTTCGGCGTGGCTGCCCACCTGCGGCCGGGCGAGAGCCTCGTCCCCCTGGAGCGGTTCACCCCCGGCTTCCTCGGCCCCGAGGCCTACGCCGGCGAGGTCGGCCCGCCGAGCGACTATCACGCCCTCGGCGTTACCCTTATCTGGCTGGCCACCGGGGAGTCCCCCTGGGAGGGTAGGGAGAGAACGGAGGAGGGAAAGCGGCAGATACGGCGGCAGATTCTCAGCGGCAGGCTCCCCGTCCCCGACGCTCTCCCGGCGCGCTTCCAGGCCCTTGTCCAGGGGCTTCTCATCAAGGAGAGGGGGGAGAGATGGGGGCCCCGGGAAGTCCGGCGCTGGCTCGCCGGCGAGAGCGTTCCCGTCGCCGAGCGCGGCTTGGCCCACCCCCGGGCGCCGGCGCCTGCCGGGGGCGAGGCCGCTCCCGGCGGGGTCCGCTCCTTCCTCTTCGAAGGCGTTCACTACACCGACCCGGTCGAGCTCGCCCGGGCCATGGCCGAGCGCTGGGAGGAGGCGAGAAAGCGCCTCTACCGCGGGCACGTGCGCGAGTGGGCCCGCACCTTCGACCTCGACCTTGCCAACCGGCTCCAGGACATCGAGGAGGAGGAGCGGGACCAGAACCGCGGGGTCCACAGCATGCTCGGGCTCCTCGACCCCGACGGCCCCTACTGCTACTCCGGGCTCGTCTGCGACACCCCGGCCGACCTCGGCCGGACCCTGGGCGAGGCCCTGGCCTCGAGGGACGCCGCTGTGGAACTGCAGGTGGTGCGGGCGCTGGAGTCCGGCACGGTCGAGGACTGGCTGCGCCGCCTCGGCGACCCGGAACGGGCCGACCGCATCCGGCGGTTTGTCTCCAGGGGTCTCGCCGGCGACCGCATGGCCCTCTGGGGCGTCTACTACGCGCTGTGTCCGGACGAGCCGCTGGAGCTCGACGGGGTGCGCTTCGAAGGCGCGGCGGACCTCGCCGCGCACCTTGCCGCCGACTGGCGGGGACGGGCCGCCCTGGCGACCGATCCAAGGATCCTGACCTGGATCTCGGCCGCCTGCGGCCTCGAGGACGAGGTGGCCGAGTGGCTTCGGGTGGCGGGCGACTACGAGTCCGACCCCGAACGGGGCCTAGCCGTCTTCATCGCCCTCATCCACCCCGGGGCCGGGGACGACCCCGCGGTGCTGTCCCCCCTCAGGGCCAGGGTCAGGGACCGCCTCGCCCGGGTGAAGGAGGCTCTTGACGAGCACGTCTTCCGGGGGGAGAAGGCGCGGCAGATAGAGGGTGAAGGCCGCGACCTCGCCGGCACGTCGGTCGAGGAACTCGGCTTCAAGGAGCTGATGGACCTCGACCTCAAGGCCAGGGCCTGGCTCGAGACCTGCCGGCGAGCGGAGGTCTCGCTCTTCCTCACCCGCCGGACTGAAGGGGTCCTGACCCGCCACGTCTACCGGGAGCACGTCAAGCGGGCGGCCGAGCTCGCCCGCGAGGCGGTGGCCCGCGTCGAGGCCCTGCGGGAGGCCGTCAGCCGGGTGGGGGGCTCGGTGAGAGGACTGGACGAGCTTCGTGCCCGGGCGGAGCGTGCCCGGTCCTACGAGGACCACCTCGCGGTCGTCGAGGCGGCCGTCCAGCTCGTGGAGAAGATCCACCGGGAGCGTGCGGCCGAACTGGCCCGGGCCGAGGACAGGAGGTCGAGACGATGAGGCGGAGGGAGCGGTGGGGGGCGGGGGCGCGGGCACGACCGCGGGCTCGCCCGCGGGCCTGGGCCGGCGCGCTCGCCGCTCTGGTCGCGGCGGCCGCCTGCCTTGCGGCCTCCTCCGGGACGGTGCGGGCCGCGGACTACGACGCCGGCTTCACCTACCGCACGACCGGCGACGTGCAGGCCGTCGCCCTGACGCCGGACGCGAGCCTCGTCGTCGTGGGGACGACCGGGGGCGTGGCCCTCGTCAACTCCAGCGGGACGTGCCTTTGGTCCTACTCCACCAAGCAGAAGGTCGTCGACGTCTGGGTCTCGCCTCTCGGAACCGTCCTCGCGCTCACCCGGGAGGAGTCGTACTTCGGCGACGGGGAGCTCCTGGCCCTGGACAAGAGCGGGACGAAGCTCTGGTCCATCTCCGTGAGCAAGGGGCGAACGGTGTCGTCCTCCAGCGACGGGCAGTACCTGGTGCTGGCCAGGGTCTCCTGGCTCGGCTGGTGCGACGAGGTCCGTTGCTGGTCCGAGCCTGATGACGAATGGGTCTGGACCTACTCCTATGGCGAGCCGTCCACCGGAGCCGCGGCCATCTCGGCTTCGGGCGACCTCGTCGTCCACGGGGTGTCGGAGGACCCGCGCGAGTACTCCCTGACCAAGGGTGACTCGGGCCTGCGCCTCGTCGACCGGGCCGCAGGGAAGGCCGTCTGGAAGTACACGCCGATCGGCGGCGGGACCAAGGACGCCTACGCCGTGGCCATCTCGGCCGACGGGCGCTACCTCGCCGCCGGGCACACCGGGTCGCCCACGGTCTACTTTTTCTCCAGCGCGAGCGGGACGCCCCTGTGGACCTACGCGGCCGGCTCGGTCCAGGCCTTGTCCCTGTCCTCGGACGGAAGCCGGCTCCTCGTCGCGGCCGGCGACAAGCTCCACCTTCTCAGCCGGGACGGAGTGCTCCTCTGGAGCAAGAGCGAGAGCGGGGTGCGCGACGTCGCCATTTCGGCCGGCGGGAGCGTCCTCGTCGCCGGGAGCGGTAAGCAGGTTGTCTACTACCGGGACGTCCAGCCCGTCGCCCAGCAGGCCATCGCCAACGCCGCCGACGCCATCGACCGGGCCAAGAGCAAGGGCGTCGTCGTGACCCAGGCCGAAGCCCTCCTCACCCAGGCGCGGACGGCCTACGGGCAGGGCCATTACCGGTCGGCCCGTGACCTCGCCGAGCAGGCCATGAACACGGCCTTCAACCTCAGTAACCAGCGGACCGCCGCGGTAGCGGCCATCGACCGGGCGGCGTCGGCCGTCGCCCAAGCCGTCGCGGCGGGCATCGCCTGTCCGACGGCCCAATCACAGCTCTCGCAGGCCCGCACCGCCCTAGAGCAGGCCGATTACGTCAAAGCCAAGGACCTCGCCGAGCAGGCCGAGCGGGCCGCCTCGACCCTGACGAGCCAGAAATCCGCGGCCCAGTCGGCCGTGGCCGAGGCCACCTCGACCATCTCCCGGGCGAAGAAGAGCGGCGTAGACGTGGCGGAAGCCGAGTCGCTCCTCAGCCAGGCGAAGACGGCCCTCGAGCGGGCGAGCTACACGGAAGCCGCCGACCTCGCCCGCCGGGCCAAGACCCTCGCTTCGGCGAAGCTCGACGCGCGAGGCACGGCCGTGGGCCTCATCTCCGACGCCGAGGCGGCCGTCGAGCGCGAGGCTGAGGCCGGCTACCACGTCTGGCGGGCTCGCAGCCTCCTCGAGGAGGCCAAGGAGGCCTTCGCCGCCGGCGACTACGAGAAGGCCATCGCCCTGGCCGAGTCAGCTCTGTCCCGGGCGGTCGACATCGACCAGGACGGGATCCTCAACGCCGAGGACCGCTTCCCCACGGTGAACAACAGCCTCGTCTACGGAGGAGTCGCCGCCGGTGTCGTCCTCCTGTTCGTCGTCGTGGCGGTCATCTCGTCCGCGGCCCGCCAGAGGCACGAGTCGCTGATAGGGCGCCTCGCAGCGGAAACCAGACTCTCCTGGGAAGCCCTCGACGACCTCAGGAGGCTGCTGGACCGGTAAGGGGAATTGGATTTTCCCCGCGTCTGTCGAGGTGCCGGGCCGAAGCCGGGAGCGAGGCCGCCCTCCCGGGGGGCCTCGCTCCGAGCACGCGGGCCGGGCCTGTCCGACTTTCGCGCCGCCTAGTCAGCGAGAGCGACAAGATCGTCGGACTGACGGTCGGCGCGGACGACTACGTCACCAAGCCCTTCAGCCCGCGCGAGGTGATGGCCCGCATCGAGGCGATTTGCCGGCGCGCATCGGGACCGGGGAGCAGGGAGGGAGGCGGTGGGAGCGGGGCGAGCGGGGGGAGAGGCCGCCCGCCCGGGCCGCGTCTACTCCCGCAGCGAGCCGCTCGACCGCTTGCGGGGGAGGACGCCGATGTCATTGACCGGGCCATCGACGTCCATGTGGTCAACCTCAAGCGCAAGCTGGGTGACGACCGCCGTCGCCCGAGGAGGCAAGGTCAGCGCGGAGAGCGCGCCCGGGCGGGGCTCGGTCTTCCGCCCTCGCCTCCCGTGGCTGGGCGCGAGGTGTCCCAGGAGCCAGCCAGTGAAGAGAAACGACCTTGAGCCGACCCGGCTCTCGTCGGGGGGATGGAGATTGCTACTGGAGAACGTGAGGCTGGCGACGGCCCGGTTGGAACTGCGGCCCCCCACCCTGGACGACGCCCAGGCCATCTTCTCCGGGTACGCCCAGGACCGGGAAGTGACGCGGTACCTGGTCTGGAGGCCGCACAGCAACCTTGAAGAGACCCGCATGTTCCTGCAAAGCTGTCT
The DNA here is from genome assembly GCA_020725405.1 of Symbiobacterium sp. Classification (GTDB taxonomy): domain Bacteria; phylum Bacillota; class Sulfobacillia; order UBA995; family UBA9673; genus DYFB01. Next base: position 9,108 of record DYFB01000045.1, on the reverse strand, counting down.
GGACGGCTGGGCCTCCGGGAGCGAGCTCACCTGGGCCATCACGCTGGCCGGGTCGGGTGACCTGATCGGCATGGTCGCCTCCGGCCCGTGCGGCCACAAGGCGGACCTGGGCTATGTGCTGGCCAGACCCTACTGGGGAAACGGGTACATGACCGAGGCGGTGTCGGCCGTGATCGAGTGGCTGTTCTCGGTCCCGGAAGTCTACCGGGTCTGGGCGGTGTGCGACACGGCGAACCTGGCTTCGGCTCGCGTCATGGAGAAGGTCGGGATGACCCGCGAGGGCCTTCTGAAGCGATGGAACGTTCACCCCAACGTATCTTCCGAGCCCAGAGACTGCTATGTCTACGCGAGAGTTCGCTGATGGGGCGGGAAGCCCCGGCGCCGCGGCCGTTGAGGTCCTCCGGCCGCCCGAGCTCGACGACCTCCTCTCCCTGATAGACCAGGCCCTGGCCGGGCTTTCCTGGCACAAGCCGGGGGGCGCCTCCGGGACGCCGCTCGGGGAGGCGGCCCGGGCCGTAATCGGAGCGGCCGGCCCCCGGTCTTCCGGCCCGGCCGAGATCGTCGGCCTCCGCTCCGGGGAGAGAGACGGCGGGCTCCTGGCCGCCCTGGGCGTCGAGGCCCGCGGGGAGGAGGCCGTCTTCGCCCCGTGGAGCCCGGTCGTCGCACCGGGGCTTGGTCTCGGGTCGGCGCGGGAGGCTGCCCGGCTCCTCGTCGAGGGAGCCCTCCGCCGCGCGGCCGGGTGGACTCCGGCCCCCACACGAGCCCTGGCGGTGACGCGCTTCTCCCTTCCGGACCGCGACCGGGCCCTCGAGCTTGCCGAGAGCTACGTCCTGGCCGGGTTCGACCGCGAGGTGCGGCTCTGGCTCCGCCTTGACCGGGCCGGGGCGGAGGCGGGGGACCCAGGGGAGCCCCGGGGCGCGGGCGGCGGCCCGGGCGCTTCCGCCGGGCCGTCAGGGGCCGCCGGGGCGGGGACCCTCCCGGCGACCGGCGCCGAGGTGAGCGACGTCGACCCGGCCGACCCCTCGCAGATGGAGCTCCTGACCGGCCTCTTCGTCCAGGCTTTCGCCGACTCGCCGGACGAACACGGGCGCCTTACGGCCGCCGACCGGGAGGAAGCCCGCAGGTGGCTGGCCGGGGCGGCCGCCGGCGAGCGCGGCCGGTACGTCCAGGGCCTGTGGCGGGTGGCCCGCGTGGGAGGGAGGCCGGCGGGCTTCGTCCTGGTGAGCGGTAGGCCGCCCCCGCCCGGGGCCTTCTACGTGGCCGAGGTGGGAGTCATCCCGGAGTTCCGGGGCCGGGGCCTCGCCCGCCGGCTTCTCGCTGAAGCTGTCCAGCTCGCCTGGAAGGCGGGGGCTCCGACCGTCACCGCGGCGGTCAGCGAGGCCAATCTCCCCTCCCGGCGGCTCTTCACCTCCCTCGGGTTCTCCGAGACCGGGGGAATCATCGTCCTGCGGCGCGCACTTCCTCCAGGCGGGCCGGGTCGGTGACGAGGCGCGCGGCCGCGACGGCGAGGACCCGCGCCGCCGTCAGGACCACCTCGTCGGCCTCCGGGGAGACCGAGGCCGCTGCAAAGTCGGGGTGGTGGAGGACGACTCCGGGCGGGGCCACCTTGAACATGACGGCGGTGGCCGGGACGACCTGGCTCACGTTGCCGAAATCGGTGGAAGCGGGGAAACACGCCCCGCGGAGGTCCTCGCCCGGGCAGCCGAGGTCCTCCATGACCTCGAGGACGAGACCGTCGAGGACCCTGTTCTCCCGGATGGGGGCGTAGGCCTCGGCCTGGCTTGCCTCGAGCCTCGCCCCGCTGGCCAGGGCGGCCGCCCTGGCGCAATTCAGGACCTTCTCAACGAGCGCCGAGAGGTAGCCCGGGTCGACCGACCTCACCGATATCTCGCACCGGGCGAAGTCCGGGACGATGTTCGTGGCCCGCCCCCCGTCGGTGATGATGCCGTGGATGCGGACATCGGGCCGGACGTGCTGGCGGAGGGCGTTGACGGCCGCGAAGGTCTGGAGGACCGCGTCGAGGGCGTTCACTCCCTTCTCGGGCTCGGCGGCCGCGTGGGCGGCCCGCCCGTGGAAGGCGAGGGCCAGCCGGCGGACGCCGAGGGAGGTGCCGCCGGCCGCGGTGCGGTCCTGCGGGTGCATGGAGAAGGCGACGTCGACGTCTTCGTAGAGGCCGGCCTCGACCATGGGGATTTTCCCGCCGGTGGTCTCCTCGGCGGGGGTCCCGTCGACGATGACCGTGGCCGCTACGCCCGTCCGGTGGAGGGCCCGCGCGAGGGCCAGGCCGGCCCCGACCGTGGAGGCGGCGATGATGTTGTGGCCGCAGGCGTGCCCGACGCCGGGGAGGGCGTCGTACTCGGCTAGGAAGGCCACGGCCGGCCGGCCCCGGCCGCGGCGGGCCCGGAAGGCCGTCTCGAGGCCGGCCACGGGGGCGGTGATTTCGAAGGCGTTGGAGCGGAGGATCTCGGCGCACCAGGCCGAGGCCAGCCTCTCCTCGTGTCCGAGCTCGGGGTTGGCGTGGATGCGGTGGCTGAGGTCGACGAGGGGCGCCGAGAGGTCCATGACCTCCTCGTGGATGGCCCTCTCGAGGTCGGTCGGGCGGGGGCTCAGGGGGGTTCGGCTGTTGGGGTCGGCCACGTGGGGTTCCTCCTTCTCGGTCGGCACTGGTTCGCTCTGCACTCGGTGATGCCCGGGGCTGATTTCGGGTGCCGGTCACCGGCTCCTGCCGGCCGGCCGCATCGTGCGGGGCTGCACGATTAACCGTCCTGGTGGACCTTTCCCTCTGTCCAGGCGCGAGCGGTCGTTCTTGGTTGACAGGCCGCTCTGGGTCTGTATAGGATAAACTGGTACACGGGGAAGATGCTGCCGGGGAAAGCAGGGAAGAACCCATCGGCATGGAATTCTGAAAGCGGTCCCCGCACGTCTTCCGGCCGGGATCCGGGTCACACCCGCCCACGAGCAGAAAGAAGGGTGACAGAGTTGGGGAAGGTTGATGCCGGGCGCATCCTCCTGGGCCTCGTCATCCTAGCCCTGGGTGGGTTTCTTGTCCTTGTCAACCTGCAGCTCTCCAGCCATCAGATCCTGGGGCTGTGGCCGCTCTTCCTCATCGTGCCCGGTGTGGGCCTTCTCAGCCTGGCCGTCATCCTCAGCCCCTCGCGGGAGTCCAAGCCCCTCAGACCGCTTCACGGGGACGCGTCGCTCCCCGACGAGATGCACCACCGCGGTCCCCTCATCTGGTAGGTCTCGGCTTCTGCTCGCAGCCCTTCGCCCTATCCCTGGGACCCGGAATACGGTGAGTTTGCAGCACATATCTCACTTGCGCGGCGTATAGGTTGGGGGGTAGTGGGCCCGTTTTTCCTGAAACCCCAAGAGTCTACTATTCCGGGGGTCAAAGGAGGAATTCATCAGAAACTGGATAATTGTGGCCAGAAAGTTTAAGCCATGTCGTGGTGCCAAGGGGGGGATGGGCGTGGCCACCGACGACAGCAGTCTTGAGATGCTTACAACCACCGAGATGATGCGTCTTCTCAAGATCAAGAGCCGGACTACTATTCGTAAGCTGGTGCAAAGCGGAGACCTTCCTGCCTACCGGGTAGCCCGAGATCTGCGCTTCAAACGGAAAGAGGTAGAGGCCTACCTCGAACGCAACCGGGTGAAGCCCTGACCGGACCTGGCGGTCGATAAGGGCGGTCCGGAGGCCGTTGTTTCGAATGGCGAACCGACACCGAAGGGGCCGGGGCTTCTTTCAGCCCCGGCCCCGGTCTGTTGCCGTCCGCTCCCGCCGGACCGGCCGTCGGGTTCGCCGGATCGACAAGGCCTGAGCCTGCGAACCGGCTGCCGCGAGAAGAGCGCCGGCTACCGCAGGAAGAGCGGCGCGCCGACCAGCGAGACGATGGCCATAAGCTTGAGGAGGATGTTCATGGCCGGTCCGGCGGTGTCCTTGAAGGGGTCTCCGACCGTGTCCCCGGTCACCGACGCGGCGTGGACGGGGGTGCCCTTCCCCCCGAGGTTCCCGGATTCGATGTACTTCTTCGCGTTGTCCCAGGCCCCGCCGCCCGTGGTCATCATGATGGCCAGGGCGAGCCCCGAGACGAGAGACCCCGCGAGAAGCCCGGCGAGGGCTGCGGCGCCGAAGAAGAGCCCTATCAGGACCGGGCTGGCCACGGCCAGGACGCCCGGAACGACCATGCGCCTAAGGGCCGCCCGGGTGCTGATGTCCACACAGCGGGCGTAGTCGGCTTCGGCCTTCCCCTCCATGAGCCCGGCGATCTCCCGGAACTGCCGGCGGACCTCCTCAACCATGTCGTGGGCGGCCTCGCCCACCGAGCTGATGAGGAGGGAGGCGAAGAGGAACGGGAGCATAGCCCCGATGAGCAGCCCGAAGATGACCTGGGGCGAGGCGAGGTTGACCGTCTCCAGGCCGGCCGTGGCCATGTAAGCCGTGAGGAGGGCCAGGGCCGTGAGGCCGGCTGAGCCGACGGCGAAACCCTTGCCGATGGCGGCCGTGGTGTTGCCGAGGGCGTCGAGCTTGTCGGTGATGCTCCGGACTTCCTTCCCCAGCCCCGACATCTCGGCGATGCCCCCGGCGTTGTCGGCGACCGGTCCGTAGGCGTCCACCGACATGGTCATGCCGATGGTCGAGAGCATCCCGACGCCGGCCAGGGCGATGCCGTAGATGCCCGCGAGCTGGTAGGCCACGAGAACGGCCAGGCCGATGACGATGATCGGGATGGCGGTGCTCTGCATGCCGACGGCGAGCCCGGCGATGATGTTCGTGGCGTGCCCCGTCTCGGCCGCCTGGGCGATGGAGACCGTCGGCCGGCCCGACGTGTAGTACTCGGTGACGAACCCGATGGTCGCCCCGGCCACGACGCCGGCCGCGGCGGCCCAGAAGCCGTGGAGGCCGCCCAGGATGTGGAGGGAGGCGAAGTAGAAGCCGGCGATGGCCACGCCGGCGGCCACCCATTGTCCGATGCGCAGGGCGAGCTGGGGCTTGTCCCCCCCGAATAGCTTCACCCACATCACGCCGAGGATCGACCCGGCCGTGCCGATGGTGATGAGGACGAGCGGGAAGACCATGCCCAGGAGGCCGATGGTCACAGCGCCGATGGCCATGGCGGCCACGACGGAGCCGACGTAGGACTCGAAGAGGTCGGCGCCCATGCCCGCGGTGTCGCCGACGTTGTCGCCCACGTTGTCGGCGATGACGGCCGGGTTCCGCGGGTCATCCTCAGGGATGCCGGCCTCGACCTTCCCGACGAGGTCGGCGCCCACGTCGGCCGCCTTGGTGTAGATGCCGCCGCCGACCCTGGCGAAGAGGGCGATGGAGCTTGCGCCCAGGGCGAAACCGTTGATGGTCGCGGGTTCGGTGAAGATGATGAACAGGACGGTGAGGCCGAGGAGCCCGAGGCCGGCGACGGTGAGGCCCATGACGGCGCCGCCGGAGAGGGACATCCGGAGGGCCTGGACGATACCGCCTCGCGCGGCCTCCGCCGTGCGGACGTTGGCCATGGTGGCCACCTTCATGCCGATGAGGCCCGCGAGCCCGGACGAGAGGGCACCGGCGACGTAGGCCAGGGCGGTGGTCGCCCCGATGGTCAGGGCGAGGGCGACGGTCAGGATGACGGCGAAGACGGCGACGGTGAGATACTCCCGGCGGATGAAGGCCATGGCCCCGCGGTGGATGGCCGAGGCCACGTGCTGCATCTTGTCCGTGCCCGCCGGGGCGCGGGCCACGCCGTAGGCCAGGCAAGCAGCCGCCAGCAGGCTCAGGACGGCGACGCCCAAAGCCGCGCCCAAGGTGACGGTCATTCGGTCCTTCCCCCTAAGCTGATTATTTATGTCTGTGTTCTAACTGTGTCTGTTTTTTTCAGCAAGACCTCCTGCCGGGCGGTTAGGCCCAGCAGGAGGCACAAGAGGAACCTGGAGACGGCCCGTGACAGTCGCTGGCATACGACCATTTTAGGCCGTTCGCGAAACGGGGTCAAGCTGGGTAGCCGCGGAGGCGGGAACGAGGAGCCGACCGAACGGCAGCCCACTTGCGTTCACAGAGAGTTCACAGACGGGTGTTATGATATGAAGCGGCGCCGGGACGTCGAGGCAGCCGGGGGCCGGGGGCATCGAGCGGCGCATGAGACCGGCAACCGGCGCCGCAGACGCAGGCCTTGCGGGCCGCGCGGCACCTGAGACCTGAGGAAAAGGAGGGGGAGGACTCTCTTGGCCTCAGGAACGGTTCTCGTCGTCGACGACGACCCTCACGTGACCGACCTCCTCTCTCTGTACCTGACCAAGGAGGGCTTCCGGGTCGAGGTGGCCGACAACGGGGCCGACGGACTGCGTCTTGCCCTCGGTCCGCCGAGCCCGGACCTCGTCATCCTTGACATCATGCTCCCGGAGCTCGACGGGTGGGAGGTCTGCCGCCGCATCCGCTCGAGCTCGCGCCTCCCGGTCATCATGCTCACGGCGCGGGACGAGGACCACGACAAGATTCTCGGCCTGGAGATAGGGGCCGACGACTACGTGACCAAACCGTTCAACCCCCGGGAGGTCGTGGCCAGGGTGAAGTCGGTCCTCCGACGCATGGGCGAGGGGCTCGAGGACAAGCGGCGCGAAGTCCGGCACCCCGGCCTGCGGGTCAGCCTCACCGACTACGAGACCGAGGCCGGCGGCGTCGCCGTTCCCCTCACTCCCAAGGAGACCGAGCTCCTCTGGTTCCTGGCGAGCCACCCCGGGCAGGTCTTCAGCCGGGACCGGCTCCTCCGGGAGGTCTGGGGCTACGACTACACCGGCGACGCCCGGACCGTGGACACACACGTAAAGCGCCTCCGGCACAAGCTCGCCGAGGCCCGCGGCTCCGGGGAGGACGGCCGGGAGCCCGCTCCGGCCCCGTGGGAGATAGTCACGGTCTGGGGGGTCGGCTACAAGTTCCAGCGCCTGCCGTCCCCAGAGCGGGGGCCGGGGCGATGACTCTCTCCTTCCCGCCCCGCTCGGTCTTCGCCCGCCTCTTTGCGGCGACGGCGACGGCCGTTCTCGTCGCCCTCGTGGTCGTCGTCCTGGGTCTCCCGCGCCTCACCGAGAGCTACCTCCTCTCGGCCCGGGAGAAGGAGCTCTTCGCCCGGGGCGAGGAGGTCCGGGCGATAGTCTCGGCCTACCTCAGGGGCCAGATGTCCGAGGAGACGACCCAGGCCCTGCTCGAGACCTTCGGGGCCGTCGAGAACAGCGAGATATGGGTCGTCGACCGGGAGGGCTACATCCGGCTCCACTCAGCGACAGGGCCCGGGAGTCGCGGCGGGATGGGGCGCCTGCGCGGCGCCCGCCTGCAGGGCGAGGACGCCGAGTGCGTGCTGGGCGGCGCGCTGTGGGCCTCCCGCGGCCCCAGGTGGCCCTACAGCGACCCGGTCGTCTCGGTGGCCGTGCCCGTGGCTTCGAACGACGACTCCGAGGTCCTCGGGGCGGTCTTCCTCAACTCGTCCCTGGCCGAGGTCGAGGCCATGCTCACCCAGCTCCGGAGGCATCTCGCCCTGGCTGGCGGGGCCGGGCTCCTCGCGGCCGTGGCCCTGGCCGCGGTGATGAGCCGGAACATCTCGCGGCCCGTCCGGCGGATGATAGACATGGCCGGGGCCCTGGCCGAGGGCGACTTCGCCCGGAGGGCCCCGGCGGGCCCGGACGAGATAGGGCGGCTCGGGGAGTCCCTGAACGCGATGGCCCGCCGCCTGGAGACCTCTCTTACGGAGACCCAAAAACTCCAGGCGCTCCGGCGCGACCTCGTGGCCAACGTCTCCCACGACCTTCGCTCACCGGTCACGGCCATCCGCGGCTACGTCGAGCCCCTCCTCGACGGGACGGTGACCGACGAGGAGACCCGGCGCCGCTACCTCGAGACCATCCGCTCGGAGACCGACGCCCTGTCGGCGCTGGTGTCCGACCTCCTCGAGCTGAGCCGCCTCGAGTCGGGGGCGGCCGTCCTGGATGTGGGTCCGGTCGACCTCGGCCAGCTCTTGCGGGAGGCGGCCGTCCGCTACGAGGTGCGGGCGAGAGAGGCCGGTGTGACCCTGGAGACGGAGATCGCCGGCCGTCTCCCGCCGGTCCGGGGCGACGAGGGGCGGCTGGCGAGGGTGGTCAACAACCTCCTCGACAACGCCCTCAAGTTTACGCCGGCGGGCGGAAGGGTGGTCCTGGCCGCCGCCGCGGCCGGCGGAGCCGGGGCCGGCCCCGAACCTCGGTCCGAGCGGGAATCCCGGTCCGAGCGGGAGCAGCGGTCCGAGCGGGAACCCCGGTCCGAGCGGGAACCCCGGCCCGAGCGGGAGCAGCGGTCCGAGCGGGAGCAGCGGTCCGAGCGGGAACCCCGGTCCGAGCGGGAACCCCGGTCCGAGCGGGAATCCCGCTCCGAGGTCGAGATTTCCGTCAGCGATACCGGCCCGGGCATAGGGCCGGAGGACCTGCCGTACGTCTGGGAGCGCTTCTATAAGGCCGACAAGTCAAGGCGCCGCGACGGCGACGCCCGCGGGGGCGTCCCGGAAGGCTCCGGTCTCGGACTGGCCATTGTCAAGCAGACGGTCGAGGCCCACGGCGGGCGGGTCGCCGTGGAGAGCGAGCCGGGTCGCGGAGCGCGCTTCAGCGTGTCGCTTCCAGTGTTCGAAGAGTTTTCGAGCGGTCTTCACAGTCCGGACACAACCGGCGGGTAGGATGAAGCCGGGAGGTGATCATCATGCTCAAGAGGACCATCATCGTCCTTGGCGTCCTGGTCCTGGTAGTCGCCCTGGTGCCGACGGCCTTCGCGGCCAACTTCGGCCTGGGGCGCCAGGCGCGCGACGGGTCGTGTGGCGACGGCGTGTGCGCCGCTCCCGACCTCGATCTCACGCCGGAGCAGGCGGAGCGTCTGGCCGAGGTGCGGGCCGCTTTCCGCGCCGAGGTCGACGCGATGCGCGAGCAGCGGGCGGCCATCATGGCTCAGGTCCGTGAGCTGCGCCGGGACCCCGAGGCCGACCAGGCCCAGCTCGAGGCCAGGCTCCAGGAGCTCAACCAGCTGCGGGAGGCCTTCCAGGAGAAGGCCGCCGGGTACCGCGAGGCCCTGACGGGGATACTCACTCCCGAGCAGATCGAGAAGCT
>DYFB01000044.1 GCA_020725405.1 Symbiobacterium sp. | reverse complement strand
CGGACGGTGCTAACAAGCCCATGGCCATCGGACCCGCGGCGCCCCGCGCCAGGGTGACGGGCATGGCGGCCTTCACGGTCGTGGCCCTAGGCCAGTTCCTATCCATTCTCGGCAGCATGATGTCGGTGATGGCCCTGACCATCTGGGCCTGGCGGGTCGCGGGGTCGGCCACGGCCCTGGCCCTCCTCTGGTTCTTCTCCTTCGCCCCGACCGTCATCTTCAGCCCTATAGCCGGGGCCCTTGTCGACCACTGGAACCGCAAGCTGGCCATGATGCTGAGCGACATGGCCTCCGGCTTGGCCATGGCCGTCATCCTGGCCCTCTATCTCCTCGGCGATCTCCAGATCTGGCACATCTACGCTTCCGGGGTCTGGATCGGCGCCTTCCACGCCTTCCAGTTCCCAGCCTACTCGGCGGCCATCACCCTCATGGTCCCCAAGGACCACTACGCCCGCGCGAGTGGGATGATCTCCCTGGCCCAGTCGGCGGCCATGGTCTTCGCCCCGGCCCTGGCCGGCGCCCTCATCGGAACCATCGACGTCTCCGGAATCCTCGTCATCGACCTCGTCACTCTGAGCCTGGCCCTCGGGGCCCTGCTTCTCGTCCACGTCCCCCAACCCCCGACCTCCGCGGCCGGACTCGAGAGCCGGGGCAGCCTCTGGCGGGAGGCCGGCTACGGCTTCCGCTACATCTTCGCCCGCCCGAGTCTCCTCGGCCTCCAGCTCGTCTTTCTCGTCGGGAACTTCCTCGCGGTGATGGGCACGGCCCTGCTGTCCCCGATGCTCCTGGCCCGGACGGGCGACAACGCCCTCGCTCTCGGGACCGTCCAGTCGGCCTGGGCTGGCGGGGCCGTCGCCGGGGGGGTTCTCGTGAGCACGTGGGGCGGCCCGCGGCGGAAGATCCACGGGGTTCTCCTGGGCTGGGCCGGCTCGTTCCTGGCCGGGTCCATCCTCATGGCCCTCGGCCGCAGCCTCACGGGCTGGCTCGTCGCCGCCTTCGCCGGGGCCCTGTTCAGCCCGCTCATCAACGCCTCGAACCAGGCCATCTGGCAGAGGAAGGTCCCGCCGGACATCCAGGGGCGAGTCTTCTCGGTCCGCCTCCTCATCGCCCAGGTCAGTGGACCGCTGGCCACGCTCGCGGCAGGACCGCTGGCCGACCACGTCCTCGAGCCGGGAATGCGGGCCGGCGGGGCCCTCCTGCCGGTCTTCGGCGGCCTCGTCGGGACCGGACCCGGCAGCGGCATGGCCGTCCTCTTCCTGGTCACCGGCGTCATCGGCGTCGTCGTCGTCCTCGCCGCCTACGGGGTCCGCATCGTGCGTGAGGTCGAGGTGATCCTGCCCGACTTCGACGCCGAGGAGGCGACCGGGTCGGAAGCGCCGGCCCCGGCGGCCGGGGCGCCAGCCGAGAGCGAGGGGACGGCCTGATGCGGGACAGGACGGGCCCGCGCATTCTGGGCCTGGCCGGTAGTCCGCGGCCGGGCGGCAACACCCGGCTCCTCCTGGAGTGGTTCCTCGAGGGAGCCGCGGCGACCGGCGCGCGGAGCGAGACCGTCGTCCTCAACGACCTCAGCTTCCGCCCCTGCCAGGCCTGCGGGGGCTGCGACCTGACCGGCCTCTGCGTCCTCAGGGATGACATGCTCGGCGTCTATGACGCCGTGAAGAGGGCCGACGGCCTCGTGGTATCGAGCCCCATCCACTTCGGCAGCCTGTCGGCCCAGACCAAGGCGGCCATCGACCGCTTCCAGTGCTTCTGGGCCGCCCGCTATCTCCTCGGCCGCCCCTCGCTGAGGCCGGAGGAGGGCCGGAAGGGTTTCCTGCTCGCCGTGGGCGGGATGGAGAAGGGGGATCGCTTCATCCGGAACGCCGAGGAGGTCGTCAAGGTCTTCTTCACCGTCCTCGGGGTCGAGCACGCCGGGACGCTGTTCTTCCCCGGGCTTGACCACCCCGGCGAGGCCGCCCGTCGGCCGGGAGTCCGGGAAGCGGCTGTCGAGGCCGGGCGTTCGTTCACCCGGTCCCTCGCCGAACCCAGGCCCTAGAAGGGCCGTCCACCAAAGAGGTGGCACCCCTGCAGTCACTTAGCCTTGGGTCCGACGGCAACGGTGCCGCAGCCGGGGCAGGTCTTGCGCTCGTAATCCTGCATGTAGAACTCCTTGCCGCACCTCGAGCACTTGACCTTGATTTGAGCCATCACAGCCCACCTCCCTCCCGCGAAGGCGCCAATGACTTCGCCGGACTGCGTCCAGGCCCTGCCTGACGCGGACTTGGAAGACGGCGTCCGGCCGCCAGAGCCCGCAGCCGGAGGGTCAGCCCAAGAGCGCTCCGACGACGAGCGCCCCTCCGACCAGGAGGAAATTGTACAGGGCGTGGGCGATGACGGGCGGAGCGAGGCGTCCCGTACGCCGGCGAAGCCAGGTGAAGGCGACCATCCCCGGCAGGGCACCCACGACGTGAGGCAGAGGCCAGTGGACGAGGGCGGAGACGGCCACGGTTCCGAGGAAGGCCGTCCGGTACCCCCACTTTTCCAGGGAACCGTAGAGAACCCCGCGGAAGAACAGCTCCTCGGCCACAGGCACAAGAGTGAAGGTGGACACAAGGACGAGCGGATGGGCCAGGACCTCTATCTGCCAGTCCTCGAGGGTCATGACGAAGCCGGTCCGGGTCTGCACCCACATCAGGAGGCCCACCACGGGGGCGAGGAAGAGAAGGGCCCGGGCGGCGAGCTCGAGGTCGGAGCGCTGGACGCGGGTAAGGAAGGCCACCGCGGCCGAGCGGGCCTCGACGTCAGGGGAGGCCGGGTCGGCCGCATAGGTCCCGGCGGCCGGTAGACGGGAGGGGTTGCGGACGAGGATGGCCCGGGCCGAGAGCACCGCGAGGGCCAGATGCGTGGCCAGGTCCACAGCCACGATCCACGTCGTGGCGGGGCTCTGCCCCGGCTCCGGATGGAAGGCCGGGAAGAGCAGCAGGGCCGCCACAAGGGAAAGCAGATAGGACCCGATGAAAACGCAGACGGCAACCCAGAGAGGCGGCCAGGTCAACCCGGAAGGCAGGCTGTTTCTCCCCACGCTCATCTCCTCCGAGGGACCTGGCGACTCCCATGGCGGGACGCGTCCTGGCGGCTGTGTCGGCTGGATGGATCCACGGGTGGATCGGCGTCACCGGGGGTAGGTCGCGACTACTCCACTTTCTTCTGCACCGGGACGAGACCACCTGCCCTTTTTCTCCCGGACCTAGTTCCCGGGGTGAGTGGTCAGGACCCGAAGGCGGTAGACGGTCTCGCCCTCGTGGTGCGGGTGCTGGCCGACGCAAACGAAGAGGTCTTCATCTGCATCCGCGGTGTACTCGACAAGCGAACCCGGGCCCGGCCCGGCGTCGTCATCGCCGGCCACCGGGCTCTCCGGCGAACCGGAAAACAGGGTGATGACCGTGTCGCCCTCGAGGCAGTCGGTGACGACGTAGTAGGTCGTCCCCGCACGGGCCTTGAAGGTGAACCAGCCGGTCCTGCCGGGTTCGAGGGTCCCGACGACACCGAGGCCGTCCACGACCAGGGCCTCGGCCTCCTCCGGAGAGCGACCGCCCCCGCGGGGCGGGACGGAGAGGAGGACCTCGTAGGTCCCGTAGTGGTCGGAGTAGGCGGCGACCTCCACGTAGACCGTCCCCGAGCGCGTCGCCATCCAGCAGGCCATGGAGGCATGGCCGTAGAGCTCGTCAACGTCGTCGCTGCGGGCAAGGCGCCTCCCCACCGGGACCGGACGGTCGTAAAGACTGAGAACCGTGTCGCACTCGGGAGAGAGGCGCCGGGTCTCGACGATGTAGAGCCGGCCCTCGACCGCGGCGAAGCGGTAGAGGTGGGCCGGACGGGACTCGGTGAGTTCCCCGGCGACGGCCTGGTTCTCCACCAGCCGGCGGCCCGGAGCCACCACCGGCTTCAGGGCGATGTAGCCGGCCACGGCGGCCGCGACGGAGAGGGTCAGGACGAGGGCCCCGAAGCGCCGGCCGCTCGACGCGCGAGCGGTCGGGGCCGCCTCGCCGGGAGCCACTTTGGTCCGGTTGAAGGCGGCTCCAGTCAACCCGAAGAGAGCGCCCGAGGCGGTCAGGAGGAGCCAGGTCAGCGGCACCGGGCACCCGACCGAAAGCCCGACGGTCTCCCCGTAGACCAGGGTCCCGAGGGTGTTGAGCATCTCGGTGGCCCCCCGGGCCAGGACGCTGACCTGGGCGGCGTTGACGACGGCGGCCCCGGCGAGCCCGTAGCCGAGCCCGAAGAAGGCCGCAGCCCCCAAGCGGCCGAGGCCCAGGGCCGGCCGCCGCCGGTCGAGGGCGTAGCCGCCCAGAAGAAGGGTCGTCAGCGGAACGAGAAGGAGAAGATAGTGGACCGACCCGAAGGGGGGGACCCCCTCGACCCCTCCCGCCAGAGACGCCGCGACGCGCCCCTCGAGTTCGGGGAGGTTGCTGGCCGCGTGGACCGGCGAGCCGTGGATGTAGGCGAGGGCGTAGGCGGCGAGGTTCGGCACCGCGGCCAGGCCGGCGGCTGGCGGAACGGCGGACGACGAGCCCGCTATGACCAGTGGGACGGCCACCAGCCCGACGGCAAGAAGGAAGGCGAACTCCAGAGCCAGGGCCGTAGAGCCGGCGGCCACGGCCCGGAGATACGGGGCGTACCTTCCGCCCGGGGCGCCGAGCGGACCGGCCTGGGCGAGCCTCCACCCCGGAAGGCTGAAGAGGAAACCCCACAAGAGAGCCATCAGGAAGGTCCCCGGGACCGAGAACCCGGCGAAGACCGGGAGCTGTCTCAGTAGGCCGGCCAGCGAAGCGTTGGCGCTCAGAATCACCACCGTCGACAGGCCGGCGTAGACCAGGGCCGTCCTGGCGGCGAAGCCGATCGGGCCCAGCCCGGTCCGGGCCTCGAAGGCCCGGGAGAAGACAGCCGAACCCGCCAGGAGGCTGACCAGGGGGAGGAGCACCAGGCAGAGGAATCCGGGCCGGACCAGGATGCGGACCGAGGGAACCTCGACCCCGAGGACGACTCCCCCCGTCCCGGCCCGGAAAGGACCGAGGTGGGAGAGGGCGTAGGTGACGAGAGGGTTGAAGGGGGAGCGGTCCGTACCCAGCTCGGCCAGAAGCTGGTCCGGGTCAAGGTAGGCGGTGGCAACGGCCGACACTGCCAAGGCGAGGATGAGACCCACGAGAAGAGCCGTGCCGGCCGCCAGCGCGGGTTCACGGAACGCGGCCAGGGTGCGGAGCCACCGCAGCAGGTGCGGGGGCACATTCCAGCCCGGCCCCTCCGCCGGTCCGCATCGCCGGCCGGTGGGAGCCGCCCCGTCGCTTCCGGTGAACCTCTCGCCGCTCATGCCGCGCCTCCCTCTCTTCCTCCGGGCCGCACTGCCGCACTTCGTGGGGGCGGAAGGTATCTCCTCCCGGACCCCGCCGCCTCCTCCCCCCGGAGTCACCCGAGCTCGGTAACCTCGGAGAGCGCCCTCAGAAAGAGGTCCTTCGAGATGTTCCCGCCGGTGACGATGAAGACGGCGGCCTTCGGACGGCGGTCCAGGACGCGGTCCCAGTCGACGGCGAAGGGGGCCGCCCCGGCCGGCTCGGCCACGATTTTATCCTGCCAGGCCAGGCGCCCCACCGCCTCGAGCATCGCCGCGTCGGTAACCGTGGTGATTCCGTCGGCCAGCTCACGCACGAGGTGGAAGGCCGGCCGGCCGGGCCGCCTGACGGCGATGGCGTCGGCCATGGTCTCGGCCCGGGGGATCTCGGTCACCTCGCCTCTCTCCAGAGAGACCTTCATCGACGGGGCGCCCGCGGCCTGCACCCCCCAGACCCGGGGGGCGGGCGACCCCGACGGGCCCCGGGCGCCCTTCAGGGCCATGAGAAGCCCGGATATCGCCCCGCCGCCTCCCACCGGGCAGGCCACGAGGTCGACCCCCGGTAGATCCTCGAGAATCTCAAGGCCCATCGTCCCGTGGCCGGCCATGACCATCTCGTCCTCGATGCCGGAGAGGAAGACGGCTCCCGACGCCCGGGCGAGGTCCATGGCCAGCCGGTAGGAGTCGTCGAAGGTGGCTCCCTCGACCCGGAGGTCGGCCCCGTAGGCCCTGACCTTGCAGCGCTTCACCTCGGGGCTCGACTCGGACATGACGATGGTCGCCCTTAGGCCGCAGACGCGCGCGGCCAGGGCCACGCCCATGGCGTGGCTCCCGCTCGAGGCGGCCACGACGTGAGCTACCCCCCGCTCTTTCAGGGCGAGAACGGCGTTCGTGGCTCCGCGGATCTTGAACGCCCCGGTGACCTGCAGGTTCTCGAGCTTGAGATAGACGGGGAAGCCGAGCCGGGCCGTCTCGGACCGGCTGAGAACGAGAGGCGTCCGGACGACGTAGGGCCTGATGGCGCTGGCGGCCCCGCGGACCAGGTCTAGGTAGCGATGCGCAGGAGTGGACGGCTCCCTCACTGGATAGTCATCGTCCCTTCTGGCCTTTCTGTCCTGTCTGACCTAGTGTCCCGGCGGCCCGGGGTCGGCCCGCCGCGAGGGCCAGGACCGACCCCCCGAGCAGTATCCCCGCGGCCAGGACGAAGGGGTGGCGCATGTCCCCGGTCGCCACGGCCAGGGCCCCGGTCACGTAGGGGGCGAGGACCGAGGCGACCATCCCCGAGAAGTTGAGGAGGCCAAGGGTCGTCGCCGACCTCCCCGGCGGCGCCAGCTCGGCCACCCTGGCCACAAGGAGGGGGTCGACGGCCGATCTCCCGAAGAGCCCGTACATGATCAGGAACCCGTAGAGGAGCGGGCCCGAGTCGACCAGGGCGAGACCCAGGACGCTCGCCGCCGCCGCCGGGAGAAGGAGGCGGAGAGGCCCGAGCCGGCTTCCGAGGCGATCGGACAAGAAGCTCACGGCCAGGGCGCCGGGGATGGACGCCCAGGAGAGGACGGACGCGGCCAGACCCGCCTCCGCGCCCGAAAGCCCGCGGGTGTGCTCGAGGAAGTACGGGAGCCAGGCCAGGAGCATGAAGAAGGCATAGAGCGAGGTGAAGTTGAGGGCGTAGACCTCCAGGAGGCGCGGTGCGAGGCCCCCCTTCAGGGCCGGGGAAGCTGGGGAGGCCGGGGAAGCTGGGGAGACCGGGGGGGCCTGGGAGGCCGGAGCCCCGGAGGTCGCGGGCCAGCCTTCCAGCGGGGCGCCCGCCGCCGGCGTGGCCTGGTCCGGTGCGAGCCCGGGCCCACCCGGGTGCGCCTCGCGCACGTAGAGGGCGAAGAGTCCGGCGACGACCACCGTCGGCGGGACGAGGAGAAGGAAGGGGGCCCGCCAGCCCCAGCCGAGACTGAAGTTGACGTAGCTTGCCAGGACCAGTCCGAGGGACAGACCCACCGACATCCCGGCGTAGATGACGGCCGACCCGAAGGCCCGACGGGCGGGAGGGATGGCCGCCGACGAGATGGCGAACTGGGTGGCGTAGTAGGTCCCCTGCCCCAGCCCGGCCAGGCCCCCGGCGAGGAGGAAGAAAACGTAGCTAGGAGCGAGACCCCTTAGAGTCGTGGCCAGGCTGACCAGGAGGAGCCCGGCGACAAGGATGCCCTTTTTCCCGAGCCGGTCGGCGAGGACACCCGTCGGGACCTGCATGGCCGCATAGGCCAGGAAGAAGACCGACGAGATGAGGCCGAGCGAGGCCTCGTCAAGACCCCACTCTGCCCCGATGGACCCGAGTCCGGGAGCGAGCACGCCCCGGCCGGCGTAGAGGACCACCCAGCCCAGGGAGCAAAGGGCGACGACGGCCGGCCACGGGACCCGCCCGCCGCTGAGCGACCTGTTCCTCCGCCTCTCGGGGACCGCCTCACCCGCCACAGGAGGAGCATTGCCCATCAGGCTCGGGTTTCCTCCCTGCTCCGGCTCGCCGCCGCGTCGGTCCCGGCCGCGGGCCCGCAGCCGGGGGCGTCCAGGATGACGTCCCCGAGGTAGGCGGCCTGGACCCGCGGGTCGTCGCGGATGTCGGCCACCGCTCCGGCGAGGACGACCCGGCCGGCCCCAAGGACGTAGGCCCGGTTGGCGATGGCCAGGGCCATGGCCGCGTTCTGCTCGACGAGGAGGACCGTCGTGCCGGCCCGGTTTATGTCCTGGATGATGGCGAATACCTCCTCCACGAGAAGCGGCGAGAGCCCCATCGACGGCTCGTCGAGGAGGAGGAGCCGGGGCCTGGACATCAGGGCCCGCCCCATGGCCAGCATCTGCTGCTCGCCTCCGGAGAGCGTCCCCGCCGCCTGCCGCACCCGTTCCTTCAGGCGGGGGAAGTGTCGGAAGACCCGCTCCAAGCTTGCCGCTATCTCGGCCCGGTCGGAGCGGGTGTAGGCCCCCATCTCGAGGTTCTCGAGCACGGTGAGGTTGACGAAGACCCGCCGCCCTTCGGGACACTGGCTGAGGCCCCGCCTGACTATCTCGTGGGCCGGAACCCGGCTGAGCTCGCGACCTTGGTAGATGATGCGCCCGCTTCTCGGGCGGACGAGCCCGGAGAGGGCCCGGAGGGTGGTCGACTTCCCGGCCCCGTTGGGCCCGATGAGCGTCACTATCTCCCTCTCCGCGACCTCGAACGACACCTGGTGGAGGGCCTGGATGGACCCGTAGAAGACGTCGATCTCCCTGACCTCGAGGATCATGACCGGCTCCCCCGCTTTCCGAGGTAGGCCTCGAGCACCCGCGAGTGGCGCTGGATATCGGAAGGGCTACCCTCGGCGATGACCTGGCCGAAGTCCATGACCACCACGCGGGAGCACAGGTTCATCACCACGCCCATCTGGTGCTCGATAAGGAGGACCGTCAGCCCGAAGCGGCGCTTGACGTCCCGGATGAGCCCGCAGAGATCGCGGACCTCGGAGGGGTTCATCCCGGCCGCCGGCTCGTCGAGAAGGAGAAGGTGGGGATAGCCGGCCAGGGCCCGGGCCATCTCCAGCCGGCGTTGGGCCCCGTAGGGCAGGCTCCTGGCAAGCTCCCCGGCCCGCGAACCAAGACCCACCATGTCCAGGAGTTCGCGGGCCTCCCGCCGGGCCCGCTCCTGCTCGGCCACCGCCCGCCGCGTCCGCAGGGCGGCGGCGGCAAGGCCGTAGCTCGACCGGGCATCGAGGACGACGAGAACGTTGTCGAGGACGGTCGTCTCCCTGAAGAGACGGATGTTCTGGAACGTCCGGGCGATGCCCAGACGGAAGATGCGGTGGGGCGCGAGTCCGCGCAGGCTCCTGCCCCGGAATCTGATCTCACCCGAGGTCGCCGGGACCAACCCGGTGACGAGGTTGAACACCGTCGTCTTTCCGGCCCCGTTCGGCCCGATGAGGCCGACGAGTTCGCCCTCCTCGACCGCCAGGTTCAACCCGGAGACGGCCTTGAGGCCGCCGAAGGACTTGTCGAGACCGGCTATCTCCAGTTCAGGCACTTAGGTCCCTCCTTCGTCCCCGCTCCTCCCCGGGGAGGAGGGCAGCCCACTCCTTGCCGCCCAGAAGTCCCTTGGGTCGGAGGATGATGACCGTCGTGAGGATAAGGGCGTAGGCGACACCGCGCCAGTCTAGGAAGGCCTGGCCGAGGACGCTGCGGAGAACCTCCAGGAGGAAGACCCAGGCGACGGCGGTCACCACCGTCCCCGTGAAGCTCCCGAGCCCCCCGAGGACGACAACGATGAGGAAGTCGACGGACTTCAGGAAGTCGAAGCTCGAAGGGTGGACGAAGGGGTAGCGGTGGGCGTAGAGCCCACCGGCAAGCCCGGCCAGGGCGCAGCCGAGGGCGAAGGCCACGGTCTTGTAGCGGGTGGTGTCGATGCCCATGGCGTCGGCGGCCACCTCGTCCTCGCGGACGGCCACCCAGGCCCGCCCGTAGCGGGAGTGGACGAGGTTGCGGACGAGGTAGATGACCAGAACGGTGGTCCCGAATACCCAGGTGAAGTCGGCCACGGCGGGGGTGCCGGTCATCCCGGTGGCCCCGCCGGTGGCCGGGATGAGCTTGTTCGAGTTGTCCATGAGGACCTTGACAATGATGCCGAAGCCGAGAGTGGCGATGCCGAGATAGTCGGACCTCAGGCGCAGGACGGGAAGGCCGAAGATGACGGCCGCCAGCCCGGCCACGGCGGCCCCGGCCAGGAGCGAGAGGACGAACCACAGCGGGTCGCCGTGCCCCCACGTCTTGCCGATCAGCCCGGCCGTGTAGGCTCCCAGCCCATAGAAGGCGGCGTGCCCCAGCGAGAACTGACCGCAGAAGCCGTAGATCAGGCTCAGGCCGAGGGCGGCGATGGCCAGGATGAGGGCCTGGTCGAGGACCAGCCGCCAGTAGGCGTTGAGGAGACCGGTCGCGGCCAGCACTCTGACCGCGAGGTACAGGGCCGTCGCGGCCAGGGGGAAGAGGGCCCGACGGGTCAGGACTCTCCATCCGGCACCCATGGCCTACACCTTCTCGGGCTGGCGCGACCCGAGAAGGCCCGTGGGCCGCACCAGTAGGACGAGGATGAGGATGGAGAAGCCTATGGCATCCCGGAACTGCGAGGAGACGTAGGCGGCCGAGAGCACGTCGACCTGCCCCATGATGAGGGCCCCCAGGACCGCGCCGGGCACGATACCGATGCCGCCGAGGACCGCTGCGGTGAAGGCCTTGAGCCCGGGCATGATGCCCAGGAAGGGCCATATCTGACGGTAGGCGACGGCGTAGAGGACGCCGCCGGCCGCGGCCAGGGCCGACCCGACGGCGAAGGTCGTCGAGATGACACTGTCGACGTTGATGCCCATGAGTCGGGCCGCGTCGTGGTCCTGGGAGACGGCCCGCATGGCCTTACCCGTCCTGGTCCGGAAGAGGAGATACTGCAGAGCCCCCAGGAGGGCGATGACCACGACGGTCACCACCACCATGATGTTCGAGGCGGTCACCCCGGCGACCGAGAAGCTGGTCACCTCGAAGGGCCGTGGAACCACCCGGTAGTTCGGGCCGAAGACGAAGTTGAGCGAGCAGAAGTACTCCAGGAAGAGCGAGACGCCTATAGCACTTATCAGGGCGGCGATGCGGGGAGCGTAGCGCAGGGGGCGGTAAGCCAGGCGCTCGATGATCACGCCCAGTACGGCGCAGACGAGCATGGCCACCCCGACGGCCACCGGAAAGGGAAGCCCCCAGACCGTGTACCCGAGCACCCCGACGAACGCCCCGACCATGAAGATGTCGCCGTGGGCGAAATTGATGAGCCTGATGATGCCGTAGACCATGGTGTAACCCAGGGCAATCAGGGCGTAGACGAACCCGAGCTGAAGTCCGTTAAGGATCTGTTCAAGCACTCCGGCCAACCGGATTCCCTCCCCAAGGTGGATTCGTCCGCCGCGCCGGCCCGCGACACCCGCGCCGGCCCTCCGGGGCCGCGGCTAACCGGGCTCCGGGGGAGGGACGCGGGGTACCCCTCGCCCCTCCTCCCGGGGCCGGGCCCTCGCAGCCGGACAGGCTACGGACTGACCGTCTCGACGTACTTCTGATCGCCGCCGCTTATCTGCATGACCACCGCGGCCTTAATGGGGTTGCCGTCCGCGTCGAAGAACACGCGCCCGCTGACGGCGTCGAACTCGATGGCCTGCAAGGCATCGCGGATGGCCGCCGGGTCGTCCGACCCGGCCGCCTCGATAGCCGCGAGGAGCAACTTCGTCGCGTCGTAGGCCAGAGTGGCCAGGGCATCCGGCGTTGAGCCGTACTTGGCCCGGTACTTGGCCACCCAGGCCTGGACCTCAGGACGGCTATCCTCGGCCGAATAGTGGTTGGTGAAGTAGCCGCCCTCCATTGTCTCGAAGTCGAGCTCGCTCGAGTCCCAACCGTCCCCGCCGAGGAACGTGGAGGTTATACGCTTGGCCCGAGCCTGCTGGGCGATGATGTTGACCTTGGTGTAGTAGTCGGGAAGATAGAGGATATCCGGGTTCAGCCTGGCTACCTTGGTGAGCTGGGCCGAGAAGTCCACGTCATCCTTGGAGTAGGCCTCCCAGGCGACTATCTCCCCGCCGCCGGCGGTGAAGGCGTCCCTGAAGTAGTTGGCCAGGCCGATGGTGTAGTCGTTGGCCTGGTCGAAGAGAACGGCGGCCGTTCTCGCCCCGAGAGTCTGGAGGGCGAACTTGGCCGCGACCGTGCCCTGGAAGGGGTCGATGAAGCAGGCCCGGAAGACGTAGGTCTTGCGCGCGCCCTGGTCGACGGTTACCCGCGGGTTGGTGGACGTCGGCGTTATCTGCACCACCTTGTTCGCCTGGCAGACCTCGGAGACAGGGATGGAGCACTTCGAGCTGACCGAACCGATGATGGCCTTCACCCCGTCCTGGGTCGCGAGCTTGGTGGCGACGTTGACCGATTCCGTCGGGTCGTTCCGGTCGTCGCCGAGCACGGGGACGATGTCAAAGCCGGCGACCTTCATCCCGGCCTCTTCGAGGGCGAGCATGAACCCGTTCTTGGTCGACTCCCCGAAGGTCTTGACATCGCCGGTCATGGGAGCGATAAGGCCGATCTTGATGACCTTGGCCGCCTGGCGGCCGCCGCAACCGGAGACCGCGGCCCCGACGACCGCAGCCAGCGCCACCAGCGCGAGGATTGTCCGTATCCGTATCCGTCCTCTCGTCAGTCTGTTCATGGTGGGGCCCCCTTTTCTAGGACCTGGCTGAATGGGACACGTCGCGGGCGGCTGGCTCTCAGCTCCCTCCCTCCGCTCTGGTGTGCGGCGTCCCGCCGGGCGGTCCCCCGCCCGCGGGTCCGCCCGGCGCG
>DYFB01000043.1 GCA_020725405.1 Symbiobacterium sp. | reverse complement strand
GTGGAGGGCTACGAGGCCCGGCGGTGGGTCTCGCCGAAACCGCTGCGGGTCGAGGTTGGGGAGTAGTCCCGCCCGCACGTCCAGGGCCCGGGGCCGGCCGTTCCCTTTCCAGGTCACCACGGTTAGGGGATATACGCCCTGCTTCTGGCTCTGGTGGTCGTCGTCCTCATCTCGAGCCTGTCCGCGCTGGGCGCGACTCTGCAGGACCGGCTCCAGAGCATCATCGATCGGCTCACCGGCGTGGGACCCTGACCGCGGCCGGGGAGGCCGGCCGGGGAGGCCGGTATTCTCGGGAGAGGGGGGACGCGGGATGTGCGGGGGGCGACGGCCAGCGGCGGGACGCGCGCGACGCGCCGGACAGGCGGGACGCGCCGGGCAGGCGGAACGCGCCAGACGGGCGGAACGCGCCGGACAGGCGGAACGCGCCGGACAGGCGGGACGCGCCGGACAGGCGGGACGCGCCGGACAGGCGGGACAGGCCGGGGCGGCCACCGTCGAGTTTGTCCTCACCGCCGGCCTTCTCTTTCTTATCCTCTTCAGTGTCGTGGAGTTCGGATTGGTCTTCAACGCCAAGCTCGTCATGACCGGCGCCGCCCGGGAGGGCGCCCGCCGGGCCGCAGTGGAGGGAGGGGCCACGCCGGGGGCCTACGAGTGCGTCCATCGCTACCTGGCCCTCGGCGGCATCGCCCCCGAGGCCGTCTCCGTATCGATAACACCTAAGCAGGCCTCGTACGGGACGATGATTCGGGTCAGCCTGGTCTACGATTATCCGGTGACGAGCGCCATCCTCCGTCCCCTGCTCGGGGAGACCGTGACCCTGACGGCCGAGGTGGTCACGCGGAGCGAGAAGGTGAGGGGACGATGAGGGGCGCGGAGGGCGAGCCGGCCCGGTTGCGGAGGGGCGAGCGGGGGGCTGCGGGCGTCCTGGTCGTCCTCTTCCTTCCTTGCCTTCTGGCCTCGCTCGGCCTTGCCATCGACGTCGGGGTCCTGCTCCTGGTGAGGGCGGAGATGCGGGCCGCCGCGGACATGGGCGCTCTCGCGGGCGTGCAGGACCTCGATTTCGAGCTTCTGGCCGAGGGGCGGGTCGTCATCCGCGGGCCCGAGGCCGTCCGGGACGCCGAGGCCTGGGTGAGAGAGAATCTCACGGGTCGGGCCTTCATCGAACCGGGGTCAGTGGTGGTCTCCGTGAGCGTCCGCAACCTGGATGCCGGCGCCCGGGCGACCTGCCCGGTCACGGGGCGGGAGCTCGAGCACCCGACGGTCTGCGTGCTCGTCCGGGCGCGGGTCCGCCCGCCCGTCTTCACCATCTTCGGTCCCGTGGAGGTCGAGGTCCACGCGGACGCGAGCGTCGTCGGGCGGCCTTGAGGGACCGGGCTCGCCGGGCCGGGGCAGGCCCGGCCGCGACCCTCCGGCGGGCCGGCGACGGTCTACTCGAGGTCGGCCGCGAGCGACTCCCAGCGACCGAGAGCCTCCTCGATGGCCTTGAGCACCCCGCGGTGCTCGCGGGCCAGCTCGCCCGCTCCTCCGCTCCGGTAGGCTTCGGGGCTCATCATGAGGGTCTCGATCTCGCCCCGCCGCCGCTCCAGACGGCTGATGAGGGCCTCGACCTCGGCGAGCTCACGCTCCAGCCGGGCCCGCCTTCCCTTGGAGGAGCCCTGTCCCCCGCCGGGAGCGGCGGCCGGGCGGGCGTCCGGGGCGCCGGTGGCGCCGAGGCCGCCGGCCTCGGCCCTCCCGCGGGCCAACTGGAGGCGGTAGTCGCGGTAGCCGCCGGCGAACGTGACCAGGGTGCCGCCGTCGAGCTCCCAGATGTGGGTGGCCAGCCGTTCCACGAAGTAGCGGTCGTGGGAGACGAAGATGACCGTGCCGGAGAACTCTTCGAGGGAGGTCTCGAGGGCCTCCCTCGCGCGGAGGTCGAGGTGGTTTGTCGGCTCGTCGAGGACAAGGACGTTGGGCCGGGCGGCGATGAGACAGGCCAGGAGCAACCTGGTCCGCTCGCCTCCGCTGAGGACGCCGACCGGCCGGGAGACCTCCTCCCCCGAGAAAAGGAAGCGGCCGAGGTAGCTGCGGGCGGCCGGGATGTCGAGGCCCGCGGAGCCCATCACCTCATCGAGAACCGTCCTCCGGTCGTCGAGGTCGTCAAGGTCCTGGGAGAAGTAGGCCACCTTGACGCCGGCCCCCCAGACGACCCGGCCGGTCGTGGGCTTCCGCCGGCCCACGAGGCACTGGAGCAGGGTCGTCTTCCCGGTTCCGTTCCGCCCGACCAGGGCGACCCGCTGCCCGCGGCGGACGGCGGCCGAGACGTCCCGGAAGAGCCAGGATGGACCGCCGTCGGGGGCGTCCCCGGGGAAGGCCAGTCCGAGCCCTTCCAGGCGCAGGACCTCCCTCCCCGACCTTTCGGCCGGGGCGAAGCGGAGGCCGGCCGTTCGGCTCGGACCGGGAGGACGGTCGAGGCGCTCGATTCGGGCCAGGGCCTTCTCGCGGGACTTCGCCATGGTCGACCGGTTGCCGGCCCTGTAGCGGCGGACGTAGGCCTCCAGGCGCTTTATCTCGGCCTGCTGGGCCTCGTAGTCCTTCCGGGCCTGAGCCAGCCGGGCCTCCTTCTGGGCGACGTAAGCGGTGTAGTTGCCCGCCCACTCGGTCAGCCGCTCCCGCTCGAGCTCGAGGATGCGCCGGGTCACGATGTCGAGGAAGTAGCGGTCGTGGGCCACGGCGAGGACGGCACCCGGGTAGCTGTGGAGGAAGCTCTCGAGCCATTCGGTGGCCTCGAGGTCGAGGTGGTTCGTCGGCTCGTCGAGGATGAGGAGGTCGGGCTCCTCGAGAAGGAGCCGGGCCAATCGGGCCCGGGTGCGCTGGCCCGCGCTGAGCCTGTTGAGCGGGAGGCCGAGGTGCTCGTCTGAAAAGCCGAGCCCGAAGAGGACTTCGCGGGCCCGGGCCTCCATGGAGTACCCGCCCCGGCGCTCGAAGGCCTCGCGCACGGCTCCGTACTCGGCCATGAGCCGGGGTAGGTCGGGGCTTCCCTCGGCGAGTCCGGCCATCCGCACTTCCAGCTCGCGCAGGCGGTCCTGGCCGGCCGCGAGGTCGCTCATCGCTCCGAGGGTGTAGGCCAGAAGTCCCGGCCCTCCGGCGGGCGCCGGGCCGACCTCCTGCGCAAGGTAGCCGACCTTCGGCCGTCCGACGAGAGAAACCTCCCCTCCATCGGGAGCCAGGCGCCCGACCAGGATTTCAAGGAGGGTCGTCTTGCCCGACCCGTTGGGCCCGATCAGGCCGGTCCGGTCGCCGCGGGCGAGGGTGAAGGTCACCCCGGAGAAGACCCGGTCGGCGCCGTAGGACTTGGAGAGGTTCTTGACGATGAGCAGGGTCACGGGTCGTCTCCCTTCTCCGGGAGTCGAGGTTCCGGCTGGGCTCCGGCAGGGTCCCGGAGCAGGGTCATAATACCACAAGGTCCGGACCTGCGGGTGGACCCGAGGGAAGCGGAGGTCGTGGCCGCGAAGTTCGCCGCCGTGGAGGTCGCGGCCGCGAAGGTCGCGACCGCAAAGGTCGCCGCCGCGCGGCGCCGAATACAGACGAGCCGAGAGGCAAGGGGGACCGTCATGACTGCGAGGATCGTCGCCAGGGTCGGGCTTCTGGCCGCCGTCTATCTGGTTCTGACCGTCCTGCCGCCCTTCTCGTCTTTCGCCTATGGCCCGGTGCAGGTCCGTGTGTCCGAAGCCCTGATGGTCCTTCCGGCTCTGACCCCCTTGGCCGTCCCGGCCCTCTTCCTGGGCTGTCTCGCGGCCAATCTGGCCGGCGGGCTCGGCCTGGTCGATCTTGTCTTCGGCAGCCTGGCCACCCTGCTCGCGGCCATCGTCGTCTCGCGTCTGGGCCGGCGCCCCTGGCTTGTCCCTCTGCCGACCATCCTGGTCAACGCTCTGGTGGTCGGGACCTATCTCCCCGTCATCCTGGGTCTGGACATCCCCTTGTGGCTCTCCTGGCTCTACATCGCGGCCGGCGAGGCGGTCGCGACCTACCTCGTGGGACTGCCCCTTCTCTTCTTCCTGCTCCGGCGTCCGGACCTCGTGGCCCTGCTCCGCGCGGAGGGGGGCCCGCGGGACTGAGGCCGAGAGGCCGCTCACCCTCGGCGGCCGAGACTATCCGGTCGAGGTGGATCGGCTCCGGTCAAGGTCCCTGGAAGTAGTCGGCGATGACCCCGGCAAGGACGTGGGCTGAGAGCAAGCACTCGTCCAGGGTGGACTCGGCCCCGCCAATCTCCACGACGAGGGCGAGAGGCGAGACGTCAAGGTTGTAGGTGCCGTCGAGGATGCGGACCCCGCGGCACAGGCCCGGCGCGGCGGCCTCGAGGCGCTCCGCGAGGCCCCGGGCGAAGGTGTAGTTCCACTGCCACCACGGGTTCTGCCGGGCCACGACGAGAAGGATGCTGGCCGCTGTCCGGTCGCCGAGGGCGGCCCGTCCCGTGACGGCATCGCGGTGGATGTCGAGGACCAGGACCGGACCGGTGGCGGAGGACAGGGCGGCCGTAAGGGTCGCTCTCGACCGCTCGTAGGCGCCGATGCGGCCTTCGGGCGCCCCCCCGTCGTGGACGTCGGGGAGGTGCCGGCAGTCGAGGCCGAGCTCGCCGAGAGCTCGGGCGAGCTCCCGCCCGACGCGGGCGACGCTGAGCTCGGGGTCCTGGGTGAAGGCCCGCAAGTCGGGGTCGAGGCCGGCTCTCGCCTCGGGGTCGGGATAGAGCTCAGGTAGGAACGATTCGGAGGCGTGGGTATGGTAGACGACGGCTACCGGCGCCCGGACGCCCGAGTGGGCCCGGAGGTAGGGGCGGTAGGCCACGTCCCAGAGACGGGCC
>DYFB01000042.1 GCA_020725405.1 Symbiobacterium sp. | reverse complement strand
TGGTCGAACGGCATATACTCCGCAAGACCCTTCTTCTCCAAAACCAGCGTTATCGCCGAAGTCAACGTCGACTTACCATGGTCCACGTGGCCAATCGTCCCGATGTTCACGTGCGGCTTCGTCCGCTCAAACTTCTTCTTGCCCATTTACTCCGTCTCCCCTTACTGGGCGCCCGCCCTCGGGCCGGCGCTCCGGCTCTGGAATCTACCTCTCAAACGCCCCGCAAAAGGTTACTTCTTTCCCGCTCCCCGAGCGCCGATGGCCGCGGTCGAGACAGCGGGCGGCGCCTGCTCATAGCAGCCGAACTGCATGGTGTAGGTCCCCCGGCCCTGGCTCCTCGACCTGAGGTCCGTCGAATAGCCGAACATCTCCGCCAGAGGCACGTGAGCCCGGATGAGATGGATGTGGCCGCGGCTCTCCATGCCGTCGACCCGCCCCCGCCGGGCGCTCAGGTCGGCCAGGACATCGCCCATGTACTCCTCCGGGACGAGAACCTCAACGTCCATGACCGGCTCGAGGATGACCGGGTCGGCCTGGGAGAGAGCCTTGCGCATGGCCATCGAGGCCGCCACGCGGAAAGCCATCTCGGAGGAGTCGACCTCGTGGTAGGAGCCGTCGACCAGCCGGCAGGCGACCCCGATGACCGGGTAGCCGGCGAGGACACCGCTGTCGCAGGCCTCCCTCGCCCCCCGCTCCACGGCCGGGATGAACTCGGACGGCACGGCCCCTCCCTTGACCTCGCTCACGAAGACGAAGGGCTTGTCGGAGGGCTCAATGTGGAGAATTACGTGACCGTACTGGCCGTGGCCGCCGGTCTGGCGGACGAAACGGCCCTCCGCCCTGGCCGCCCGGCGGATGGCCTCCTTGTAGGCGACCTGCGGCCGACCCACGTTCGCCTCGACCTTGAACTCCCGGACCAACCGGTCGACGATGATCTCCAGGTGGAGCTCGCCCATCCCGGAGATGATGGTCTGCCCGGTCTCCTCGTTGGTATGGGACCGGAAGGTCGGGTCCTCTTCCGACAGTCGCCCGAGCGAGACGCCCAGCTTATCCTGGTCGGCCTTCGTCTTCGGCTCGATGGCCACGGAGATGACCGGTTCGGCGAAGTTCATCGGCTCGAAGATCACCGGCCGGTTCTCGGCGCAGAGGGTGTCGCCGGTGCGCACCTTCTTCAGGCCGACCACGGCGACGATGTCCCCGGTCCGAGCCTCGTCGACATCCTCGCGATGCTCGGCGTGCATCCGCAGGAGGCGCCCGATGCGCTCCTTCGAGCCCTGGGAGGCGTTGAGGAGGTTGGCCCCGGACCGGATGACGCCGGAGTAGACCCGGATATAGGTGAGCCGGCCGACGTGGGGGTCTGACTGGATCTTGAAAGCCAGCGCCGAAGCCGGCTCCTCGTCGCTCGGCCGCCTGGAGGTGGCCTCACCCGTCCGGGGGACCACGCCGGTCATGGCCGGCACGTCGAGCGGAGAGGGAAGGTAGTCTACGACCGCGTCGAGAAGGGGCTGCACACCCTTGTTCCGGTACGACGCCCCGCAAAGGACCGGCACGAGCTTCACGGACACGGTCCCGCGCCGGATCGCGCGGCGGATGAGTTCGGCAGGAACGTCCTTCCCCTCAAGGTAAAGCGACATCACTTCGTCGTCGTGCTCGGCGGCCGCCTCGACAAGGGCTTCCCTGCGCTTCGTTATCAGGTCGGCCATCTCCGCCGGCGGGTCTTCGATGCTGAGCTGCGTTCCCAGCTCGTCGACGAAGTAGATGGCCTTCCCCGTCACGAGATCGCAAACGCCGCGGAAGCTCTCCTCGACCCCGATGGGCACCTGCACGGCCACGGGCGTCGCTCCGAGCTTCCGGCGGATTTCCTCACGCACACGGTCGAAGTCGGCGCCGACAGTGTCCATCTTGTTCACGTACGCGACACGGGGAACACGGTACTTGTCGGCCTGCCTCCAGACCGTTTCCGACTGGGGCTGGACCCCGCCCTTGGCGCAGAAGATGGCCACGGCCCCGTCAAGGACCCGGAGGGACCGCTCTACCTCGATGGTGAAGTCTACGTGTCCTGGCGTGTCAATGATGTTGATACGAAAACCTCTCCAAACGCACGCGGTGGCGGCCGAGGTGATGGTGATGCCGCGCTCCTTCTCTTGGACCATCCAGTCCATCGTGGAGGCGCCGTCGTGAACCTCACCCATCCGGTGGACCCGACCGGTGTAGAACAGAATGCGTTCGGTGGTCGTGGTCTTGCCCGCGTCGATATGGGCCACTATACCGATGTTGCGCGTCTTCTCGAGCTCGTGCTCTCTGGGCATCTCGCTCCACCTCCCTTCCGTGACCGGCGTCGTCTCCAGGGCCGCCCGGCCCCGCTCTTCTCTCCCGGCGGCTTTCCTCCGGCGGCTTTCCTCCGCTGCCGGAGGCAGCGCGAGGAGCCTGAGTCGACCGCTTGCGCTACCAGCGATAGTGGGCGAAGGCCTTGTTGGCCTCGGCCATCCGGTGCGTGTCTTCCTTCTTCTTCACCGCGTTGCCGGTGTTGTTGGCGGCGTCCAGGAGCTCACCGGCGAGCCGCTCGGCCATCGTCCGCTCCCCGCGCGCCCGGGAGTAGTCGATGAGCCAGCGCATGGCCAGCGAGGACCGCCGCTC
The DNA here is from genome assembly GCA_020725405.1 of Symbiobacterium sp. Lineage (GTDB taxonomy): Bacteria > Bacillota > Sulfobacillia > UBA995 > UBA9673 > DYFB01. The sequence continues at coordinate 2,272 of DYFB01000042.1, read as the reverse complement.
CGGCCTGACCTCCACCGGAACCTGGTACGTGGCGCCGCCGACCCGGCGGGATTTAACCTCCAGAACGGGGGCGACGTTTTTCAGGGCCATTTGGAAGACCTCGATGGGCTCCTTGCCGGTCTTGTCCCGGATGATGTCCATGGCTTCGTAGATGATCCTCTGGGCCAGGGACTTCTTCCCGTCGTACATTATCTTGTTCGTGAACCTGGCCAGGGCCTCGTTCCCGTAAACGGGATCGGGCGCGACCTTCCGGCGCGGAGCCCGTCCGCGTCTAGGCAAAGGGTCTCCCCCCTCACTTCTTGGGCTTCTTCGCCCCGTACTTCGACCGGCCGCGGTGGCGGTTCTGAACGCCCGCGGTGTCCAACGTTCCCCTGACGATATGGTACCTGATGCCGGGCAGGTCCTTGACCCGTCCGCCCCTGACCAGCACCACGGAGTGTTCCTGGAGATTGTGCCCTTCGCCCGGGATGTAGGCGCTGACCTCCTCACCGTTGGTCAGCCGGACCCGCGCCACCTTCCGGAGGGCGGAGTTGGGTTTCTTGGGCTGCATGGTCTTCACGACGGTGCAGACCCCGCGCTTCTGCGGATTGCCCTGCAGGTCCGGAGCCTTGGACTTCCGGGTCTTGGCCACCCGTCCGTGGCGAACGAGCTGGCTAATCGTCGGCAAGCGAGACACCTCCTCACCACGCACGCTTCAGAAGACCAAAAAAAGACTTACCCCTGACTCTTCGGTTGTCGGCGCCTCAGTCTTGAAGTGCCGGCGCTAGAGCCTGGTAGCCCCCTCGCTAGTCTTCAAGGACCGCGGCCGTGGCCGCCCCGACGTGGATGCCGCAGGCCTGCCCCAGCCTCACCATTGAATCGGCGTAGACAACTTCGACGTTCTTCTCTCGCGACAGCCTCAAAATGTCGCGGACAACCTTCTCCTCCGCGTCCCGGGCGACGTAGACCAGGCGGACCTTCCCCTTCTGCAGGGCTTTGAGGGTCTGCTTGGTCCCGACCGTCCTGGACCTCGCCCCGGCGAGTCTCTCGTAGACCGGCACGATTGAGCCCTCCTGCTCCGGCGTCTCGTGCGGGGCCCGCCCGGACAAACACTCCCCTATTCTAGCACCGGGGTCCAGGGGTGTCAACGAAGACGGGCCCCGTTAGCCTTGTCACACCTTCGCTTCGGGCCTGTCGGCCCCGGTATCCGCCCCCGCCTCCTCGCCAGCCGGCCGGTCGCCGTCCGGGCCGTCCACCGCGGCCGGCGCCGCCTCGCCAGCCCGGGCCGCCTCATCCGGCCCTACCTCACCCAACGCCGACGACTGCTCCTCGTCCGCCCCGACCGGGGCCTCGTCCGGAGGATCGGCCCCTTCACCGGTCTCGTCAACGAAGAGGGGGACGCCGAGACCGTCCCCCCGGGGCTCGTCGGCCCCAGGATCCTCTTCGCCCTCCCCGGGGATGTCCGGGAACTCGAAGAGGTCGTCCCGTAGGTCCTCGGCGATGATCCGGATGTTGCGGTAGCGCGCCATCCCCGTGCCGGCCGGGATGAGCTTGCCGATGATCACGTTTTCCTTGAGCCCGAGGAGGCGGTCGCGCTTGCCCTTTATGGCCGCGTCGGTGAGGACCCGGGTCGTTTCCTGGAAGGAGGCCGCGGACAGGAAAGAGTCCGTGGCCAGGGACGCCTTGGTGATGCCGAGCAGGACCGGCCGGGCCGTGGCCGGACGCCCGCCCTCGGCGATGACGGCCGCGTTGGCCTCCTCGAAGTCGAAGACGTCGACAAGGCCACCCGGCAGAAGGTCGGTGTCGCCGGCGTCGTCCACCTTCACCTTCCTCAGCATCTGCCGGATGACCGTCTCGATGTGCTTGTCGTTGATGTCGACCCCCTGCATCCGGTAGACCTTCTGGACCTCGTGGAGGAGATAGAGCTGGACCCCGCGGGCGCCCTTGATCTTCAGGATGTCGTGCGGGTTGACCGAGCCTTCGGTCAGCTCGTCACCGGCCTCGACCGTCTGCCCGTCCCGGACCTTGAGCCGGGCGCCGTAGGCGATGGCGTAGGAGGCCGTCTCCCCGTCGCCGGCCGTGACCTGTATCTCGCGCTTGCCTCGAGCCTCGACGATCTGAACCACACCGCCGAGCTCGGTGATGGTCGCCTGACCCTTGGGCTTCCTGGCCTCGAAGAGCTCCTCGACCCGAGGCAGGCCGTGAGTGATATCCTCGCCGGCCACGCCGCCGGTGTGGAAGGTCCGCATCGTGAGCTGGGTCCCCGGCTCACCGATGGACTGGGCGGCGATGA